>JAHDFR010000268.1 GCA_020628065.1 Acidimicrobiales bacterium
AGATGGTGAACTCGTCGTTGCTCGAAACCGAGTTGGTCGACGAGTCATGAGCGGCGGAGGCGACAAGAAGGCAAGAATCTTCCCTATCGGGCCTGGGCGACTTCTCCGGGAGGCAATCGCCGGTTACCTGCGAGGGGTTGTCGCTCTGTCACTAGGGGGACTGATTACGTTGGCTGCGCTGACGGTGTTCTATTTCGCGATTGCTTTACCATCGCAGTCAGTGCCGACCGACGCTGCGTTGGTCGACCGCGTCGTCGATCTGATCGTATTCATTCTTGGTCTCGCCGCCGTGGGCACCGTCGCCTACCCGTGGTTTTGTTACGCTCTCGAAGCGGCTGCCGGTGAGCGTCCGTCGCTTGGCCGCCCGTTCCGAAGTCTTGAGATGTTTATGGCCCAAGCGGTGGCGTCGCTATGGTTTTGGGCTGGCGCTGGTCTTGGTCTCCGGTACTTGCGAGGGATTCCGGCGATCTTCGTTGTGCTCCTCTATGCCTTCTATGGTTACTTCATCGCCGATAGGCGCACTGACAGCGGACTGAAAGCCCTCGGCTTGAGCGTTCGTCTAACTGAGGGCCGCCGGATTGCCCTATTCGGGTTGGGTGCCATTTTGTTGTTGTTCACGTCCTTTGGGGCATTGGGCCTCGGCATACCGGACAGCAATGGAGATCCGGTCGTTAGTCCGTTGACCGTTTCGTTGGCGTTGGCCGGGTTGATCGTGACCACAAGTGTCACGATGGTGGCCGGTGCGGTGTTGTATCGAGAGCTACAGGCACAAGATGACATCAGCGTTCTGGCTGCGACCAAATCCAGCCGCAAGAAGTAGAAGGACCAGCGATGAAGAGTCTCAGCGGAGCCGGGGCGTCCCCCGGAGTGGCAGCGGCCACCATCAATGTGATTGGCCATGAGCGGCCGGAGGTGCCGACTCCCGATGACCCGGCGTCGGCGTTGGCCGATGCCACGGCGGCGGTGGCGGCCGAGTTGACGGAGCTGAGCGGTACTGCTTCCAAGCGGGGCCAAAGTGAGGCTGCCGGGGTGTTGGAGGCGCAGTCGTTGATGGCGCAGGATCCGATGATTGTCGACACGGTGGTTGAGCATCTTGATGCCGGGGCGTCGTTCAACGATGCATTGAACAAGACGTCTGACCATTTGACCGAGATGTTTCGGGCTATTCCTGATCCTTACCTGGCTGCCCGGGCCGATGACGTCGGTGAGGTGATCGACCGGATCTGTTGGCGACTGTCGGGTCAGCCAATGCCGGATGCGGTCTCGTTGACCGAGCCCGCCATCTTGTGTGCTCGGCTTTTGACGGCGGCGGAGACGGCGCTGTTGGACCCGGAACTGGTTGCCGGTTTCGCTACTGAGGAGGGTGGTCCGACCAGTCACGTGTCGATCATCGCCCGCTCGATGGGGGTCCCGGCCGTTGTCGGTGTAACCGGGCTGTTGAGTGGAGCCGAGTCCGGCCTGTCGGCTGTTCTTGACGGTTCGACCGGTGAAGTAGTTGTCGATCCTGATGAGGCGACGGCGGCTGATTTCGCCGAGCGGGCCAGGCGGGAGGAGCAGGCCAGGTTGTCGATGCAGAAGTATCGGGGCGTCGCCGTTTCTTTTGGCGATGAGCCGATGACGGTTTGCGCCAACGTTGGTAGCGCCTCAGATGTGGAGCGTGCCGTGGCTCAAGGGGCGGACGGCATTGGTTTGATGCGTACTGAGTTCCTCTACATGGATCGGCTGGAACCGCCGACCGAGGACGAGCAGGTCGAGATCTACATTGGGGCGCTGAGTGCGTTCAATCACACGGTCACCATCCGCACTTTTGATATTGGCGGCGACAAGCCGGCCAAGTTCATGAACATGGATACTGAGGAGAACCCGTTTCTCGGTGTTCGTGGGGTCAGAACGTATGAGGCCTACCCGAAGTTGTTGCGGACGCAGCTCCGGGCCCTGCTTCGGGCGTCGGTCCATGGCAAGTTGGCCATCATGGTGCCCATGATCGCCACGCCGGCCGAGGCGGCTTCGGTGAAGGCCACCTTGGAACAGCTGGCCGTGGAGTTGGTCGATGAGGGCCATGAGATCGGACCGTTTGAGTTCGGGGTGATGATCGAGGTTCCTTCGGCCGCGCTGCTGGCCGAGCAGATGGCGCCGATCGTCGATTTCTTCTCGATCGGAACCAACGACCTGACGCAGTACACCATGGCGGCTGACCGCATGAACACTGCGCTTGAGCACTTGCATGATCCGCTCCACCCGGCGGTGTTGGCTCTGTGTCGTTTGACCGCTGAGGCCGGCCGTAGACACGGCAAGTCGGTTTCGGTTTGTGGTCTCGCAGCCGCCGATCCTTTGGCGGCTACTCTGTTTGCCGAGATGGGTATTGACAAGTTGTCTGTCGCCGCCCCGTCGGTGAACCTGATTAAGTCCACTATTGCTGAGCTTGATGTGGATCAGGTTCGTGCCGGTGCGGCCGAGGTGGTTGCCGCTGGCGATGTCGATGAGATTCGTCGATCCACTCTCAACACGTTGATTGACTCGTGACCGCTGCGGTCGATTCCCGGGTTGTTCGTATCGTCCGGTGGTTGGTCGAACAGAACGCTCCCCGGAGTACCTCGGAGTTGGCCACCGATTTAGGTCTGAGTAATCGTGTGGTCCGCTACCGTCTTGACGCCGTTGACCGGTACTTGACGTCGTTCGGTGCTGAGTTGAGCCGACAGCCCGGGTTGGGCCTGAGCGTTATCGCCACTACTGAGGCCAGAGCCCAGATTCTGTCCGATCTTGAGGACCGGTTGCAGGCTCCCCGGGTGTACAGCCAGGACGAGCGGGAGCATTTGATGACGGCTACTCTGCTGGCGGCTGCTCCCGAAGTGGTGACCCTTGATCAGCTGACCGAAGAGCTGGAGGTTTCGAAGACGTCGGCCCGGCGTGATCTTCGTCGGTGTGAGGAATGGTTCGAGAGCAACGAGCTTCCGCTGTACCGCAAGCCGGGCAAGGGCCTAATGGTGTTTGGCTCCGAGCGGAGAATCCGTCGGGCCAGTGTGCAGCTGTTTCTTGAGTCCATTCCGCCCGGTGTGCTCGATGAGCTGACCACGGTCGACTTCGATGACGCCCAGCAGGTCCGTACTCGCGTGCCCGCTGGGCTGAAGGACCGTATCGCCGATCTACCTTTGCGTGTTTGCTACGACGCGGTCACCACCAGCGACCTTCGTTTGGGTGAGGCGGCAGGCAATTTGGACGTGGTGCTGGCCATGTACCTGGCTGTGTCCTTGAATCGGATCAGTAATGGTCGTTTCATCAAGCTTGACCCGGGGCAGTTTGTTTCGCTGGTTGATCATCCGGCATCGGAGGCCGTGGCTTCGTTGGTGTCAGCAGTTGCCGACGAGGCCGGGGTTGAGCTGTCTCCTGAGGAGGCGGCGGGTATCACTGAGTATGTGCTTGGACTTGATGCGCTGGTGGCTGTCGATCAGCCGTCGGCCGACATGGACCAGGCCATTGACGACCTGCTTCGGTTGGCTGCTCAGCGGCTGCATCCGAGTTTGGCCGATGACGCCGCACTTCGCAGCAGTTTGGCCATGCATGTCGCCCGGCTCAGCGTCCGGTTGCGGCATGGTCTGCCGGT
>JAHDFR010000269.1 GCA_020628065.1 Acidimicrobiales bacterium
TCCTGAGATGTGGCTGCGCAAACATCGAATTGATTCGGTCTGCGGTGACGGCAAGTGGCGCGATTAACGAGCAGCCTCGATGAGCTATATTGGACATTAATAGGACATCAGGATGCTGCATCGCGGCGGATCAGTGGTCCTGGTGTGCCTAGTGCCGGTGCGGGGGTCAAGCCATTTCGGGAGGGAAATCTTTCGAAACGGCTACGACCCCCGCTCCGTGTTCCACCCGGTCGTTGCGGCGGGAATACGACGCGGGCGATCTTGGGGTACGCGGCTCATGAAGCGACCTGCATTCGGTCAATCAAGTCCATCAGCTGCGTTCGGAAGTCACCGAGCTCCGAATCGGAAAGCAGAGTTCGGCACTTCACCTCGTGCCAGGCGGCGGCGGCCCCCGCCTCCAGCTCGACCCCTTCGGGTGTGGCCTGTACCAGGACTCTGCGACCGTCGACTTCGTCGGAGAAGCGGCTCACCAAACCCCGGCCCTCAAGGCGGTCGATGAGTGGCGAGATGGCATGGGTAGGCAACTTTAGATGATCGGCTATCTCGCCGATCGACGGCGACTTGTGCTCCCAAATGATGAGGAGAACGAGGTACTGCGGATAGGTGATGCCAATGCGATCCAACAGTGGCCGGTAGGTCCGGGTGATTGTGTTGGTCGCGGCGTACAGGGCAAAGCAAGCTGGTCACCCAACCGAACGGTGGTTGGGATGTCTGTATCGAGCGACGCGTCCCCCGATGCGGCGTCATGCAACTGCATAGATACCGAATGTATCATGCATGAGATAATCAGTGTCAATAGTTGAAATTGAAAGAGATTTTGTGTCTTGGTTGATGCAAATGATGACTCCAGCTCCCTGGTTCCAAGCTCGACCATCGGCGAAGGGTTCATGGCGACTACCGACACG
Source organism: Acidimicrobiales bacterium (assembly GCA_020628065.1). GTDB lineage: Bacteria > Actinomycetota > Acidimicrobiia > Acidimicrobiales > SZUA-35 > JAHELU01. Next base: position 906 of record JAHDFR010000269.1, read on the forward strand.
GGTCAGGCCAATGGGCGACGGTGCCATGCGCCGTTGAGTAGGCCGGTTACCGACGTTGCCGGCTGGCGATGGCTACGGTGCAAGAGGATGGACGGCGATCAAGCTGACGACCTACCGATAGATCAAGCGGTAGATCAAGCGGTAGATCAACCGAAAAGCGGGCAGCCTCGGTCAGTCATGGTGGCCGCGGTTCTCGCTGCGATCGCCTCCGCCGTTTTGCTGCAGGTCCCACGGTTGGTCGTCTTGCCGCAGAACCCCTTCGGCTTTGGTATTGGACCGTCGCTGACCACCCCAATGTTCACTGCGTTCGCTGTTATGGCTTCGTTGGCGATGTTGGTGGTGTCCAAGTCTCGGGCCGTGGCCTTTGTCCTGATGGTTGTTGTCCTGGCCTGGGTGGTGGCCATCACTGCGGTCGAGTTCAAGCCGGTGGTGGCACTACTGCCATTGGCGGTGGCGGTGCCGGTTGTTGTTCTTGCCCAAATGCTGGCGACCCGGGCAACGCAATCCGGCTCATCGGCGTGGTCCGGCCTGGCGGTCCCCCTGGGAGCTGCCATAGTGCTGATCTCGCCTATCTACGGGGCTTTTCATGCCTACAACGTTGCCTACGGTCCGACGCATGCGGAGTCGACGTTGCCTACTCCCGACTGGTCGGCTCACTGGCTGTGGGTCGGCGGGGTCACCGCAACGGAGGCCACTGTTGTCGCCGGCGGGCTCGGCCCCGGCGACCATGTGTTGGCCTATTGGACCGAGGGCGGCCCGAGTCAGACGGTGTCTGCGGCTACCGATCCATATGGCGTCGCCCGCTTCGAGCTGGCCGACCTGCGGCCCGACACGGAGCACCACTACCGAGTTGCCCCAAGTCCGGCCGGAGACAGCGCGTCCGGCGATCAGCCGTTGGAGCCCGACAGCGTCTTTCGGACCCACGCCGCCGGCGCCCAGAACCTGACAATGACCTTCGGCTCATGCGCCCGTTCCGGGTCAAACGGGGTCGTCTTCGAAGCCATCAAGGGCGAAGACCCCGATCTGTTTGTCGCAACCGGGGACCTGCACTACGCAAACCTGGTCTCCGGCGATCCGGCCGACCACATTGCCGCCCTGGGTCGATCTATCAGCACTCCCGCCCAGTCGGCATTGTTCAGCTCCACGCCGTCCGTGTGGGTTTGGGACGATCACGACTTCGGTGACAACGATTCCGACTCCAGCAGTCCGTCACGGGATGCGGCGTCCACCGCCTACCGCCACGCTGTCCCCCACCATGGAGTTGATCCCGAGGTCGCCGCCCCCATCGCCCAAGCGTTCACTGTTGGTCGAGTGCGGGTGGTCATCTCCGACACCCGATCAATGCGAACCGAAGACTCGATGCTCGGTCCAGACCAGGAACAGTGGCTGGTGGACGAGTTGACGACCGCGGCCAACACTCACGCCGTTGTGGTGTGGGTCAGCCCCGCACCGTGGATCTCGATCGACCGTGCGGGTTCCGACCAGTGGGGAGGCTTCGCCGATGATCGAGCAAGAATCGCCAATGCGCTGGCTGACGCTGATGTGCAGAACCTGGTCATGGTTAGCGGCGACTATCACGCCACCGCCATCGACGACGGCACCAACTCGGGGTACTCCGACAACGGCGAGCCGGGCTTTCCCGTACTGCACGCCGGCCCCTTGGACCGGCCGGGCCGCCCAACCGGAATGCCGTACAGCCATGGAGCTTTCACCGACGGAGGCCAATACGGCGTGGTTGAGGTGATCGACGGCGGCGGCTCGACCGTGAACGTACTGCTCTCCGGTAAGAACTGGACCGGGCGGGTCTTGACCCAACTCGAGCTGGAGGTTGACGTTCCAGCAGGTGTGCCGACGGAATAAGTAACCTCCACCACCGCCCGTCGGCAGACTTTGTAAGCAATCTGTGAGCGTTCTCACAGGCTTCTCACAGTTTGCCATCTCACCATGAGAAGCCATGAAACACCAATGTCCCAGAACCGCAGCGGGTCGGCCTCGAACCAAACCGGTCATGGCCTTAATCATCTCTCTCGGTCTTGTGTTGGCCTCTTGCGCCGACGGCGCCGACACTGCGGTCGAGGAATCGGCTGAAGAGGCGGTGGATCAGGGGTCATTGGATTCAGCTGAGATCGAGTCCGGCGATCAGGAAGGGTCGGAGGAGACAGACGTTTCCGGCACTGCCGATGAGTCTGATGCCGCCGACGGAGATGCGGCCGCCGACTCCGATGCCGCTGATGACACCCAGGGCTCTGATGCCGCCACCTCCGATCAGGCGAGTCAGTCGCCGTCGGCTCTACCTTCGGAGTACCTGGGGTCCTACACGCTGGCCGACTCCAACTTCGGAACGATGGTGACCGTAACCGTCGACGGGACCACCAGAAGCATCGACACCAACGCTCTGCCGGATCATGAGACCGGCGAGTTCCCCACCGCCGGCAACCCCAACACCATCTCCGCTCAGGATCTCACGTGGGAGCTACCCATAGATCCGGTCTACACCGGCAGCGCCGGTCGGGTCCGCACCTCCGGCATAGCCGTGAACGGCGTCAAGTTCGAGCCGGCGACCAACGAAACCACCACCTGCAGCGACGGTAGCAACTACCGGATCGAAGCGTTGCAGGGCATCTACGACCTCGGATTGGACTTCAACAACGCCCACGTCCAGCCCACCGGCGAGTACCACTACCACGGCATCT
>JAHDFR010000074.1 GCA_020628065.1 Acidimicrobiales bacterium
GGCAATGGCAACGTGATCGGGATTCGAGGCGAACTCCATGGCCCGTTTGTAGCAGCAGCACCCGAGGGGCGCTAAACACCGCCGCCGGGCAACTGATTGGATTTTCGGGCGATCAGCCGGTCGACGAGCCACACGGCCAGCCCGCCCCGAGCCCACCACAGCACGGTTCGTGCCCAGTTGGTGTTGGCCAGGAGATCTATGGTGTCGGGATTGTAGGGCTCGCTGATCAAGCGCCCGTGCAGTACGCCAAACCACAGGGCGGTGGTGAGCCAGATACCGAACAGCAGCAGGCCGGCGATGAACGCAACCGTCTTGATTTGCCCGGACGGCGATCGCCGCCACAGCAAGAGGGCCAGCAACACTTCAGCCGGGGCGAACAGAGCCAAAGCGATGCCGATAAGGAACCCGTGGTTGGTTACATAGTCGGCGAACACCTCCTGTGGGACGAGCTCGTACTGGGGATAAACCACCAGCTGCACCACCGAGATGACGCCGAGCATGGCAGAGGTGAACGCCAGGTGGAGCAGGCCCAACCGCTCCAAACTCAAAGATCTACTTCTCGAACAGCTGTCGTCAGTGTCACCGTGTCGACCCTAGCCACGTACTCGACGGCAGCGGCTAGCGACCCAAACCGAGGTAGGTGAGGACGGCGGTTATGCGTCGATGGCGAGCTTCGCCCGGCGACAAATTCAACTTGGCGAAAATTCGTTGGATGTGCTTTTCCACCGCCCCTTCGCTCACCACCAGAGCCTCGGCGATCGAAGCGTTGGTCCGCCCTTCGGCCATGAGTGACAAGACGTCGGTTTCCCTCGGAGTGAGGTCGTCGAGCAGCTGTTGCGTTTTGCGACGGCCGACCAACTGGCCGATGACCGAGGGGTCGATCACGCTGCCGCCGGCGGCCACATCTTCCAGCCGGGAGAGAAAGTCGGCAACGTCGCTGACCCGGTCCTTGAGTAGATAGCCGATGCCTTCCGCTCCAGTCTCCAACAGGTCATCGAGGTAGCTGACCTCGACGTACTGTGAGAGGATCACAATGCGCGATCCGGGTGTTGCCTGACGGACGGTTATCGCAGCCCGCAGGCCCTCATCGGTATTGGACGGAGGCATACGAACATCGACGATTGAGCAGTCCGGTTGAAACTCAGCGGCCGCGGCCACGAAACTGGGGCCGTCCCCCACCGCGGCCACAACCTGGTGGCCGGCTTCGGTCAACAGCAGGACAAGCCCGTCCCTCAGCAACGCCGAATCGTCGGCCACAATCAGGCGCACGGCACCTCGGCCACCAGAACGGTCGGGCCTCCGAGCGGCGAGTTCAACTCCATGTGCCCGTCAACTGACCGCAGCCGCTGGCGTAGACCGGATAGGCCATGGCCGTCAGTGAACTCAGCACCTCCGGCACCGTCATCGGTGATGGTGATCCAGACATGGCCGTCCTCCTCAAGGACCTTGACCGATGCGTGGGAGGCTAGTGCGTGTTTGGCCACGTTGGTCAAGGCTTCCGACACAAAGAAGTACACCGCCGACTCGACGTGAGACTCGAAGCGATCCTGCGTCAGGTCGATTTCGGCGGTGGTGGGAACAGGTGAGCGTTGAACAAGCTCCTCCAGAGCGGCCAACAACCCCCGGTCGACCAGTACGGGAGGGGCGATGCCACGAGACAAGGCTCGAAGCTCCTCCAGCGCATCAGTGGTTTGGCGTTTGGCGTCGGCCAACGCCTCCTTGAGTTCAGGATCTGAGCCCGACGCTTTCATCTCGGCCCGACCGAGATCCATCGACAGACGAACCAGGCGCTGCTGCGGGCCGTCGTGAATGTCACGCTCCAACCGACGGAACGTTCCGGCCTCCGCCGACCGGGCGGCGTCACGACCCTCGGTGAGCGACGACACCTTGGCCCGCTCGACCACAGGATCGATCAGGAAGCTCCTGGCCACCGTCGCCCTCAGCCAAGCGGCACCGAACACACCGACCGGCAGCGTGACCAAGGCCAGCAAGCCGATGACTACGTAGGTGACGGACTGAGCCAGATAGCCGGCACCGGCTCCGAGTAGATCCAGCGGACCAATACCGTCAGGCCCGTCTGAGGTGAGCAACAGCCAGATGGGAGCGGAGGGCCCGGCGACAGCAGCGACGCACCAGGCGACAGCGACGGCCCAGGTGAACACCGAAACCGGAAAGCCGACAACCCCGTGGGCCACATTCAGCCACGACTGACGATCGGTCAGTAGTCCCTTGACCCGCTCGACCAGTCCGGCCGATGCATCGTCGGCCGGGACCGGTTCGGGAATCGGCTCCATATCAACCAGGGAAACCAACATCGTCCGCTCCACGGTGGCGAACCCTCGGGCCGCCGAAAGCGTAAGCAGCAAAATCGGGAATCCGATAAAGGTGATCAACGTGCCCAAACCCGTCGGGAGTCCAACCATCATGACGATGAAAGCGGCCAACGACAGCGGAAAGCCCACCATCAGGTAGGTCAGGCGACGACCAAGCGTGGCGGCCCAGGCTGTGGCGGTAGCGACAAGCGAACTTCGGCTGGTGAACATCCCTCTCGATTTGGCGTAGGCGGTGCCGCTCAAAGACCGGTCGGTGAGAGCACGGTCTTTAAGAGCACTGTTGGTGAAACTAGTTGAGGCCATAGATCGAAACTATGCAACTGAAACCGTCGACGGTAGACGGCTACCCGGCGTCTCGACTGTCGGGTTAACCCGACAGTGGCTGTCCGACCTACCAGCTCGACGATCCGTCGGCGCCGGCCGATTCGCCCGTCTGCGAAGCCGGCTCACTCACCGCAATCAGGGCGGCGTTGACAATGTTGCCGGCCGAGATTCCGGCCACCTCGTGGAGATCAGCGATGGTTCCCGACTCGCCGAAGCGATCAACACCCAGGGCGTACTGGCGACTACCCAGCGCCGAGCCGATCCACGCCAGACTGTGGCTGGCGGCATCATGCACACTGATAATCGGGCGGTTCCGTTCCTCCGCCGGGATCAGCCGATGCAGCTGGCTGGGAGAGCGCACAACGCTACCCGACCCTACCGCCGCGGCGTAGCGGGCCTTCCAGCTGCTGTACGCCCTGTCCGGACTGGTCAAGTGGACGACGGCTGCTGCGACGCCCTCAGCTTCCAACTCTTCAGCGGCCGTCAAAGCCTCCGGTGCCATGGCACCGGTGGTGACGAGGGTGACCGCCGGGGCGGTGCCTTCGTCAAGCAAACCCGACTCTCGAAGTCGATAACCGCCGGCCAGCACATGTTTGTGCAGAGCGGCCTCGCCGTAGCGTTCGAGGGCGGCGGCGAACGGTGCCTGGTCGATTGGTCGGGTCGACAACCGTAGGTAGGTTGAGCCACCACCATCGCGGCCAAGAGCATCGACGGCGTCACACAACAACCAGTCAACCTCGGTGGCATAGGCCGGTTCGGCGTAGGTCAATCCGGGCAGCTCGGCGCCGACCGAGGCGGTGATAGTCGACTGATGAGCGCCCCCTTCAGGGGCCAAGGTGACTCCCGACGGCGTACCGGTGACCACAAATCTGGCATCGTTGTACAGCCCGTAGATCAAGGCATCGAGGCCCCGTAGAACAAACGGGTCATACACCGTTCCTATAGGCAGCAGTTGCTCACCATGATGGTCATGACTGAGGCCGAGCTGGCCGAGAAGCATGAACAGGTTCATCTCGCTGATCCCCAACTCGATGTGTTGGCCGCCGGGGCCGGGTGCCCACTTCAAAAGCCGGTCCGCTCCCCCGTGGTCATCACGTTCGGTGTGGGAATACACCCCGGTCTTGTTGATCCACCCGCCCAGGTTGGTGGAGATGGAAACGTCGGGAGCGGTGGTCACGATTCGGGAACCGACCTCGGCCACCTCGGCCAGACCGGTCAGCGACCGACCGAACGCCTCCTGAGTGGACACCGAGCCCTTGAGCACCACAGATCGAGACGCTGGCGGCACCGCAGGCCTGGGCCGGGGCACCGGTTTCGGGTTGTTGATCTCCCCACCGACCTCGGCGCACAGTCGGCCGGCGGCGGTGTCGGGGGCGAACCGGTCCCACTCGGTTTCCAGCGACAGCCCAACCTGGCGGCGGAACGCATCAACCTGATCCGGGGTGAGGAGTGCTGCGTGGTTGAGCGGGTCGCCGGCGATGGGTAGACCCCAACCCTTGACCGTGTAGGCGAACACAACCGACGGTCGGTCAACCTCGGCGTCACATTGCCTGAAGGTGTCAAGCAGTAGCCCGAGGTCGTGACCACCCAAGTCGGTGACCAAACGTTTCAACTGATCGTCGTCATAGTCGCTCGCCAACAGGCGCACAGCACTGTCGGTCGAGTTACCGGCCGAAGAGGCCAGGAACTTGGCTCGAAGTTCGGGCCCTTGCAGACCGAACAGAGCCTGGTAAGCCTCGTTTGGCATGGCGTCAATGTGGGCTCGGAGCACGTCGCCACCGGTGTCGGCGAACACCTTGTTCAACAGCGACCCGTACTTGGCTTCAGCCACATGCCAGCCGGCGTCGGCGAAGAACTTCTTCAACCGGTCGGCGGCGATGTCGGGGATGACCCGGTCGAGGCTCTGGCGGTTGAGGTCAACCACCATGGTGAAATTCCCGAGGCCTTCGGTCATGGGATCGGCGATTGCCTCCCACACGTTGCCTTCGTCCAACTCGGCGTCACCAACGAGGGCGATGAATCGGGCCGGGTCCTGCTGACCGAAGTGGTTTTCGACGTAGCGTCGAGTCAAGGCCGAGAACAGTGGAGCCACTGCGCCCAGACCGACAGACCCGGTTGAGAAGTCGGACACGTCGGGATCCTTGGTTCTGGATGGGTAAGCCTGGAGCCCGCCGCGCTGGCGGAGCGTGGGGAGATAAGAGGCATCCAGCTCTCCGGTCAGGTATTTGATGGCGTGATACACCGGCGAGGCGTGGGGCTTAACCGCCACCTTGTCATCTCCCGATATGTGACCGAACCAAAGTGCGGTCATGACCGACACCAACGACGCTGACGACGCTTGGTGTCCCCCGACCTTTACCTCGGTGCCGGGACGGCGATTGGCGGCGTCGACAATTCGGGTGGCCAACCAGAGCACGCGCTGTTCGACCTGCTTGAGAGCGTGAAGATCAATCCGGCTGCTGGAATCGATGGGCGTCATGGGCTGAGAGTACTCCAGCCGTGACCGCTACTCGAACGGCAGACCGACGTACTGCTCGGACAGTGCCGACTGGGCGGCAGCCGAGGACGCCAGATAACTGAGCTCCTGCTCCTGGGCCCGCTGATCAAATGGGGTCTGGTCGGGGAATCGGTGCAACAAGGTGGTCAGCCACCACGAGAATCGAACTGCTCCCCATACCCGCCGCAACGCCATCTCGGAATAGCTCTGAAGGTAGGAGTCGTCACCCTGGTAGTGGGTGATGAACGCCCTCGACAGGTACCGCACATCGGAGACGGCCAGATTCAGACCTTTGGCGCCGGTGGGCGGAACGATGTGAGCAGCATCGCCGGCCAGGAACAGATTCCCGAACTGCATGGGCTCGCACACGTAGCTGCGGAGAGGCGCCAGCGACTTTTCGATGGACGGTCCAGTCACCATGGCGTCGGCGTATTCGGAAGGTAGACGGCCCAGCAACTCGCTCCAGAACCGATCGTCGGACCAGTCATCAACCGAATCGGTCATCGGAGCCTGAACGTAATAGCGACTCAACATCGGGTTCCGCATCGAGCACAGACCGAAACCGCGCTCGTGGTTCACGTACAGCAGGATCGGCAGCGGAGGCGTTTCCGACAGGATGCCCAACCAACCAAAGGGGTAGACCTTTTCGAACTCGGTGCGGGAAGACTCGGGAATGGTTTGACGGCTGATGCCGTGGAATCCATCGCAGCCGGCAATGAAGTCACAATCGATCCGTTCATCGGTGCCGTTCACCCGGAAGGTCACGGACGGGCTGTCGGTGGTGACGTCGTGCAGTTCGACGTCGGATGCCTCAAAGATAATCGACGCACCACGATCGTCGGCCGCCTGGTAGAGGTCCTCTTGAATGCGGGTCTGACCATAGGCCATCATCCGGCGCCCGATCTTTTCGTGGGTGTCGACGGACAGTGTCTCCGAGCCTCGCCAGGCGATGTTGATGGTGTCGTGCACATGCCCCTCAGAGTCCAGCCGCTGACCCAGACCATGCTCCCGCAGTGTTTCGACCGTGCCCCACTCGAGCACACCGGCTCGGATTCGCTCCAGCACATACGCTCGTGACTGACGTTCCACCACGATGTTGTCGACCCCGGCCCGGTCAAGAATGTGGGATAACAGCGCCCCGGCCGGTCCCGCTCCGATGATGGCAACCTTGGTCTGCACGATCTCGACCCTACCGGAGCGCTCCTTCACCGGTCACGTTGGACGGCTACTCTGACGGGCATGTCCGACCGAAGCTGGGAAGACACTCACTACGACGCCGGGATTCCGGCCAGGAATACGACGAGGGCAGGCGCGGTCGGCTCGGTTGACGACGCCCTCGCCCTGATCGGCGACGGTGACCGGGTACATGTGGCTTACAGCTGCGCCGCGCCGTTGACGCTGATGGACGCGCTGGCCGCCAACCGAGATCGGTGGACGGCTCTCGAAATCGTCTCCGGCACTCAGCACGAGCAGTCTCCGCTGTTCGATCTGCCGGCCGAGCCGTTTCGGTTCCGGCTGTTGCAGCCAAGCGCCGTCACCTCCCCACTGGTCAGCGCCGGGGCGGCCGACGTCGTTGCGGTGCCGCTGTCCCGTTTCGCCGCCGTATGCGCGCCGGGGGCTCCGCTGGCCTGTGACGTGTCGATCGTTCAGGTCTCGCCTCCCGGGCCCGAAGGGCGATTCAGTCTGGGGACCGGCGGGGCCGACGCAATCGAAATCATGCGACAAACGCCGGTTGTTGTGGCTGAGGTGAACCCCCGGATGCCGTACACCTTCGGAGCCACCGAAGTTGACCGCTCCGAGTTTGACCTCTTGGTCGAGGTGGAGCACGAGCTACCGGAAGTAGTGCGCCAAGACTTCGGCGATGTGGAAGAAGCGGTGGCCCATCACGCCGCCTCCGAAGTGCCGGACGGGGCAACGCTACAGTTCGGGATCGGCCGGATACCGGATGCCATCATGGCCAAGCTGGCCGGGCACCGGGATCTCGGCGTTCACAGCGGCATGATCGGTGACGCCTGCGTCGATCTGGTCGAGGCCGGCGCGCTGACCGGATCGGCCAAGGCCTTTGACGTCAACAAAATCGTGGGTGGCGTGGTGATCGGCTCGCGTCGCTGCTTCGACTGGGTCGACCGAAACCCCGATGTGATGATTGTGCCCTCGGCGTACTCCCACGGGTTGGGGACACTGCTCAGGCTGAGTCGCTTCGTTGCCATCAACTCGGTTGTTGAGGTGGCCCTGGACGGTTCGGCCAACGCCACCCATATCTCATCGTCCTCCGGCACCAGGGTTGTTTCCGGCCCCGGCGGCCAACCGGACTTCGCTACCGCGGCAGCTGCCAACGGCGGCATCAGCATTATGGCCCTCACGTCAACCGCCGCCCGAGGGCGAGTGTCACGAATTGTTCCTTCGCTGGCCACGGGCATTCCGGTAACCACCCCTCACTGGCTGGCCGATCGAGTGGTTACAGAGTTCGGAGTGGCTCACCTGGCGGGAATGGCAGACACCGAACGGGCTCGACGTCTACGGGCTATCGCTCATCCGGAGTTCCAGTCGACTCTGTCCTAAATCCCCGGCCACCACGCTCGGTCATATCCGCATGATGGCTGCGGCCGCCTCCGGTAGCGCGGTAATGCAATCCGGATTGGCGCTGACCATGGTGCGAACGCCCTCGGCTTCGAGGAAGACGAACCGCTGCTCGGCCAGGATCTTCAGATGGTGCGACACATTGGACTGGGTGAGATCCAACGCGTCAACAATGGCACCAACGGTGGCCGGTTCGTCCAGCCCTGATAGGTGATGCAGGATGGTCAGCCGATTGGGGTCGGCCAGGCACTTGAACCAGCCGGCCCACTCTTCGAAGTCTTGTTTTGAGACGTCAGCCACAAGATAACGGTAGGCCCAGGGTTGACTCGCCCGGCTATTAATCTATAATCACTGATTAATGATAAATGATCTTCTTTCCGGAGCGGTACTGGCCGCCGAGATCCTGCTTCTCTTCGCTGCCGTCACCCTGGCCGTTCAACTCTTCCAAGCCAGGTTCGGCCCCGAACGTCTCCGAACTTGGATGGGCGGGCGCCCGCTGACCTCGGCGCTCAAAGGCATAGCCCTCGGGTTCGTCACCCCGTTCTGCACCTTCACCGCCATACCCATGCTGGTCGGATTACGCCAGGCCCAAGTGCCGGCCGCCGGTTACGTGGCCTTCATCGTGGCCGCCCCCGTACTCGACCCGGTCCTGTTCGGGGCGCTGACCATCATCGCCGGCCTGAAGACCGCAGTCATCTACGTCTCCATCACCTTTGTCGCCGCCGTCGGCCTGGCGATGGCAGCCGAACGGTTCAACGTCGAAGCCCGATTGACACCTGTTGACGCCCTGCTGAGACGCACGAACGAAGATCGGTGCGAGTCCACCGGCCAAGACTCCACCGGCCAAGAAGATGCCAACAACTCATGGCAGGGGTTGCGGGCCGAGCTGCCACCGGCCACCAGACGATCGATGTCCCTCCTGGCAGGCATAGCGCCGATCCTGATCGCCGGAGTTGCCCTCTCACTAATTATCGAGGCCCTTGTTCCCCCCGACGTCGCTCAACGCCTGACTGCAGCCAGCCCGGCCTTCGCCGTTCCGGTGGCAGCCGCGCTGGGGACACCGCTGTATGTCAGCACCACGCTGTTCGTGCCGATCGCCGAGGCGCTGGGAGCTGCCGGGGTTGGTATCGGCGCCATCGTGGCCCTGACCATCGCCGGGGCGGGAGCAAACCTGCCGGAGTTCGTGATGCTCTCCAAGCTGGCCCGGCCACAAGTCATCGGAGTATTCGTGACCTACGTCTTCACTGTGGCCGTCGCCGGAGGCCTGCTCACTCAGGTTCTGGTCGGTTAGCCGCGTCCTCCCGAGGCGTTGGCCAAGCCACGCTTGCGCAGCAACGCGTCGGTGTCGACGTCACGCCCACGAAAGGCCCGGAAACCCTCAGCTGGATCGACGGTGTCACCAACCGACAGCACACTTGACCGCAGCCGGTCCGCCACCTCAGCGTCGAAGAAGCCGCCGGCCTCGGTGAACGCCTCGGCCGCATCGGCGGTCAGAGCGTCGGACCACAGATAGCTGTAGTATCCGGCCGAATAACCGTCACCGGAGAAGACGTGGGCAAAGTGCGGCATGCGGTGGCGCATCACAATTTGCGGAGGCATATCCAGTTCAGCCAAGGCGTCACGTTCAAAGGCCTCCGGATCGATGTCGGCGTCACCGGCCAAATGCAACTGCATGTCAACAATGGCCGCTGACAGGTACTCGACCGTGTCGAACCCCTGATTGAACGTCTCCGCCCTCTTGATGCGGTCGACCAACTCAGGCGGGATCGGCTCGCCGGTCTCGTGATGCAGACAGAATCGCTGAAGCACTTCGTCGGTCATCAACCAGTGCTCGTTCAGTTGCGAAGGGAACTCCACGTAGTCTCGGGCCACCGCCGTGCCCGACTGGCCGGGGTAGCGAACGTCGGACAACAAGCCGTGCAAGGCGTGGCCGAACTCGTGAAACAGCGTGACGGCATCATCCCAAGCCACCAACACCGGTACGGCCCCCTCAGGGGACCCGCCTTCAGCCGCCTTGATGAAGTTGGAGTTGTTTGACACCAATGTGGAGACTGGCCCGTCGATGTTCTCCTGTACCCGATAGGAGGTCATCCACGCCCCGCTGCGCTTGCCTTCCCTGGCGTACGGATCCAGGTACCAAAGCCCAACCAACCCCCCATCGGCACCGGTGACCCGATAGACGGTGACGTCAGGGTGAAACGCCGGCACGTCATCGACCTGGTCGAATTGCAGGCCGTACAACTCACCAGCGCACCACAACATGGCGTCAACCAAATTCTGTAGCTGCAGATACGGCTTGACGTCGTTGAAGTCAAGGTCGTAGCGGTCCTTGCGGACCTGTTCGGCGTAGAACCGGTGATCCCAGGGTTCGATGTTCATTCCGGCCAGGCGTTCCATGTCGGCCACTTCGGCCTCGGCCTGGGCCCGCGCCTTGTCCCACACCGTCATCATCAGGTCCATGGCCGTTTCCGGAGTTTTGGCCATAGCCACCTCAAGCCGCCAGTGGGCGTGCGTCTCATAGCCCAGCAAGGCGGCCCGCTCGGCCCGCAACTTCAAGATGCGGCTGATCAACGGTTTGTTGTTGTGCTCGCCATCGTGATCACCCCGGCTGTAGTAGGTGCGCCAGACTTCCTCCCGTAAACCCCGGTCGGTGGCGTAACGCAACACCGGATCCATCGACGACCGTGTGTTGAGCACCGCCCAGGATCCGGGACGACCCCGGTCGGCAGCGGCCGACGCCAGACTGTCAACAAAAGTGGCGGGGAGACCGTCGAGGCGACTCTCGTCATCAACCCAGGTCACGATCTCGTTCTCGTCGTGCAGCACGTTCTGGCCGAAGTCGGTATAGACCGTGGCCAGCTCCTGATTCACCGCAGATAGGCGCTCCTTGTCGGCCGCCGACAGCTTGGCCCCGCGCCGGACGAAGTCGGTATAGCGGTCATCCAACAACCGCTGCTGGTCGTCATCGAGATCGGCCCCACCGGAGCCCCCGCCCTCAGATGCCGACGCCTGTTCATACACATGAGCTATCCGAGCGAACAACCCTTCGTGCTGAGTCACCCGGTCCTGGTAGGCCGCCAGCTTGGGCCAGACGCTGCGCTGCAGGTCGGGAATGGGACCGACGTTGAGATTGCCGGCGTGAACGCCGAACATGGCTGCCACTCGTTGCAGCGTCTTGCCCGCCCGCTCGAGGGCGACGATGGTGTTGTCAAAGCTGGGAGGTTCGGAGTTGTTGGCGATGGCCTCAATTTCGGCCTCGCTCTCGGCGATGGCCAAATCGAAGGCATCGTCAAAGAACTCGGGCCGAATGGCGTCCCACGGAGGAACCCCTCCATACGGACCCTCCCAGGCTCCGATGAAGGCGGCAAGTTCGGTGGAGTCGGTTTCGGTCGACATGTCCCCAACAATACGCCGCGGGTGCGACCCATGGGTCACTAGGCAGCGATAACAATTGCGGAGTCAGGCCAGTGAGCGGGCGGTTTCGGACAGCGGCACATCGGACTTCGAATTCGGCAGTGTCCCCAGCAACCGGTCTCCGCTGTTGGTGGTCACCCCCAGCCAGAAGTTCTCGTTGCGGTAGTGGTGCCACCGATGGTTGCTCTGCAGCCGAGCGTAGAAGCGGTTCTTGAACCGGTGGCGGGTGTGCACCGCCAGGTGCACCCACTCATAGTGGGCCAAGGCCAGCCACGAAGCCAGCGAACCGGTGGCCACCGTCGCCAGCACAGGCCAGCCGGCCAGCAACGCCATGGGGGCGGCCCACATGGTGGCGAACAACGCCAGCTGGGCCGAGTACTGAGCGGCGTGCTCCGGTCCCAGCACGACGTTGTCGAGCACGGTGGGATCGACATGATGGCGACGATGAGCGGTTGAAGTGTTCAGCACCCGACTCCGGAACGAGTCAACTGGGGCGTGCAACACGAACTTGTGGACGAACCACTCGAACGGTCCGGTGCTTGCGGCCACAAAGGCCAGAGCGGCGGCATCGTGCCACCCGAAGACCCACCAGCCAAAACCCATTGATCCCAGGACCAGGCGAATCACCAACCCGATCAGGAAGAAGGCCAACATGACTTGAGCGGACGGAACCTGCAAGTACACCTTGGCCGCCGTCTTAAGATCGGTGATATCGGTTGACCGGTAGGGCGCCCCGAGGTAGGGCTTGAGTGTAGGTGCAGCGGTAACCGGGGTCGGCCGAACCGGTCTGAGGGGGTTCGTCTCAGACGTTCGATCGTCGTAGACAAATCCAAGGGAATAGTTGGTTATTGCGGTAGCCATACGCGGTTCGTCACCTCCGATTTGCGTTCGATTTGTAGCCGTCACGTCCCAGTGCCCGATGTACCCGTGAGGTCAACCAGGCGCTGGCCGATGTCGATGAAGCTCTTCTCTTCGCCTTGTCCGGCTCCAACCACATTGTTGATGGTTAATCCGACCATGGCGTAGATAAAGAGAAACGAAATGGACTCCACCTGTTCGGTGCTCAGCCCCATCGACCCGCCGTCGATGAGGCTGAGGACCGAGCGGATGAAGTCATGGTGCTCGGCCACAATGGGTTCCAACCGAGTCTGAAGTTCCAGGTCGGTGCGAGCCTGGACGAACACGTCAGCAACGGCCACCTGTTCTGGCATGCTCATGCACTCCCAGAGAATGGCCAGAAGCTCGGCCGGCTTCGGATCCGACCCCAACTTCAGGAATGCGTGACCGAAGCTCTCCCGCAGCTCGGCCAACGTAAAATCGACGGTGGCGGCCAATAAGTCAAGGCGGGTGTTGAAATGATTGAACACCGCACCGTTACTTAGTTCCGCCGCAGAAGCGACCGCCACCGTCGAAAAGCTTGTGGCGCCCTGGGTGACCAGGACCGAGGATCCAGCTTCCAGCAGCTTCCGCCGAGTCTGCTTTCGTCGTTCTTCCTGCGTTGCCACATCTACCATTTAAAGAGAGAGCACTCTCTTTGTCAAGCAAAATCTTACCTGCGAGTAACCAACAGCAGCTCGACCCGGCCGGCCGTACTATGTATCTACCGACGACAACGCCGTCGGTTGAAGAAGCCGCCTACGACAACGCCGTCGCCGGGCCACTACGAGTATCTGTAGGAAGACGGCGGCGGTCTGAATCTGGCTGCCGCCAAGTCGGGAGATCAGTTGAGGACGATTCGGCGATTGCTGGTAGCCAACCGGGGTGAAATAGCCATCCGGGTTTTTCGAGCGTGCTACGAGATGGGCATCGAGACCATCGGCATCTACACCTGGGAGGACCGACAGTCCCTCCACCGTATGAAGGCCGATGAGGCCTACCAGATCGGCGAGCCAGGCCACCCGCTCCGGCCGTACCTTGAACCCGAAGCCGTGGTCGGTGCCGCGGTCGAAGCCGGAGCCGACGCCATCCACCCCGGCTACGGATTCCTGTCGGAGAGCCCCGACCTGGCCCGAGCATGTGAAGAGGCCGGCATCATCTTCGTCGGGCCGTCAACCGACGTCCTGCGCCTTACCGGATCCAAAATGCGGGCCCGAACCGCAGCCGAATCAGCCGGAGTGCCGGTTCTCATCCAGTCCGACGCAATCACCGCCGACACTGCCCTGGCCGCCGCCGGTGACATTGGTTTCCCCATTTTCGTTAAGGCGGCGTCCGGAGGTGGAGGACGTGGTCTGAGACGCATCGACAATCCCGATGACCTGCCGGCCGCAGTGGACGCCGCCCGACGAGAAGCACTGGCAGCCTTCGGCGACGGCACCGTCTTTTTGGAACAAGCGGTGCTCGATGCCCGCCACATCGAGGTGCAGCTACTGGGCGACGGTGAAGAGGTCATCCACCTCTACGAGCGGGACTGCTCGGTGCAGCGTCGCCACCAAAAAGTGGTGGAAATCGCCCCCGCCCCCAACCTCGACCCGGACCTGCGGGACGCCATGTGCGCGTCGGCGGTGGACTTCGGCCGCCACATCTCTTACCGCAACGCCGGCACCGTCGAGTTCCTCCTTGACGGCAGCGGCCGATTCGTGTTCATCGAGATGAACCCCCGCATCCAGGTGGAACACACCGTCACCGAAGAGACCACCGACATCGACATCGTCCGAGCCCAGATCGATATCGCTTCCGGACGCACCCTGGCCGACCTCAAGTTGTCGCAAGACGCCATCGTTCAGCGGGGCGCCGCCCTTCAGTGCCGCATCACCACTGAAGATCCAGCCGACGGTTTTAGGCCCGACACGGGACGCATTCTCGCCTACCGGGACCCGGGCGGAGCCGGTGTTCGCCTCGACTCCGGCGGCGGGTATCAGGGGGCCGAGATCACGCCCTACTTCGACTCCATGCTGACCAAGCTGACCTGTCGAGCCCACAACTTCGAGGTGGCCATGAGCCGGGCCCGTCGGGCGCTGGCCGAGTTCCGGGTTCGAGGACCGGCCACCAACATTGCCTTCCTGCAAGCCCTGTTGGAGGACCCCGACTTTCAGCGGGGTGGGGTCACTACATCGTTTATCGACGAGCGGCCAGAGCTGGCTCAGGCCGCTACCAGCTCGGACCGGGCCACCCGCCTGCTGCGGTGGTTGGCCGACGTCACCGTCAACCGCCCCCATGGCGACGCCCCCGAGGTGGATGAACCATCGGTCAAACTGCCGATGCGGCCGACCGCACCGGCCCCGGCCGGATCCAAACAGCGACTGAACGAGTTGGGCCCCGACGGCTTTGCCCGATGGATGCGAGACTCCTCAGCGCTGTTGGTCACCGACACCACATTGCGGGACGCCCATCAGTCGATTCTGGCCACCCGGGTACGCTCGCTGGATCTAGTCAACGGGGCCCGTCACATCGCCCACCTCACACCGGAACTGTTGAGCCTCGAATGCTGGGGTGGTGCCACCTTCGACGTGGCCCTGAGGTTCCTTTACGAGGACCCGTGGACCCGACTGGAACGGTTGAGGGAAGCCGCTCCCAACATCTGTTTGCAAATGCTGCTCCGGGGCCGCAACACGGTCGGCTACAACGCCTACCCCGATGTGGTGGCCGAGAAATTTGTGGCCCAGGCTCACGCCACCGGCGTTGACATCTTCCGCATCTTTGATGCCTTGAACTCGGTTGAGCAAATGGCTCCCGCCATCCGGGCCGCCATCGACGTCGGCGGATTCGTGGAAGGCACGGTGTGCTACTCGGGCGACATGTCCGACCCGGCCGAGAACCTGTACACCCTCGACTACTACCTCGGCGTGGCCGAACGTCTGGTGGACGAAGGGGTGCACTCGCTGTGCATTAAAGACATGGCCGGACTCCTGCGGGCACCGGCCGCCGGTCGATTGGTGTCGGCCATGCGGGAACGATTCGACGTCCCCGTTCACCTTCATACCCACGACACCTCAGGCGGACAGCTGGCAACCTACCTGGCAGCGGCCGAGGCTGGAGTGGACGCTGTGGATGGTGCTGCCGCGCCCCTGTCGGGCATGACATCACAACCATCGCTGGCCGCCATCGCCGCCGCCTTCGCCAACTCCGATCGCGACACGGGCCTGTCGTTGGCCGGACTCGGCACCATGGAGCCCTACTGGGAGACGGTGCGTCGGCTGTACGCCCCGTTTGAAGCCGGCCTGGCCAGCCCGACCGGCACTGTCTACAACCACGAGATCCCAGGCGGACAGCTTTCCAACCTGCGCCAGCAGGCGGTGGCCGTCGGCCTGGGCCACCGGTTCGAAGACATCGAGCGACTGTACGCAGCATGTGATGTTCTGCTGGGTCGCATCATCAAGGTGACTCCGACCTCCAAAGTGGTGGGCGACATGGCCCTTCAATTGGCGGCATCCGGGGTCACCCCTGAGGATCTGGCCGCCGACCCGGCCTCGGTCGATCTTCCCGACAGCGTCATCGGTTTCCTCCACGGCGAGTTGGGCGAGCCGGTCGGCGGCTTCCCCGAGCCGTTCCGCTCCAAAGCTCTGGCCGGTCGACGAGAAGCATCGTTTGCCGGGGCCGAGTTGGAGGCCGACGACCGGGCCTCCCTGGATGGCGATCAGGCCCGGGAGACGCTGTGTCGCCTCTTGTTTCCGAAGCCCTACGCCGACTACCTGGACCACGTCGATCGATACAGCCACCTCGAGCGGCTACCAACTCGGGTCTTTCTCTATGGTTTGCGAGTCGGTGAACGGGACGTGTCGATCACGTTGGAGCGTGGTGTCGACCTCCTCGTCGGCTTGGAGGCCATCGGCGAGCCCGACGAACGCGGGCTACGCCGAGTGGTGTTCCGCCTCAACGGCCAGCTGCGTCCCATTGATGTGCTCGACCGGGCGGTCGATGTGGCAGGCGCCGAACGGGAATCGGCGGACCCGGGCAACCCGGGGCATGTGGCCGCTCCATTCAACGGGGTCGTGACGATGAGCGTCGAAGCAGGCGAGACGGTGGAGGCCAACCAGCCGATAGCCGTCATCGAAGCCATGAAGATGGAGTCGGTTATCTCCGCCCCCATTGCCGGGCTGATCGAGCGCATCCCCGGTTCACCGGTTCGCTCAGTCGAACCCGGCGACCTGCTGGCGGTGATCCGCCCGGAGTAGACGAGGCCGGAGTGAATGACCCGGAGTGAATTACATCATGCGGGCAGCGCGTTCGGGTTGACCTACTCGGCGCGTGCCCGAATCATCAGACGCATCGGCCGCTCCATCAGCCTGTCATAGGTCGCTGAGTCGACGACCTCGAACTCTGCGACCGGGGTCGGCTCCAGGAGCCGTTCGATGACAAACCCGGCGGCGGACAGATCAGTGCACATGTCGGTGAGCGGCCGGCGAAAGAAGCGGACCGGCCCGACATCCCACTCGTCCTCCAGGAGCTCTACCCCAAAGTAGTTCCCGGTTTTGGACAGGCCGAGGTCGGTGTAGGGGTGATGGGTGGAGAAGACAAACAGGCCGTCAGGCTTCAGAACTCGCCTGAACTCTTCGAAAGCCGGTCGCCACTCCCGCAGGTAGTGCATGACCAACGGTGCAATCACCAAATCAATGGTGCCGTCGCCGACGAAAGGCAGGCCGTCGGCCAGGTCGGCTTGGCGCACGTCAACCCGGCCGCCGACTCGGTCGTCGGTCAGAGCAACGAACTCCCGGTTGAGGTCAAACGCCGTCACGGCGGCGCCCTGCTCGACGAGATACTCGGCGTACCAGCCCGTTCCACAGCCGACATCCAGCACATGCAAGTCGTTCAACGGCGGCAGCAGCGACATGAACGCCGGGCGCTCGTAGAAGACGGTGAACGGCTTGGTATCGATCGTTTCGGCGTAGCGCTGAGCTTTGTCGTCGTAGCTGTCACCGGTGTGCCGGACCATACCGAAACGCTAGCTGGCGGCGATCTCAATCGGCCAAGGCGAACCGCTACGCCTCATCCTCCGGACCGACTACCCGGTGCCGAGCTCGTCTGCCAGCGGTGGTTCGAAGGCCGTCGCCCACTCATCCAACTCGTCGGGGGCGATGTAGAAAGTGCCGGGCGGCAGATCGAGGTTGCGGTGAGCTACTCGTTGGTGCAGCTCGTCCAGCGGGACATCGAGATAGACAATCCGGGTGGAGGCGCCAACGGCCGCAGCCCGCTGACGATAGTCGTCCCGCTCGGCCCGGGCCCAGACACCCCAGTCGACAATGACGCTCACCCCGTTGGCCAGCAACTGCTCGGCCACCTCCCATTGCAGCGTCTCAACCACAGTCTTGCGCCCGTCCCGAGCGGCCGCTTCGGCGTCTTCGAGATACAGACGACTGGTCCACTCATCGGCGTTCAGCCTGACTCCGGCCCCCTCATCCTCCAGCCGACGGGCTTCCGTAGTCTTGCCCGAACCGGGGAGCCCACAGAGCAGGTACAGCGTCGGCTTCGATCCGTCGGACACAGACGGCCTCAGGCGAACGCGGTTCGGAACAACTCGAGGGTCTTCGCCCAACTGGTCTCCGCCGCTGCTTGGTGATAGTTGGGGCCGTCCGGCCAGGTGAATCCGTGATCCGCACCGGGGAACGTGACCACATCCACATGATTCAGCGGTGCCACGGCATCCAGGAATGGCTGATGCATGGCGATGGACTGAACCTCATCAGCCTCGCCGATGCCGAGGTACATGGGTCTGGTCAGGTTGGCGGCGGTGAGATGGGGAGAGTCCGGCTTGTCGTCGGCCATGAACGACGGGTGCCAACACGAACCGGCCAGAACCCGCTCCGGGTTACGTTCCATGGCTCGGAACACGGCGCGGGTCCCGAGGCAGAAACCAATGGTGACGTACGGCGCGTCTTCGCCAACACCGGCAGCGGCCAACGCCCGAGCGCCGTCATGTTGGATCTGATCATCGGTCATCGAGTTGATCCAGCCCCACACCTCGTCCATCCCACTTGGCACCAGCAGGCGACCGTGGCGATGGTGAAGATCAGGAGTGACAACCCGGTAGCCTTCACCGGCCAAGCGAGCCATGAAGTCCCGAGTGGCCTGCCGCAACCCTGGAGCGTCGATGAACAGCAGGACCACCGGCCATTCGCCCTCGGCCGGCCTGTCGGTGGGAGCGGTGATGACAACGGCCATATCGCCATCGTCAGTTGAGGTATCGATAGTTTGCTCTTGCACGTCCATGGCCTGAACTTAGCCGGGCCGGCGGTCGAACGCCTCTGAGAGCTGATCGCCGTCAGCTGACAAGCAACAGTGAGGCCACCAGGCTGACCGACGCCACGACGACCCACGCCGCCAAGCTCAACAAAATCGGTTTGGCACCGACCCGCCGCAACCGGGCAAAGCGAACCGCCGAGCCCAGACCGACAAGGGCGCCCGACAGAAGCAGCGCCTCGACAGCGCGGGCGGCGTCCACCCCGGCCGCCGGCATCAAGCCGGAGGTTCGAACCAGAATCATCACCAGAAACCCAACCACGAACGCCGGCATCATCGTCGGGGCAGGCCGCTCGACACCAACCAGGCCAGCGTTTACTCGACCAGCCCGCACTCGGTGCAGACTTACACCGGCGACAAGAGGGGCGAGCAGCACAACCCTGGTCAGCTTGACGACGACGGCTGTGGCCAATACTGCGCTGCTGCCGGCCGACCCGGCGGCCACCACCTGACCGACGTCGTGGATACTGGCTCCCACCCAGGCTCCGAACTGCTCATCGGTCAGACCAAAGGCGGCGGCCAGGCCCGGCAGGGTGAACATGGCAACCGTACCGACCAGCGTTACCAGGCCGACCGAGAGCGCCACCTCATCCTCTTCGGAGTCGGTCACACCCTCCATGGCGGCGATAGCCGAGGCACCACAGATCGATGAGCCGGTGGCCACCAACAGCGACAGATTGTCCGACAATCCCATCCGGCGACCCACCCACTGCGTGCCGAAGAATGTGACAGTCACAGTGGAAGCCACCACAGCAAGCATGGGAGCGCCGAGCTCAAGCACCTGACCAAGTGACAGCCGCAGGCCCAGAAGAACCACACCAACTCGAAGCACCTTTTTGGCTGCAAACGTCAGACCGGGACGAAGGGCGTCGAGCCGTGCTTGCGGCATGACATTGCCCATAGCCAGGCCGACCATGGTGGCCAACAACAGACTGGAGACCTGGGGAACCAGACGACCGATAGTTCGGGCCACGACGACGCCAACAACAACTGTTACCAGTCCAGGCAGGAGCGACCCGAGTTGACGAGACCGTGACGGAGAGTCCACAGCGGCTTCCCCGCCGGTGACGGGGAGTAGGGCATTGCTGCGACTAGTTAGAGCCATACTCTCAGTTTCGTCGTGGGCGGAACCGAGCGGTAGAGGCCAACCATCTTGAAGGTAATAGGTCTGATCTATGACTACCCATAGATCAGACCTCTTACCTCTATCGTCGGCGGCTATCATCGAACAGGTGGTACTACCAGCCGACTTTCCCGAACTAGCGGGTCTTGACCTGTTCCTGTCGGTGGTGAAGAGCGGAAGCATGTCAAAAGCGGCCGAAGCTCACCTGATCACTCAGCCGTCGGCCAGCAGCCGAATTAAGACCCTGGAGCGCCAGCTCGGCCTGACCCTGCTGGAACGCTCCCCCACCGGCTCCCGCCCAACCCCCGAAGGAGCGGTGGTGGCCGGATGGGCTGAGAGCCTGCTGCGTTCGGCCGACGCCCTGGCCACCGGCGCTGCCGCTTTGCGGGCCGAAGCCGCCGGATTGTTGCGAATCGCCGCCAGCTACACGGTGGCCGAGTACCTGTTGCCGCCATGGATCGAATCGTTCTTCCGTAACCGGCCGGAAGACTCAGCAGCCCTGGAGGTAGCCAACAGCACCACAGTGCTCGAACGTCTGGCCTCCGGAGCAGCCGATCTTGGCTTCATCGAGTCGCCCGGCCCCACACCCAACATGGTCACTCAGGTTGTTGGGATTGACGAGCTGGTAACTGTGGTGGCTCCCGGCCATCCGTGGGCCCGGCGTGGCACGGTGCCAGTAGAGGCACTGGTCACCACACCGATGGTGTCACGGGAGGTCGGGTCGGGAACCAGGGAAGCTCTCGACGCCGCCCTGGCCGAGTTGGGCTACGCATTTCACGACATCGCCCTGGACTTGGGATCGACCTCAGCGGTACGGGCGGCAGTAATCAGCGGCTCATCACCGACTGTGATCAGTCGCCTAGCGGTGGTCAACGATCTAGCCGCCGGGTCGCTGGTGGAGATCGACGTCGTTGACCTGCACATCGTGCGCCAACTCCGAGCCGTGTGGCCCCGGCGACGAGCGCTATCCCCACTGGCCAAGTCGCTGCTCAAACAGCTGCCATCGCTTGACGTGTGACTCAGCCGGGAGTCGACCCCGTCAGACACGGCAAGAATTGCGCTTGACCTCAAGTAGACCTGAGGTCGTACGGTTGAAACCATGACACGGCGAACCGAAACCGTCCAGCAGGATCCAGTGGTTTGCACCCATCCGCAGCCGGACATGCAGCTACTTGAGTGGGTCGATCTACGGATGCGGGCCATTTCTATCACCGCCTGCGAGTCTGGTGTAGTTCTGACATTTCCTGCATCCCTAACGTCCAAGATCGAGGACTTGGCGGAGCGAGAGGCAGCCTGTTGCCGTTTCTTGACTCTGACCACCACAGCCGTGACCGACGACGAGCTCACACTGAAAGTAACCTCCTCGCATGATGATGCTGCCCCGGTGATTGCGGCACTAACCGGCATCGAGAACCTATGAGTGCCGCCGGGTTCCTATCGATAGGACAGCTGGCCGACAAAACGGGCGTGTCCGTCTCGGCCCTGCGGCACTACGACCAAATCGGTGTCATCGCTGCAAGCTGTCGGGAGGGCGGCAAACGCCGGTTTGATGGCGATGCCGTTGGGCGGGTCATCTTCACCCGACGCGCTCAAAGGGCTGGATTCTCGCTGGCGGAAATTCGAGACATCCTGGCCGACACCCCGGCACGTACTCAACGGACGTTGGCTGACAAGATCGCAGAGCTTCGCCAGCAACAAGCAGAATTGGCGACCACCATCGCCATGCTAGAGAACATGCAGGCCTGCGGATGTGAAGCGGTTACGACCTGCCCGACGGTCACCTCCTCAAGCTGACGGCGACTGACGTCGCATGTATCGATATTGATGGCTTTGCTGAAAGCCCAAGCGCTCGAGCAAGCCAAGCGAAGCAGCGTTGTCGGCCATCACGGCGGCAAAGGCCGTCTTGGCTCCCAGCTCCGCCGCCACCGCTAAGCGCTGTGCAACACTTGCGGTGCCGGCTCCCCGTCGCCGGCCGATGGGGGCGGTGGCCAGGCACTGCAAACAGGCAATATTGTCGACGACCACCACCTGGCCCACGGAACTGGGTGCGTGTTCGTCAGCCCCGGTGACGGTCACGAATCGGGTCGGCCACGAAGGCTGCAGAAGCCTGTTGCGGTACACGGCCGCAGCCGCCGACCCGTGACGATCACCTTCGACCGCCCAGAAGGTGTCAAACCATTGATCGGACGGTTCGTCGGTCACCTCCATCCTCCAGTGCACCTGACCAACGCCTAGGGTGCTGGTTGCTGGCAGATCCCGATGGACGATCCAGGTGGCAGCATCTTCCCGATAGCCATGAGCAGCCAGCGTCTCTCGTACTGCGGGTGGGGTGAGAGCGTCACTGACCATGAAAACGGTCGGCAGATCTCGCTGGGCGTAGAAGTCCTCGGCTGCAGCGATGGCGGACTGAACCTCGGCCGGCTGACCGACACACAACACCGAGTTGGCCCGTCGGGTTACGCCCTCGGTGAACCGAAAGAGCCACTTGCCGTGCTGTTCGGTTTCAGCGGCAGGCCAGGCCTCGGCCATGGCCAGATCGAGAGCGGACCCGGTCAAAGCGCCACATCGGCCGACACAACATGTTCGGCGGCGGCCAGCATCTGGTCGCCCTCCGGTTGCAGTT
>JAHDFR010000075.1 GCA_020628065.1 Acidimicrobiales bacterium
GGATCGACGCCGCTCTGTCCTTCGTCAACTCCGCCGCCGTTAAGCGGCAGTTGCTATCGGAGGCGACGGCCCTGCATTGGGCCACCCGGATGTATCAGGCGTCAGCCGGTGGCGAATGCAAGCCAGCACTCAACAGCCCTGCCCTCATTCTGGATGCCTCCGGCATCAACGACATCGACTCCTGCGCGGCCGAGATGCTGCATGTAGTTCTAACCGACCTGCACGAACTTGGGGTAGCGCTCCATCTGGCCGACGTCAAAGGACCGGTACGGGACGTCCTGCAGCGAGCCGGTCTCTGGACGGTCCTCGACTCACGTCTTCACGCTTCGACCGGCGAAGCGGTGGACACCATATGCGCTGGTCACCCGTCACCGAGTGACCAGCGGCGATACGGAATCGACGAACGTACGCCGGTCGGCGCCAGCTAGGCGACCCGGAAACCATCAACCCAGATCAAAGATCAGGTCAAAAGATCGGATCAGAGGAGAGCCGATGACATCACCCAACATGACTACCCAGCAGACCAAACACAGCAACAACCCTCAAGCCCTGGACTGTGCCGAACTACAAGCCCTGTGCGCCGACGACTCATCAGTAAAGTTGCTTGACGTCCGCACCGGTGGAGAGTTCGAGACTCTCCACATTCCCGGCTCGGTCAACATTCCGCTCGACCGGCTGGGTGAGCACCTCGCCCCCATGGCCGGGATCGGTCACCCGATGGTGCTGATCTGTCAATCGGGGGCACGAGCTGAGCAGGCACACAGCCAACTCAGCCAGTCCGGCAAGGGTCGGCTGTTTGTCCTCGACGGCGGTGTGGCCGCCTGGCAGGCCGCCGGCAATGACGTTTTCCGCGGCCAAACGAGTCGCTGGGCCATGGACCGCCAGGTCCGTTTTGTGGCCGGGCTGATGATCGTCGTCGCCGTGGTGGCCAGTATGGCAATTCCGCAAGCCAAATGGCTGGCCGCCGCGGTGGCGGCTGGATTGGTGTATTCCGCCGCCACCAACACCTGCGCAATGGCCGGCATCCTCGGCCGCCTTCCCTACAACCGTTCGACCGTCGACGTCGATGCGGCTCTTGCGAGGCTCTCATGATTCTCACCCAGTACTACCTGGACTGCCTGTCTCATGCGTCCTACCTGATCGCCGATGAAGCAACCGGCCGGGCGGTTGTCGTCGATCCCCGTCGAGACATTGATGAGTATCTGGCCGATGCCCGAGAACAGAACCTGACCATCGAGTTGGTGTTGGAAACCCACTTCCACGCCGACTTCCTTTCCGGACACCTGGAGTTGGCTGCCGCCACCGGAGCGGAGATCGCCTACTCGTCGGTGGCCAGTACCGAGTACCCCATCCGCCACCTGGCTGACGGCGAACGACTGTCTCTGGGCGAGGTCGAACTGGAGATCCTGCACACTCCCGGCCACACACCGGAGTCGATCAGCATCGTGGTGCGGGAGCATCCCGACGCCGAACCTCACGCCGTACTGACCGGCGACACGCTGTTTGTCGGTGACGTCGGCCGTCCCGATCTTTTGGCCTCGGTCGGAGTTACCCAGGACGAGTTGGCCAACCATCTGTATGACAGCTTGCACGGCAAGCTCATGACCTTGCCTGATTCCACCCGGGTGTATCCGGCGCATGGAGCCGGGTCGGCCTGCGGAAAGAATCTGTCGAGTGAGACATGGTCGACCATCGGTGAACAGCGGGCCACCAATTACGCGCTGGTTGCCCCCGATCGTGAGGCGTTCGTCGAGCTGGTCACTGAAGGCCAGCCGCCGGCCCCGGCCTACTTCGCTTACGATGCCGTCCTCAACGGCCGGCTTCGGCCGCTGCACGACGAAGGCGAGCAGCCGACGGCTCTGACCCTGGAAGACGTCCGGGTTCGTATGGCTGATGGTGCCATGCTGATCGACGGTCGATCACCCGAGGAGTTCGCCCGAGGTCACCTCCGTGGCTCCATCAATGTCGGTCTCAACGGTCGTTATGCCGAGTTCGCCGGGTCGGTGATTCCGGCCGATGTAGACATTGTTCTGGTGACTGCCGACGGTGATGAGACCGAAGCCCGAAATCGCCTGGCCCGTATCGGTTTCGACCGGGTTGTCGGCTACCTGGCGAATGCGGAACAAGTTATGGCCTCCCACCCGGACCAGGTCATGCATGCTTCCCGACTGACTGCGGCCAACTATCAGCTTCAGGCTGGCAGTGTGGAAGGTCTACAGCTGATTGACATTCGTAATCCCGGAGAGTTTGCCCTGGGCTCAGTCCCCGGTGCTGTCAACATTCCTGTAGGGCAGCTTCCGGCTCGCCTTGGTGAGTTGACCGCCGAGACTTCTACCGTTGTGTTCTGCGCCGGGGGATACCGATCTTCGGTCGGAGCCAGCATGCTTCGGCACGCAGGCTTCGTTGACGTGTCCGACATCGTGGGAGGTTACGGGGCCTGGGCTGATTATGTGGCGACGACAGCCGGAGTTGCCGCTGTATAGAAGTGGGTCATGGCGCTAGCGGGATTTGAGTGTGTCTCCAATCTCGCTAAGCGCTTCGGCCACCAGAAGCATGGGGTCGTTGTCGGCTCCTCCCCGACGTTGAACACGGGCGAAGGCGGTCTTGATCTCGTCCCAGCGTTGAGCCTCGGGCCCGGACAACGTGCCTCGGAGTTCACCCAGCTTCAACAGGTTCGCTTCGGCCCCGGTGGTCAGCGTTTGGGCTTCACCGCGGTAGTGATCGTCGACCAGGGCATTTAGCTCGTCGTCGTTCATAATGGGCTGGATCTTCTCGGCCAGCCGAGCCATATTCCGGTACGAACCCTGGAGCTGGAACCGGGGCTCGGTTCGGAACTCATCGGCCATCGAAGCCGAAGCGATGTACTGACGGTTCACGGCCAGCAGCACCTCCTGCACCTTCAGCACCCGTTCCATGGTGGCCTGCAACTCCGACAGCTCAACCGTTGAGTACGGATGGCTGAGCGTGACTGAAGACGCCGAGCCGGAGCCGGAACCAGAACTACCGACCATCTCGACCAGAGCAGGCACGTCGGCCAGATCATGGTTGGTCATGGCCCGCAGCACCGGGTTGGCGGCCAGGGCGTTCTCGATGTACGACAGGGCAAACAGATCATCCCGCCCGGACAACACGTCACCAAGGTTGTAGGTGTCGGCCCGGTTGGCCAGCATGTCGGGCACGGCGAACCGTTCACCCGACTCGGTGTAGGGGTTGCCGGCCATAACGACGGCGAACCGCTTCCCTCGAAGGTCATAGGTTCGGGTGCGTCCGTTCCACACGCCTTCCATGCGACGCTGGGAGTCGGTCATGGAAATGAACTTCTGCAACAGCTCGGGGTTGGTGTGCTGAATGTCGTCCACATACAACAACACGTTGGAGCCCATCTCCAGAGCGAAGTTGATCTTGTCCACCTCCTGGGCGGCGGTGGCATCAGGAGCGTCGTTCGGATCCAACGACGTGACGCCGGTACCGAGCGCAGGACCGTTCACTTTGACGAACACCATGCCCAGCCGGTTGGCCACGTACTCCATAAGCGTCGTCTTGCCGTAGCCCGGAGGAGAGATCAGCAAAAGCAGGCCCATCTGATCGGTACGGGCCTGATCGACCGCCCCGATCTGCTTGGCCAGATTGTCACCGATAATCGGCAGGTACACCTGGTCGATCAGCTGGTTGCGAACAAAGGCGGTCATCACCTTGGGCTGGAACTCATCCAAACGCAGCCGGTCCCGAGTCTCGGTCAACAGCTGGGAACGAGTGGCCTGATAGTCCCGGAACGCCGGCACACCGTCACGGCGGTAACGGGCCACTGAAGTCAACAACTCATCAAGCCGGAACGACAAGGCGAGGCCGGACCCACCCTGCGAACCGTCGACCGAACTGTCAAAGTTTGGGTGGTTGGACAAAAGACCGTCTACCCGGCAGGCCAGCGACGGCGACCGAGGCGACCGCTCCACATCGGCCCCGGCCACCATCACCACCGCTTCCGGAACCAGCGCTGCTTTGTCCGGTTCGACCGCTTCGGCGAACGCCTCCAGCCACGCCCGGGCCAACGCCAGGCGATCATCCAAGTCGGTCAGTTGTGTGATTTCACCGGCCAGCCGGTCACCGGCCTCGGAGTGCAGGCGGAAGGCATCGGCCAGCGCTTCGGCGTCAGCGGTGGTGTCGAATCCGCCGACCTCCTCGGCCAGCTCCTCAAACAAGTACTCTGCGCTCGAAGCCGGGTCACCGGCTCGACCGTCGGCTGACAGAGCCGTCGCCAGATCAGCCACTGCGGAGTCCACCGCCTCAATCACCGACGGTGACTGGGTGAACTGGGCCCGCAGTCGTCCAACACTCTGACAGCGTGTCCGCCACTCCAAGCGGGCGGTGTCATCCAGGCCGTTAGACCAGAACACCAAAGCATCAGCCCTGGTGGCTGCATCGAACCGCAGCAGACCGGCGTCGCCGATGCGGTCAAGCATGGCCGCCACCAGCAGGGCGGCGTCATGGTCGTGCACCCCGCGCTCGTATCCCTCGTCCAGCCGGGACTCGGCCACCGAACGAATCAGATCACCCAAGCCGTCAGCCGCCTGAGCATGGCTGAGCTCATCCAACGACAACTCACCAACACCGGTCAAGGCGTCCAGCATGATGCCGGCGGCCAGGAACTCGGCCCGACTCATGGTGTCCGTCTCCGACACCAGATGCTGAGACCAAAAGTCTTCAGTCCCCGCCAGGCGGTCGGGGGCCAGCGGCTCACGGAAGTCGGTTCCGGTCAACACCGCCTTCAGGCCGGGTCCTGAGCCGTCGTCGAACACGCCGACCGTCAGCTCCAACGGTTCGG
This sequence comes from Acidimicrobiales bacterium, assembly GCA_020628065.1. Taxonomy (GTDB): domain Bacteria; phylum Actinomycetota; class Acidimicrobiia; order Acidimicrobiales; family SZUA-35; genus JAHELU01. Next base: position 4,823 of record JAHDFR010000075.1, read on the forward strand.
TGTCCACCGAGAACCGATGGTTACCGAAGCGGATGACGTTGCCACCTTCTTCGAAGATGTCGGCGCGGTCCCGCAAGGAACGTCCGGCGTCGGACCGGGCGGTGTCCAGACGACGAGCAAGCTCGTCGGCCGCCACCGGCTGATCGATGGAACGCAACTCTTCGGCCAGCGAGCGCACCTTGTCGACCATCGGGTCGGCCACGAACCAGGCGTTCAACTCGTCGGCGTCCTCGAACCGCTCAACTCGTCGTCCGATACCGGCCAGGATTCGATCGGCGGCGTCGCTCAGCCGCTGGGCGTGACGTTGCCGCTCGTCCAACAGTGACTGTTTGCGAGCCGAGAACGACTCGTACACCTCGTCCCGTCGGTGGCCGATCTCAACCAGCTCGTCGTCGAACTCAGCGAAGCGTGACTCCAACTCCTCCAACTGCAACAGCAGCCGGCCCAGGGCCTCGTCCACGGCGTCAGGGGTAGTGGTGCGGGCCAACTCTCCCGAGACGGCTTGGGAGAACAACGTCATCTCCACCGCGAAGGCGGCTGCGCCCTCGGCGGTAGCCAAGCTTTTGCGACGGTTCTCGGTGGTCGCCCGGGTTCGGTTCAGAGTGGCCACCACGTCCGACAGCCGCCCGAGGATCTCGGTGCGAACGGTGGGATCTTCGATATCGAGGCCGCCAACCACTTGGGCCAGCACGTCCAATCCTTCACCCAACTGGTCGACCCGCTCGATGAGTCCGCCGAGCGCGGCGGTGCGTTCAACAGCGGCCACTTCGGTTTCGATGGCGGCCAGTTCGTCGTGGAATTCAACGAAGGCGTCTTCACCGGCAAAGAACTCGGCGGCCCGACGGGAGGCGTCATCGAAGCCGGCCTCCACCCGGGACTCAAGTTGGTTCACCTCGGCGGCGTCGACGTAGCGGACTTCCCGCAACGAGATCAGGCGACCCCGCTGTAGGCGCAGCCGACGCAACAGATCAACGTGTTCGGCCGCGGTCGACGGCGGCTGGTTCAACATGGCGTCGAACAGCTCGTCCACCTCGGTGGTGGCGGCCGCAGTGGTGTCGGCGGCCACCGCCTCCATGGCCCGAACCTTCTCGAACTCGTCGATGATCAGCCCGGCGGTGGAGCGAATCCCCGATAGCGGTTCGGCCAGGTCGGCCAGCTCCTCCTCTCCCAGCCAGTAGAACGAGTCCAATACCCGGGCGGCCGACATCGACAGGTCGCCGTACACCGCAGTCGACGGCGTGGCCTCCTTGGCCTGGCGGGCGATGTTCAATGCTTCGGAAACGCCCCGCACCAGATCGGCGTTGCCCACCCGGTGGGCCAGCGTGTCACCAACCGGGGTGGCGGCATGGAACTCGTCGGACACAAACGGGGTGGCCCATATCTGCATGGGGTGCACTCGGGTCGGCTCGGAGTCCTCCCGGAACACGATCAGGCTGCCGTCGGCGAAAATCGAGTATCCGTGAGCCACGATCGGCTGCCCGACCTGGCGACGAATCAGGTTGTAAGGAAGCAGCGTCGACAAGCCCGAAGCCCGCTCATGGAAGACGTACAGCACGTCCTCCCCGTTGGGCGAGCGGTGCAGGGCTTCAAAACCCATACCAGCCGTATCCACATCAAAACGCTTGGCTTCGCCGGTCCGCAGTTCGTAGCCACTGGGGGTGATGAGGCCGTGATCCTCGGGTAGCTGAAGGCAGCTGACCAAAATGTCGTCGGCCCGACGAGCGGTGCGGGTGAACGTGTTGACCACGTATCCCCGTGGTGTTTCCTCCCGGTATGGCAACACCCGCAGCACCACCAGGTCGCCCAGAACGGCGTAGGCCACCGAGGTGTCGGCCACCGCCTGGTCGGCGTCATCCACCGGCTCGGTCAACACGATCTGGCCCGACGGTGTGTTGTCTTCAAGCCGGATGGTCAGCGACCCGCCGGTCGGGTCGAGGAACACCCGATCCACGATGTTGACGTATGAAGACTGTCCGCCGACGTGATGTTCCCGGGTGACCGGTAGCCACTCGAAATCGAACTGGGCCGGGCGCTCGTAGTCACGTTCGCCTCGGTTGTCGAGGTACGACACCACTCCGTCGGCCGACACCGACCAGCGGAAAACCCTGATGTCCTCCAAGCTCTTGCCGGTCTGGAACGCCGCCAGCAGCCGCCCCTCCCGCCGCTGCAACTGCAGCAGCCGGGTGTCCTTGTAATAGGTGTAGAGCTCCTGAAAGTCGATTAGGAACTCCGGGTCGTGCAGCCAGTTCTCGGTGGCGTCGTCGGCGATCGGGTCCAGGGCCAGGCCGTCTTCGGTCGACCGGTAGTGATGCAGACTGAACACGTCGTCGACGGTGGTCTCGGTCTTCAAGCCGATGAAGACGTTGTAGCCGAACAGCAGGTCACCACCCACGGCCACGATGTCTCGGGGGACGGCGTTGTTCTCGGTGCGGATCCGTTCGACTCCGGCTACCTCAAATCGACTGTCGCCGAAGGTGAGAAGCCGGATGTCGTTTAGCCGGGTGCTGCGCCGGGACAGCTCCTCGGCGTGGCCAAGAAGCCGTCCCCGCAGCAGGTCATAGGTAGCTCCGGCGTCACTGGACTGGTTGGTGGACTGGTTGATGGCCTGGTTGGAGGTCTGGTCATTGGCCTGCCCGCCGCCGGGTTGATCCTGGTCGACCTGCTCGGCGGGATCCTGAGATGCAGGCTCCTCGGTTGGAGCTTGACCGGTGTCGGTCACCGGACTACTCCGAGATGCGGTCGGCCAGGGCCTTCAACGCCGCGGCAGCTGAAACATCGCGGACATCCGAAGAGTTGAAGTTCTCCAGTAGGAGGCCAAGTTCGTCTACCAGCTGTTCCCGGCCTTCGTCCGAGTGCGCCATGAAGCGGTTGACTGACTTGCCGGCCGACACCGCGTTCACCAAACGGTCGATGAACATGTCATCACCGCCGACAATGTCGATGTTGGCCTGCTCCAGACCCTTGGACACCACGTTGGCCTGAGCCTCGGCAATACCGACCTGGGCTTCGATGGCGGCCAAATCGATTTCCTTCTGCACTTCGAGTTTTCGGACGAACTCCTCGAACTCCTGGCCGACGCCTTCCAGCTCCTTCATGGCCGCCGCCTTCTCCCGCAGACCGGCCGCTTCACCTGACAGCAGCGCCTCGGCCTTCACACCTTCGGCTTCACCCATCTTCTTGACCGCAGTCGCTTCGGCTTCACGCACCCGGACCTCGGCCAACCCAAGTTTCTCCACGGCCAGAGCATCGGCCTCCTTGACCTGCACGTCGGCCAGACCGTAGGCGGCCGAATCGGCCTGCTTGGCTTCGGCCAGGCGGATGGTTGCTCGGGCATCAAGATCGCTGGCTTCCAGCGATGCTTTGGCTTCGGTGATTCGTTGGGCGGCCAGGTGACCGGCAGCCTGCTCGGCCGCTTCGGCCTTCTTGATGTCCTTGACGAACTCGCCTTGGGCTTCGGCCTCGGCACCGATGACCACGGCGTCGCGCTGACGGGAGGCTTCCTCCACTACTCGAATGGTGTTGATGGCCTCTTCCTCTTCGGCCACCGTTTTTTCCACCGCCACCCGCTCGCGCTGAATTTGGGCGATGGCGGTCTTCTCCTGCTCGAGGGCCTTGGAGGCGGTGGTCACTTCGACGTCGGCCGCCACCACTTCCAGGTTGCGGGCTTTGCGTACCCGCTCTTCCTCTATGGCCACGATGCGTTCTTTGTTCTTGGCGGCGACGGCCACCTCTCGGTCCAGGTTCTCCTGGGCCACGGCCACTTCTTCGTCGGTGGCCAGGCGGGCCCGTTCGGCTCGGGCCCGCTCCTCGTTTTGGACCCGCACGGTCTCGGCCTGCTCCCGGGCCTGCACGGTGGCGATCTCTCGGGCCTGGCGGGCTTCGGCGTCGGCCTGCTGGCGCATCAGCTCAAGGACCGCCTCCCGGGTCTCGACGTCTTTGGCCGTGATCTGCTTCTCCTCCTCCCGGGCGGCCACGTTGGTGGCCACGTGCTGGATGGCGGTCAGCTCGGTGATCTTGCGGATGCCCTGGGCGTCGAGAATGTTGTTCTCGTCCAGGTGTGAGATCGGGGTCTGCTCCAGGTAGTCGATGGCGGCGTCTTCCAGCACATAACCGTTGAGGTCCGTTCCGATGACTTGAATGATCTCGTCCCGGAAGCGGGCCCGCTCGGTGTAGAGGTCTTCGAAGTCCAGCGCTTTGCCCACGGTTTTGAGGGCCTCGGAGAACTTGGCCACAAACAGTTCTTCCAGAGTTTCCTGGCTGCTGGCCCGCTCAACACCGATGGACTGGGCAACTTTGATGACATCCTCTTCGGCCTTGTTGACCCGGACGAAGAAGTTGACCTTGATGTCGGCCCGAATGTTGTCTCGACAGATCAGGCCCTCTGTGGCTCGCCGGTCGATTTCGATGGTCTTCACCGAGGTGTCCATGATCTCGGCCTTGTGCAGGATCGGTAGCACCAGGCGCCCGGTGAACGAGACCAGCACTTTGCTGGTGGTGGAGACAACCAGCGCTTTACCCTGCGGCACCTTCTTGTACAGCGCGCTGTAAAGCGCCGCCAACAATATGGCCAGGACCACCAGGACGGCGATCACGACCCCAACGATGATCAGAATGTTTACGACCATTGCGCTTCCTCCCGCAGTGAGTTGACTAGTGATTTAGTAAGTGAATAGACGAGCGATTCAGTCGGCCAGCTCTTCCAGGCCGACGGCGATCTGATAGATACCGGCGTCGTTGTCGACGTCGACGATGAGGGCCTTGTCGCCGCGGCTGAGGTGATTGTCCTCGGCCGCCCGGACCTGAACGATCAACGATCCGCCCTCGGCGTCACGAACCTCGGCCTGACCGAAGTCGGTGGTAACCCGTTGGGTGGTGATGGTGCAGAAGCGGCCGACCAGCTCGCCTCGCCGCAACGCCTTGGTCGGCGCCATGGCCGCGCCGTACCGCGATGCCACCCGGCCGGTAATGAAACCGGAGAACACAAACGCCCCGACTGCCACCAACAATCCCATCAGCGGACTGATAGTGGACGATCCGGTGGATGGGCCGATGACGACAACAGTGATCATGGTGATGGCCCAGGCGAACAGCGACAGCAGGTTCAGGGCCAACAGCAGCGGCATCCCTACGATGCCCAGGAACTGCAGGACGGTTTGCAGTATCCCGGTCGACTCCGTCGACGACAGACTGGCGTCGCCGACCCCGGCCAACTCGACTTCAGCCTCAACGTCCAAATCAACATCAAGTTCGACTTCGGCATCGAGCCCAAGGTCGAGGCCGTCCAGGGCGTCAAGTCCGCCGCCAATCAACATGGTGGCGGCCCAGAAGCCGACCAGGACGATGGTGCTTATGGTGAAAACGATGGCAGGGAAGGAGAAGGCAATGTCAACCAATTCACCCATCGCACACCACAACACCCAACATCATCTTCTTACCCACCGAACATAGCGGTCCCGTCGACAAAAGTCAGCGCGCCCCAACACGGGAACTCAGGACCGGACTGATAGAACAGTTGAGTGAGCGATCTCAACATGCGTGAAGCAGTCCGGGGCCTGATGATAGATTCTGCTGACCGCGTGTTGTTGCTTCGTCTCGAATTTCAGAACTGGACCGGCTGGATCCTGCCCGGCGGCGGCAAAGAGCCGGGCGAGACCGATACCGAGACATTGCATCGCGAGTTGACCGAAGAGACCGGGGTGCCCGAGATCTTCATGGGCCCACCGGTATGGACCAGAACGATGTACCGCCGAGAACCGGGAGAGTTCGACGGCCAGACCGAAACCGTCTACCTGGTGCCGTGCCACCCCTTTGAGGTGGCCCCCACCATGTCCGCCGAAGAGCTCAATGCCGAAGGCGTCCGGGAGCATCGCTGGTGGACGGTGGCCGAGCTTGAGGCCACCACCGACGAACTCGGTCCCGAGAATCTGCCGGAACTGATCAAAGACGTCCTTGACAACGGCGCCCCGGCCGAGCCGCCGGCGCTTGAAGGGTAGGAACTACCCGGCGGTTCCCCGCTGCCAGGCGTCAAAAAGGCCGGCATAGATTCCGCCGTTGTTGACCAGCTCGGCGTGAGGCCCGTCCTCCACCACCACGCCTTCGTCAAACACCAGCACCCGATCGGCCGACTCGGCGGTGGACAGCCGGTGGGCGATGGTCACCACCGTTCGGGACGATGTCAGATGGGCGAAGGCCCGGCTGATCCGCACCTCGGTGGCCGGATCGACCGACGACGTGGCCTCGTCCAGCACCAACAGATCAGGATTGGCGATAGCGGCCCGAACCAGCGTCACCAACTGCCGCTCGCCGATAGACAGCGAACCACCGCGTTCACCCACTTGGGTTTCGATGCCGCGCTCCAGCTCATCCAACCACTCGTCCAGGCCAAGCTCGGCGAACGTGGCCAGCACCTCGCGATCAGATGCTTCGGGCTTGCCCATGCGGACGTTCTCGGCGATCGACCCTCGAAACAACGATCCTTCCTGCGGCACCATGACCACCCGGTCACGCAGCGACCGGAACTTCACCGTTCGAATATCCACCCCGCCGATCCGCACTACACCCGACGTCGGGTCCATCAGCCGACACAACAGCTTGGCGAACGTGGTCTTACCCGAACCGGTCTCACCGACCACGGCGACGTTGGCCCTCGGTTCGATGGTGAGTGACACCGATCGAACCGCTCGGGTACCCGAGGCCTCAGCCGCCGTTTCACCTCGCAGGGGATAACGGAACTCAACGCCATCAAACTCGATGCTCAACGCACCAACCGGCAGCGCTTCGCCGTCGTCGCCGGGATCGGCCACATCAGGGGGGATGTCCAACACATCCAGCACCCGCCGCCACCCGGCCACCGCCGTCTGGGCTTCGTTTACCGCCTCGCCCAGCATGGTCACCGGCTGGACGAACAGCTGCGACAGAAACAGGAACGCCACCACTGTTCCCACCGAAATCGAACCGTTGACCGCCAGGGCCGCCCCGACCACCAGGGCCACGGCGATAACAAGGGCCGAAAGCATTTCCGCCGCCCCCGAGAACGCTGCCGAATAGCCCCCGGCTTTAATGGCCGCCGCCCGATGGTCTTCGATGGCATCAGCCAAACGACCTCGCACCCGGTCCTCGATTCCGTAGGCCCGGATCACCGGCGCGCCCACCACCACTTCGGCCGAGACCGCCAGCATCCGTCCCACCCGCTGGCGAACAATCAGGAAGGCCGAGTCCAGCCGGGTCTGGAACCAACGGATGGTTAGGGCGATAAGCGGCACGATGGCCACCACGGCCAACCCGAGTGGCACCGAGTAGAACAACATGACCACGATGGCCAACGTGGCTTGCGCGCTGTTGGTGAGCAGCTGCAAACCGGCCCACTGCATGAACCGGCTGATCTGGTCGACGTCCGACGTCACCCGGGACACCAGGGCGCCCCGCTGCTCCGACGCCTGATGCAGCATCGACAGGTCGTGGATGTGGCGGAACGCCCGGGTTCGTAGTCCGGACAGCGCCGTTTCCGACACTCGGGCCAGCCGTAGGTGCATCAAGGCCGTGGTTCCGGCGGTAATAAGCACCGCCACTCCGGCGAGGGCCACCATGCGAAAGACAAAGTCAAGGTCGACAAAGCTCGAGCCGTCACTTCCTTCGTCTCCGGATGCAGCACCGGCAGCTGCTGCCTCGCTCACGTTGAGGCCGCCGTCGATCACCTGCTGCACGGCGATGGGAACAACCACCCGACCGGCGGTGGCGATCAGGGCCAGAGCCAGCGTGCCGCCAAGGCCGACACGCAGCTCCGGTGACAGAGCCAGTCCTCGTTTTACCGTGACCCAGGAACCATCTGGGACCGAATCATCCAGTTCGATGGGAGCAGCCGTGGTGGTCACGCTGCCGCTCCAGAATCGTCGGCAGTGGAATCGTCAGCACTGGAATCGTCGGCCCCCGAATCGTCAGCATCGGAGCTGTAGGCGTCAATCAGTTTGGCGTAGGCGGGAACCGAGTCATACAGCTCCTGATGTGAACCGCGGCCGGTGACTCGTCCGTCTTCGACGTAGATGACGCTGTCGGCCAGAAGGATTGAGCTGCGCCGGTAGGCCACGATCACCACGCTGGTGTCCAGCGACGACAACTGATCCAAGATGGCGGCCTCCACCGCCGGGTCAACCGCCGAGGTGGCGTCGTCCAGAATCAGCAGCCGTGGTTGGCGCACCAGTGCCCGAGCCAGGGCGATCCGTTGACGCTGCCCACCCGACAGTGAGGCTCCTCGCTCGCCCACCCTGGTTCCGTAGCCGTGATCCAGCTCGCTGATGAACTGGTGGGCTTGGGCCAGGCGGGCAGCGGTCTTCACCTCGTCGAGGGTGTAGTCGCCGCCGAGGCTGATGTTGGCTTCGATGGTGTCATCAAACAGGAACGCTTCTTGAAACACGATGGCGGTTTGAGCGGCGATGGCGTCCCGCTCCACTGCCGCCAGACCGTGCCCGTCGAGAGTGATCCGCCCGGTGTCGGGGTCGAACAGGCGCACCATCAGTTGAGCCACCGTCGACTTGCCCGAACCGGTGGGGCCGACCACAGCCACGGTGGAACCGGGGGCCACGTCCATGGAAATCGATTCGATGCCCCTGCCTTCGTCGGCACCACCGTCTTTGTTGTCGCTGTTCTTTGAGCCTGCCCGAGGCTTCGGCTTCAAGTCTTGCTGCGCTGCTTCCAGCAGATCAGCCACCGACTCCTCGGGGTAGAGGTAACCGATTGCCGACACTTCGGCTTGAGCCGCCCCGGCACCGGCCGGCACCAGTGAGCCGTAGTCGACGTGGCCGTCGGCCTCCAACACCGACTCCACCCGCTTCCAGCCGGCCACCGCCGCCGGCAACATCATCAACAACCAGGCGAACACCCGCATGGGCAGCGCCACCAGGCGGAACAGGTAGGCGAAGGTCACCAGCGTTCCGGCGGTGATCACCCCGGCGTCCACCCGCCAGGCGCCCACGGCCAGCACGGCCAACGTGCCGAAGCTGGGCAGGGCTTCCATCAGCGGATCGAAGAAGGCCCGCAGCTTGCCGACATCAACCATGCGGTCCCGCAGCTCGTCGGACATGTCACCAAAGCGCCCGACCTCGGCATCCTCGCGACCCAGCGTCTTCACCACCAAGGCGGCGTCGAACGACTCGTGGGCGATCTCGGACACTTCGGCCCGTAGACGCTGGGCTTCGTTTGTCACCACCCGCATGCGTCGCTGGAAGGCGATGTTGACCAGCGCCAGCGTCGGCCCGACCGAGAATCCCACAATGGCCAGGAACGGATCGGTCAGCAGCAGGAGGACACCGGTGATGGCCAACATAACGGTCACGCCCATCACCATGGGCAGAGGGCTGGCCACCTGAGAGGCAGTTTCCACATCGGTGTTCACGTTGGACAGCAGTTGACCGGTGGGGTGGCGACGGTGCCATTCGATCGGCAGCTCCAGGTAGCGGTCGGTCACCTCGGTGCGGTCACCGGCTTGAAGTTCGTACTGGGCCGAGTAGGCCCCGAAGCGGCGCAGGGCGATGCCGGTGCCCCGAATTACCGCCACGGCCAGAATGGCGGCGGCGGCCAAGGCCTGGGCGGCCACGGTTAGTTCACCTTCGGCCACAGCCGGCAGCAGGACGTCATCGGTGACCCAACCAATGACGTACGAGGATCCCACCGTGGCCACTGCGTACAGGGTCGTTCCTACGCCGCCGATCAGGAAGGGCCGTCGGGCGCGACGCAGCTGACGGCCGATAAGAGCGAGGCCTTCGCCCCGGCCAACGGAGGCCTGTCCGACTTGCTGCGCTGTCACCCGTCCACCCTACGGGTTCGTGGTGACACAACGTGGAACCGCAGCCGTCATGCCAACCCCTGCCGCCGACTCCAGAGGGTGTTGCGAGTTTCTGGAGCCGGCGACCTGGTTTTCCCTCGTGCCCGTTGCGCTTGGTTGTCACGACGGATGTTAAACGTGATGACGGAGCGGTCCGGACCCTCATTCGGTTGTACACCACCGCCGTAACGCCGGCGTAACAGAAGCCGGGAGGGTAGTGGGAAGAGGGTGGGAAAGAGCTGTTTGGCTGGGTTCAGCACTCGCCGAGGGCGTTGAACGAGATCGTGCTGGGGTTCAGCACCAGACTGTCGTTGGAGAAGTCTTGGCGGAAGTGATCGCCGTTGGTGTAGGGGTCTGATACCGGTGGGCCGAGGCAGGCCACGTTGTCAATCCAGTACTGATAGACCACGGGTGGCAGCCAGTGAAAGGTGGCCTGTTGGCTGGAGGCGAAGAGAGCGCCGTCGGCCGACAGGTCTATCACCAGTCCGCCGTAACGTTCCTCTGGTTCGTTCAGCGGGTAGCCGACCAGGCTGCCGGTAATGCCTTTGACTCGATCGAAGGCCGCCCAGGCAGAGCCCTCCAGTAGCACGATTGTGTCGGGGGACAAAGCAATGAGGGCCGACTGCTCGTTTTGGCTGCCGAGCTCCTGGAGAATGCCGTCGGCCCAGCGGTGCATGATGCTGCTGGGACAAGGCAGGTTGTGGGCCTGTTCGAACCGTTGCCGGAAACCTTGGGCGTAGGGGGACATGGTGTCGGCCAGCGAGGCGTCGAACGCTCCTGGCGCAATGTCGCACTCTTGGGAGGTGGCCACCGGGCCGATCAGCTCACATCGCCACGCTCCGGCGGTGTCGTCCAAGGCTATGGCGCGGGTGCTTTCGCCGTACTGGGTGGCGCAGACCTCGTCGGGGTCGATGGGGATCGGACTTGATCCGTCGTCGGCGTTTCGACACACCCAGCCTGATCCGCTCGGTTCGGCGATGGTGTCGTCGTTGTACTGCTCGGTGCAGTACAACGACATGTCCAGATCTCCGGGAACGTCGCGGGCCAGCTCGGCGATTCGATCGGCCTGAACCGAACGGATGTAGCTGCGAACACCGATCGCCCCCAGCGAGACGACGACCAGAATGGCAGTGCCGACAAGCACTGCCCGCTTCATCCGACTCCCCGGCGAGGCGTCGGGAGTAGCCGTCGTCGCCTCGGTGGACGTCGTGTTTGTACTGGTGGAGCTTGTCTCCTCCGCCAGCTCAACGTCAACGTCAAGGTCACCGCCAACGCCAACACCAATGTCAACGTTGGTGTGGCCGGAGTCGGCTGCTCCCGGTGGCTCCTTTAGACGGACGGCCGCAGGAACAGTGGTGATCTGGCCGGCCACCTCAAGGATCACCAAGTCTCGCCTGCTCGGCCGCCCATCGGAGCGGCGCCGGAAGCCGTCAAGGCTGATGCCCATCTGCTCGGCTGCCAGTCGGGACCGGCGGGTGAACGACTCGGTCCTGCTGGCGAAGTCAAACAGCATCTGAGCTGAACGTCGAACGGCGTCGTCGGTGATCTGCTCGATGGCGTTGGCGATAAGCTCCGCAGTGTCCAAACCGGTCCGGGCGGCTTCAGCGTCAAGAGCCGAAAGCTGAAGATCGATGAAGCCCACTGGATTTGAGGTGCGAGCCAGTGTTTGGAGATCGTCGGCCAACGGCTCGACAATTTCATTCAAATATGGACGATGATTCGACAATGTACTTTGTCTATATCAGCTTGTATGTCGTGGTGGTGGTGGTGAGTTTCGGCACGACAAGAGGCGCCGCAAGCACTCGGCGTCTTCCCCGAAATCAACGACGAGTTTAGCCACATTTATCAACATGCATGAACGTCAATCACCTACAAATTTGTCGAAGACGCACCGGTGGAACCGGTGGACGGCTCGTCGGTCGATGCTGATCACCCTTCCCGTCCTCACATTGGCCGCCTGCATCTCGACCGGACCTGGTCAAACAACAGAGCTGACATCGTCCCAAGCTGTGGCTGAGACAACCGTCGGCGTGGTCACCGCTCCCTCTTCCACCGCCGGTCAAACGACAACAACCGCCACTGCCGCTACGGAGATAACGACGCTGCGGCCGCCCTGGCTGGGATCGCGAACCGTCCCCACCGACACCGCCGGTCGAGGGCTGGCCGTTGACACACCACCCGAACTGCTCGATCGACGTTTCGCCACCATCGACACGCTGCCGCCACCCGGCGGAAAAACCTTCGAAGCCACCATCGAGCCCCTGGCTCAACGACCTGACGTGCTGGAACGATCAACCTGGACCGAAGGGTGCCCGGTGGGGCCGGATGAACTGTCGTATCTCACCTTGACCTTCTGGGGCTTCGATCAAATCCCACACCGAGGCGAAATGATTGTGGCTTCGACTGAAGCCGAAGGAGTAGTGCGGGTCTTCAACCGCCTGTTCGACGCCCGTTTCCCCATCGAAGAAATGCGGGTGGTCACGCCTGCTGACCTGGACGCCCCGGCCACCGGAGACGGCAACAACACCACCGGCTACGTCTGCCGGGCGGTCACCGGCGGCTCATCTTTTTCCGAACACGCCAAAGGTCTCGCCATCGACATCAACCCGTTCCACAACCCCTACCAGCGGGGCGAAGTCGTGCTGCCGGAACAGGCCACCGCCTATCTGGACCGAGGCCACCCCGGTCTGGCGGGCATGATCGTCGAAGACGATGTCGTCCTGCAGGCATTCACCGAAATCGGCTGGGAGTGGGGCGGCGCCTGGCGGAATCTGAAGGACTACCAGCACTTCTCGGCCACCGGTCTGTAGCCCTCGATCGGGCGAAATCCTACCGGTTAGGTGCATAGGGGTCGGAACGGTACCCTTGGTTCAACAAGCACTGGTGGCGAGGCAGCGCGGTGAGATAAGTGGTGAAATAGCCGGTGCTGGGAGACTAGAGATTCAGTGAGCGTATTTTCCGGTGCCGATAGCGCCGAGGAACAGTTTGATGCGTTCGTAAGGGTGCATGGCGAGCGACTGACACGCGCCCTGGTTGCCGCCTACGGCCCGGTTGACGGCAGCGACGCCGCCCAGGCCGCTCTGTGCTACGGCTGGGAAAACTGGTCCCGAGTACAAGCCATGGATAACGCTGTCGGCTACCTGTATAGGGTCGGCCAGACTGAGGCCCGGCGCAATCGGACAAAGGCGGTGGTGTTCGACACCGATTCGGTTGCCAGCGCTCGTACCGCTCCCGACTTTGAGCCAGGCCTTGTTGACGGGCTCCGGTCACTCACCGAGAGCCAGCGTATGGCCGTGCTCCTGATACACGGTCACGGTTACCGACTGGTCGAGGTGGCCGACCTACTCGAGATCTCGGTTTCAACCCTGCGAAACCATCTTCGCCGAGGTCTGGAAAAGCTTCGACGGGAATTGGGGGTGGAACATGTCGCCTAACGACTTCGAACACCTCAAAAACCTCGCTGAAGACCTCGACCGCAGTACCACGTTCCGCGACGGTGGCGAGATTCGCCGGCAGGTCCAGGAGATGGCGGGGGACGAACGGCAATCACCGGAGGTCGACCTCGACTGGAGCCAGGCGCCAAGCGGTGACCGAAGCCCGTTTGTATTGGCGATGGCAGCGATGGCGCTGGTGCTAGTGGCCGGGGGAGCGATCTTCAATGGAGTTCTCCGCCAGCCGGCCATTGGAGTAGCCGAGTCGGCAAGCGAGGCCGCGTCGGGCGACGACTTCGACGACGTTGACGCTGAAAGCGACGACGAGATGGCGCCGGTGGATCCAGCCGAGACCGATGCCATGGTGATCGTCCCCGAGCAGCCGACGGGGCCGTCCACCAGCTTGCTGTCGGCTCCGACAACAGTGAACCGCCAGGCAGCGATCGAACAGACAGCCGAAGGGGCACTCGAGCAGGGGGACACCGAAGCGGGGAGTGGAGCGCCCGACCCGCCTGCGCCCGATATTGCCACCACTACCATGCCTGATGCCGCCCTTCCGGCCGAAGAAGTCGCCCCGCCGGCCGACCCGTTGGTTGAAGTGGACCCGGTGGAATCCAACGACGAATCGGTTGACGTTCGCCTGGCCAGCCAGGTCTACGACGGGTTTGGTACGGCTTCCGCCAACGCCATATTCGGTTTCGCCGAGGGCAGCGGTTGGGAGCTGTCCGGCGCGGGCTCCGTCATGTACTTGCCGGACGGTTTGGACTACGCCGATGCCGGTGGCCGTCTACTGATCACCTTTCCAGGATCGATCAGTGTCCGACCCAGCGACAGGCTTGAGATGTCCCGTCCAATCGACGGCGCCTACGACCCGCAGGACACCTACTACGTCAGCTACGTGATCCGGGTTGACACCGAGAACTACGGCGATGCGTTCTGGACACCTCCGGATCCTCTCAACAAAGGGGCGTTCGGGGTTCAGCAATTCCAACCCATCAAGTTCGTCAATGGCCCTGATTCGGCAGTCGATATCGTGCCCGGAGTCAACTACTTCGTCGTCGGTCGGGTCAGCGAGGGGCTTGTTGAGATGTGGGTTAATCCTGATCTGGCCCGGCCGGGATCGGCCGACGTCGTACATGAAGTGGTTTCGGTGCCTGCCCCTACGGCCGACTTCGGCTTCAGTCGATTGGGGGACGGAGCCTATGTTCTCGACGAATTCCGCATGGGATATTCCTGGCGATCAGTTGCCCCTTACGCCCGCTGACCTCGAGGGCGCAAACCGGATGATGATCTAGCGCTAGACCTGGGTCGAAACCGCCTGCTGAGTAGTTGGGGCGAACCGGGCGGCCGCCCAATTGACCGCTCCCAGAATTGCCACAAGGCCGACGAGACCGAACGTGGCCAGTGCTCTATCGGTGCGGAGATCATCAAGGAACAGCACGGTTGTCACCACTTCGGCGACGGCGATGGCCAACACAAAGCCGATGAGTAGGCGGTCGGAAGCGACGCTGGCGGCCCACGCTCCCAGCGGTGCACCCCACACCACAATCACCGAGGCGCCAAGCCAGATGCCGAACAGGTCAAAGGCCGCTGGGTTAGCGGCGGCGAGGGGAGATCCGCCCACGGCGACCACCTGTCCCATCTCGTTCAAATCCACAGCCAACTGCTCGCCGATCAACCCGAAGGTGATCAGGCCAGCCAGCGACACCAAAGCCATAGTGATAATCGAGGTAGGAATCCCTACCTTCGGGTGCGTACCGGCCACCAAGGTGAGAAACAGGAATAAGGCGACATCGGTTCCCGATCCGGCCAGCGCCGAAGCGACGCCACCGGCAACGGCCAAACCCCCGAGCCCAACCACATGCCCTGCCCGCCACTGTCGCAGACCGTCGTGGCCTGAGGCGCCGCCGACGAAACACAGCTGAACAATACGAGCCATTGCGGCAATGACGATGGTGAAGCCGACCTTCACCCAGGCGCCAGGTAGGCGAGGCTCCCACCACAACGTCGACGGGTCGCTGAGCACATACGCCCCGATGGCAAAGCCTATGAGACCGCCACTGGTACCGATGACGATCGCTTTGGCGTCCACCTTGCGACCGGCCAACAAGATGGTGGCCGACGCCATAATCATGCCGGTGGCCTGAATCGAAAGAGAGAACGATCGAGCGACCGGGCCGGTGATGCCAAGCAGCTTGGTGAACACCGGGAAGGCAATAGCTCCACCGCCCTGCGGGGTTGAGCCGGCGACGAAGCTTCCGAACACCATGGTGGTCGACGTCCGCCAAACGGCCAGAACCCGACCCCAGTGATCTGATCCGGTGACATACATCAACCAACCGACGGTGTAAGCGGCGGGAAGCAGCCATACCAGTCGAGTTTCTTTGGCGCCGGAGGCGTCAGGCTCGGCCATACCCGGGAAACCGTTCGAAGTGGGGCCTGATTCCCGGCGATTAGGCGAACGGGTCTTCGATGTCGTCAGGAACCATTGGGGCTTCGTCGCCAGGCCCGCTGTCGTTCGGGTCCGATGTGCTGTTGCCACCGTTGGCTGCCGCCGCTCGTGCGGCGGCTTCGGTGTCTCCGCCGGCGACGTGGTAGGCCTCGGTCAGCCAACCGAGAAGTTCGTCGTCGACCATCGTGGCGTCGTCAATGTTGACGACGTGAAAGTACTTGCCCTGGTAGTCGGTGACCTTGCGGGACAGTCGGGCGGAGGTCAGTCGTCGCCGCAAAAAGAACCCCACCGCCGTCCACTTATTCTTGGCTCGAAGTTCACAGAGCATGGGCCCGTTCTTGAACATGATGCCCATGGCAACAGGGTCGACGATGACGTCGCCCAGCTGTTGGAGATGGTCGGAGACGGTGTCGAAAATGGGCCGCTCCCAGTCGTTGGCCGACGCGAAATATTCGTCAACCGTGAGCCCTCGACTGCACATGTGGCCCTGATTCTTCCGCCCGAACTCTCGCTTGCACTTTGGGCATGTCCAACGTTCCATCAAGTGCCCTCCGGGATGGTGCCAGCTTGATCTGGGCTCGAAAGCAATGGTACCGGTCGAACATCGGGGACTAGGGTGAAGTATGGCCCGGCCGTCGGAGGGGCAGCGCCCGAGGAGCTTGCTGCGGAATGTAGTCAGGGTTGCCCGTCGATGGGGACCCGTGATCATACCTGTCGTGTTGATCACCGTCGGTTGGCTGGTGATTGTCGCTATCGCCGCCGGCCCCCGACCGTCCGATGAGTCCTGGGTTGGCGCCCCTGATCTCTCCAACACGTTGATATGGGTCGTCCTTGCTCTGGCCGCCGTTGGTCTGATGATCTTCGTCCAGCTCCGACCGAGTCGCTACGCCGAAGGACGTCCCGGTGGTGGAATCGGTTCGCTGCTGGCCACCGTTATCACCGTGATGGCCGTCATTGCACTATTGATGGACGATGACGTCGAGCTGCAGTTGGAACAGATGGAGGAAGCGGCCGTACTGGAAGAAGAACTGGTACCGCTCGACCAGGGCGAGCGTTCCCGAATCTCCGAATCGAACCTGGATATTAGTCCGTGGGACATCGGAGTTGGCGCGGCGGTGTTTCTGGCCGCGGTGACAACCGGTGTGATGCTGTTCCGTCGTCAGCCGGCTTCCAGCGAACCAACCGATGAACAGGTGGTCCTCGTCGATGATGCTGCCGATGATGCTGATGGTGAGGCCGACGGTAGCGACGTTCAGGATCTGGTCGCCGCCCTCGAACACTCCCGCCTGGTTTTGGATTCCATCGGCGATCCGCGCCAAGCCGTCCTGGCCTCCTACTCCCACCTTGAGGAGGCGATACAGAAACGGGGTCATCGGCGGGCAGCCCACGAGACGGCAGCGGAGCATCTTGGTCGGGCACTTGAACACCTGCCGGTGGATCCCCGTCCCCTGATCGACTTGGCCCGGCTGTACGAGACGGCACGCTTCTCCACCAGCCACCTCGATGGAGACGATCGAACGCGAGC
>JAHDFR010000076.1 GCA_020628065.1 Acidimicrobiales bacterium
TACGTCCCGACTCCGGCGTTCTGTCGTTGCCTTGTAGTCCTTGTTGTGCCGTCGCTACTTCGCTGCGGGTAGCCACTGGGCGATGGCCTGCCCGATTTCGTGGGGTGAATCTTCCTGTATGAAGTGGCTGCCGGCAACCGTTACTTCGGTAATGTTCGGCCAGCTGCGACAGAACTCCCGCTGACGACCGGTCAGGATGGCCCCCGGGTCGGCGTTGATGAACAGCTTTGGTGTCTCTGTGGTGGTCAGCCATTCGGCGTAGGCGGCCACGATCTCCTCCACATCGGCCGGTTGGCCGTCGATCGGGATTTCCCTCGGCCAGGTGAGAGTTGGCCGGCGATCAGCCGGCTCGGTGAACGGACGGCGATACTCGTCGTGTTCGGCTTGGGTCAGATCCCGCAGGATCGACCCTGGCAGCACCGCTTCGACAAACAGGTTCTTTTCGATGACCATGCCTTCGCCGTCATCTGAACGGAAGGCCTGAAAGATGCCTTTGGCCGCCTCGGGCCACTCATCCCAGGTCACCGGCCGAACGATGGCTTCCATGAACGCTATACCGGACACCCGGTCGGCGTTGCGCCTGGCCCAGTCGAAGCCAAGCGCCGAGCCCCAGTCGTGAACCACCAGCACAACGTCATCACCGAGTTCCAACTGATCCAGGAGGCCATCCAGGTACTGGCGATGATGGACGAATCGGTACGACTCCGGCCCTGTTTCATCCAGCTTGTCGGAATCTCCCTGGCCGATCAGATCGGGAGCGATGCAGCGGGCCATCGACGAGACGTGAGGAATGATGTTGCGCCACAGGTAGGACGATGTCGGGTTGCCATGAAGAAAAACGACGCTTTGGCCCGAACCTTCCGGTCCCGGTCCAGATTCGTGGTATGCCATCTGCTTGCCGTTTACCGTTGCGTATGACTTCGACAGCGGTTCTTGGCTGAACGTTGTCATGGTTTGCCCCTCCTGACGGGAAGTTTTGATGTTGCTGTTGTCGGCATTGCCGACAATTCACCCTAGTTCTTGGGCGTGTGGTGATTGACACCGGATGATGAGGCTCGGCCGTCAGCTTCCGATGCCACACAGCTAGCGTGACGACGTGACACCCGAAGAGTTTCGCACCGCTGGTCATGAGCTGGTTGATTGGATCGCTGATCGTCGATTGAGCGTCGAGCAGCGTCCGGTCAGGCCCGATGTGGAGCCTGGTGATATCGCCGCCCGCTTGGCCGGCGACCCACCCGAAGGTGGCGAGGATGCAGCTGCCGTGCTGGCCGATCTCGAACAGCTGGTGGCACCGGGAATCACCGAGGTGCAACATCCGATGCACTTCGGGTGGTTCCCATCAAACGCCGCTCTTTCGTCGATTCTCGGCGACATCGCATCAAGCGGACTGTCGTCGCTCGGCATTTCCTGGGAGTCCTCTCCGTCACTGACCGAAGTTGAGGAGGTCGTTGTCGACTGGCTTCGCTCCCTCACCGGGCTGGGTTCGCAATGGTCAGGGGTTATTCAGGACACCGCTTCCACTGCATGTCTTGTGGCCATGATCGCCGCCCGGGAGCAGGCCACCGGGCACAACCAGGCCGGCAGCGGTCTGCTGGGGTTCGGTCGACCGCTACACGTGTACACCACCGAGGAGGCGCACTCATCTGTTCGGAAAGCAGCTCTGCTTGCCGGGTTCGCCTCAGACGACATACGCCTCATCGATGTCGATCCGCACACCAGAGACATGCAACCAGCCCATCTGGCCGAACAGATGGCGGCCGATGCGGCGGCCGGCGGTCAACCGGCCGTTGTCGTAGTGTCGCTGGGTTCAACCGGAGTGACCGCATTCGATCCGCTGCCGGCGATTGCTGACGTAGCCGAGCCCTACAACACCTGGATACACGTGGATGCCGCCATGGCCGGCTCGGCCATGCTGTTACCGGAGTGCCGCCACCTGTTCGAAGGACTTGAACGGGCCGACTCACTGTCGTGGAACCCCCACAAGTGGATGGGGACCATCCTCGACACGTCACTGCTGTATCTGCAGGATCCCGAACATCTCATCAGGGTTATGTCAACCAATCCGAGCTACCTGCGTTCGACATCGGGTGGCGAAGCCACCCAGTACCGAGACTGGGGCATCCCACTAGGGCGGCGATTCCGGGCGTTGAAGCTGTGGTATCACCTGCGTATTGACGGTCCGGAGCAAATACGGGCCCGGCTCCGTCGTGATCTGGCCAACGCCTCATGGTTCGCCGATCAGATCGCCGACCGCCCCGATTGGAGTGTGGTGGCCCCGGTTCGCCTGCAAACCGTTTGCGTTCGCCACACCCCGCCAAGCCTGGCGGGGGATGAGGAGGCTGTCAGCCGGCACAATCTGGATTGGGTCCGTCGGTTGAACAAGTCAGGCGACGCCTTTCTTTCGCCCTCCACCTTGGATGGAAACTGGATAGCCCGGGTTTCTGTCGGTGTGGAGTCCACCGAACGAGCCCACCTGGAACGACTGCTCGAGCTATTGGATTACTATGCGGGTGACTTGAGCACCTGATCAGTCAACGGTAGCTTTAGCGGCCATGAAGGCTCCCAATGTGCTGCTCATCATGGCCGATCAGCTGGCTCCGCACTTCACCGGAACCTACGGCCACCCGCTCGTGAAGACGCCGAACATCGACGCCCTTGCCGAGCGGGGGGCTCGATTTGATGCGACCTATGCTCACTCTCCGCTGTGCGCACCGGCTCGGTTCACCATGTTGAGCGGGCGGACAGTGACCGACATCGGGGCGTGGGACAACGCCGCCGAGTTCCCGGCGACAAATCCGACAATGGCCCACTATCTCGGCCTGTTGGGGTACCGGACGACGTTGAGCGGCAAGATGCACTTCGTCGGACCCGACCAGCTGCACGGATTCGACGAGCGACTCACCACCGACATCTATCCGGCCGACTTCGCCTGGACTCCCAACTGGGATCGGGCTGACGAGCGAATCGGCAAGTGGTACCACGGGATGGACACTCTTCATGAGGCTGGCCAGGCCACGGCGACATATCAGATCGACTACGACGAAGAGGTTGGATTCGGGGCAAAGCGGAAACTCTACGACTTGGCTCGGGAGAACAGCGAGGCACCGTTCTTCCTCTGCGCTTCGTTCATCCACCCCCATGACCCGTACGTGGCCCGCCCGGAATGGTGGGATCTCTACGACCACGACGCCATCGACATGCCGGATGTGGCCGACGTTGAGACCCTGGATCCCCACACTCTCCGTATCCGTGCCGGCATTCAGGCCGACACGGTGGGGTACGACGAAGAACACGTCCGAAACTCAAGGCACGGCTACTACGCCAACACCAGCTACTTCGATGACTGGGTCGGTCAACTGGTCGCCGTCCTGGAAGAGACCGATCAGTTGGACTCGACTGTTGTCATCGTGACCAGTGATCACGGTGACATGCTTGGCGACCGGGGAGCTTGGTTCAAAATGAGCTTCCATGAGCGTTCGGCTCGTGTTCCCTTGGTGATGGCCGGCCCCGGGGTGGCCACTGGAATAGCGGTCCCAAACGCCGGCACCCATCTGGACTATCTGCCGACTCTGTTGGACATCGCCTCTGACGGTCGGTCATGGCCGGAGTTGGGGGTCGAGCTGGCGGGCCGCTCGCTGTGGGAGTCCGCTGCCGGAGGCCAAGACCCGGTCGACGAGGCCATCGGGGAGTACACGGCCGAGATGACGTCACGGCCGATGTTCATGATCCGTCGTGGCCGGCACAAGTTCATCGCCTGCGACACCGACCCCGATCAGCTCTACGATCTGGCGGCTGATCCGATGGAACGACAGAACCTGGCCGACCCCGATGTGGGGGACGAGTCGGATCAGCAGGTGGCAAAAGCGTTCGCCGAGGAGGTGAACAAGCGGTGGGATTCCGACGCCATTACCGATCGGGTTGTGGCCTCCCAACGAGCCCGTCGGGTGCTTCATCGAGCGATGTCATCCGGCCAACTGATCTCGTGGGACCATGCTCCTCATCAAGACGTGGCCAACGTCTATGTCAGGAACCACATGGATTGGAGCCAAGCCGGACCTCGCAGTCGCTACCCCCGACTAGCAGCCGATCCGGCCTAGCGGGACGGAGAACGATGACACCGATTGGTCCCCAATGCCAGCTCGGAGAGTGCCCACTGTGGGACCACCGACTTGACCGGTTGTACCTGATTGACATTGATGGACAAGCGATTCACCGAGTCGAGCCGTCGAGTGATTCGACCGAGACCCGAATGCTGCCCGGCCGGCCGGGTTCGATGGTGCTCACGGCCGACCCGGACCGAGTCCTCGTGGCCCTTGAACACCAGCTGGTGGAGCTCACGTGGTCGACCGGAGTCATCAGCCCGCTCGCCGCTCTCGAGTCTGAGGGGCCGGGCAAACGACTGAACGACGGTCGTTGCGACCCGTCGGGCCGGTACTGGGTCGGGTCGATGGACGATCCACACGATGCTTTGATCGGCGCCGGCAAACTTTACCGAGTGGATCCCGGACCGACTCCGGTGGTGTCGCAGCATCGATCCGGCATATATGTTTCCAACGGCATGGCCTTCTCGCCGGATGGGCTTGTCATGTACTGGGCGGATTCACCCCGCGGTCTCGTGTGGCGGTACGACGTTGATCCCGACACGGGTGGCCGCCGCAACGAGCAGGTGTTTCTAGACTTTGACCAGGGGCTGCCGGGCGCACCCGATGGCGCGTGCGTTGACGAAGACGGCTGCTACTGGGTCGCCTGTGTCAACGGTTCGGCCGTCCTTCGAGCCACCCCCGACGCTCGGGTGGACCGGATCGTCGATGTGCCGGTGGCGATGCCGACCATGCCCGCCTTTGGCGGATCAGGCCTCGACACTCTGTTTGTCACCTCGATTGCCGATGTCACCTCCGCCCCTCCCGGCGACGACGGTGTTGAGGGTGGTCAAACGTTGGCGCTCGACATCGGCTGTCGTGGAGTGCCGGAGCCGGTGTTCGCCGGCTGAGATGGCGTTCGGCGGCTAGCTGTAGATTTTAGGGGCGTTGTTCGATTGCGGTTCGAACCCGATTGTGGTTGATCCGCAGGTCCGCGTTCATCTCGGTGATTTCGATCGCCCAGGCGATAGTTAGCTTGTCGTCTTCGTCGTCGAGCTGTTGCTCGGCCGCCGCCAATACGTCGGAAAGGAACGATGTCTTGACCTCCTGCGGCCGCCCGGGGGCGATTCGACAGTGAATGACCACGAAAGCGAAGGATGGGTCGCCGTCGGCAATTCGGTAGTGGTCTCGGGCGACAGCCCGGGTTCGTAGGCCGGGAAGAGCAGGCAACCCGTGAGCCAACGCAGCATTGTGTACCACCTCAACCAGAGCGTCGATGTCATGGTGAGCGGCCACATTGGCCGAGTACTCGATCGTGATGTGGGGCACCAAACTCTCCTGGCGGATCTCTACAACTGGTTAAAGGGAGTCTCTTTGGATGGCCCCGGTTCCTTCGGAAGGCCGAGGCCTCGCTCGCCGATCACATTGCGCTGAATCTCGTCTGTGCCACCGTAGATGGGCGGAGCGGGGGAGAAGAGAATCAGTTCTTGAAGCATGCCGCCCGTGGCGGCATCGTCGCCCACCAGGGCGGCGTCCGGACCGAGAATCAAGCCGGCCACATGCCGCGCTTGCATCAAGACTCTACTGTTGTGCACTTTGGCCACATTACCCTCGACCCCGACGCCTAGACCGCTGCGCTGACCCCCTGTGCGGCGAGCCGCCTTGCGCTCGGCGGAGACCCGTCTGGCGCTCAGTCCGGCGAGCCGGTGGAGCATGTGGAGCCTGGTTAGAGCGTCGCGCACAACAGGATCCGAGAGTCGACCCCGAGAATCGGCCTCCTCGGTCAGAACCCGTAGGATGCGTCGCCCGACGGCGCCAACCGCTATCGGCGGTCGATAGCCGAGAAACTCTCCGACTGGACGGTCGAGGTGGCCGGCAATGCCACCTGGTGTGGCGGTGCCGAAGCCGCCGCCATGGCCCCCGCTGATGCCCATACGTTCAAAAGCCAACGTGGAGTTCGCTACCCGCCAGCCGTTGCCCCGGCCGCCGATGATGTCTGCGTCGGACACCCTCGCTTCGGAGATAAAGACCTCGTTGAACAGCGCCCGGCCGGTCATCTCCGTCAGGGGACGCACTTCAACTCCGGGTTGATTCATAGGGAAACCGAAGTACGTGATTCCTTGATGCTTTGGCAGGTCCGGGTCGGTGCGGGCGATGAGCATGCCCCACTCGCATTCGTGACCGTTTGACGTCCACACTTTCTGGCCGGTGATAATCCACTCATCGCCGTCGCGGACGGCTTTGGTCTGCAGTCCGGCCAGGTCTGAACCGGCACCGGGTTCCGAGAACAGCTGGCACCATCCTTCGGTTCCGGCCAGGATTGCCGGCATCCATCGCTGGACCTGATCGGCGTTGGCGTGTTTGGCGATCGTGGGGGCGGCCAACAACATTCCCAGCCCGGACGGTGGGCCGACCACCCTCCGGTCGGCCAAGACTTTGCTGGCTCGAGTAGCCTGCACCGCCGTCCATGCTCGGCCGCCTGCCTCGGTTGGCAGTGTGGGACTGGAGAGTCGGGCCTCGGCCATTCGTGCCCACCACTGCTGCACGGTGATCTCAGGATCCCAAGCTTGGTCGACAAACTCATTCACCACGGCCTCAACGTCATCGTCGGCGAGGCGTCCGACTCCGTCGATGCCGCTGTGACCGGTGGTGCCTGGCGGGTTTGTAGGAGCTGACTCGGAAAGGGTCATGGGGATGGGTGACTCCGGCTGTTGTCCTGAACGTTGATGGCCGGGGCGTGTCAACAACGAGAAGCCGAGAGAGAAATCTCGGTGCGCCATCTGGTACGCCTCGGATGTGGCTGGCATTCTAGCTCTAGGGACTGGAGGGGTGAGAATACGCTCTGCCAATCCCGCTGCTCCGCATCTGGAATGCGGCGTTACACCTTCGGAGGAGAACAACGTCTATGTACGGCACGGCCAGTAGCACCACGTTGGGCGCCAGCACACCGCCCCTGATTGATCAGACCATCGGCGAGAACCTGGCGGCGACCGTGGCCGAATACGGTGATCGGGAAGCCCTGGTCGTTCGGCACCAGAGTATTCGATGGACATACCGGGAACTGGCCGATCGCGTGGATCTCCTGGCCCGAGCATTAGTGGGTAGCGGGTTCGTCAAGGGCGATCGGATAGGTATCTGGTCGCCGAACTGCGCCGAGTGGCTGCTTGTACAGTACGCAACCGCCCGTATCGGTGTCATCCTGGTCAACATCAATCCGGCGTATCGAACACACGAAGTACGTTACGCCCTGCAGCAGTCCGGGTGTCGCGGCCTGGTGTCGGCCACGACGTTCAAGACCAGTGACTACACGGCGATGGTGGCCGAGGTCCGGCCTGATCTACCCGATTTGGAACAGGTTGTGTTCATCGGCACCGACGATTGGAACCAGCTGTTGGCGGCGGCCGAGGGCGTAACCGTCGAACAAGTGGATGAGATCTCGAAGACGCTCTCTCCGCAGGACCCGATCAACATTCAGTACACATCCGGAACCACCGGATACCCGAAAGGGGCGACACTCAGTCACTTCAACATCTTGAACAACGCCTTCTTTGTGGCTGAGGGCTGCCGCTACACCCCGGAGGACCGGGTCTGTGTGCCGGTTCCGTTCTACCACTGCTTCGGGATGGTGATGGGAAACCTCGGGTGCACAACCCACGGATCGACGATTGTCGTTCCCTCCGATGCGTTCGAACCGGCAGCCACCTTGGCAGCCGTGTCGGAGGAACGCTGCACCAGCCTCTACGGCGTGCCAACCATGTTTATTGCCATGTTGGCCGAACCCGACTTTGAGAGCTACGACCTTGGCGCACTTCGAACCGGAATCATGGCCGGCTCCCCCTGCCCGGTCGAGGTGATGAAGCAGTGCATCGAACGGATGAATATGGACGAGGTCACCATCTGCTACGGCATGACCGAAACGTCGCCGGTATCGACCCAGACCGCAACCGATGATCCGATCGACAAGCGGGTAGGGACCGTCGGGCGAGTCCATCCCCACGTGGAAATCAAGATCGTTGATCCGGACAGCGGCGACTTGGTCGAACGTGGTCAGCCTGGTGAGTTCTGTACACGGGGCTACTCGGTGATGATTGGCTACTGGAACGATCCCGACAGAACGTCACAGGCCATCGACGCCGACGGCTGGATGCACACCGGTGACTTGGCTGAGATGGACGCCGAGGGCTACGTCAACATTGTGGGACGCAGCAAGGACATGATCATCCGCGGCGGCGAAAACGTGTATCCACGGGAGATCGAGGAGTTCCTCTACAGCCATCCGCGGATTCAAGACGTGCAGGTCATCGGTGTCCCCGACGTCAAGTACGGGGAGGAAGTCATGGCCTGGGTCCAGACCGATGACGGCGGCGAGCTGTCAACCGAGGATGTGCGCCAGCACTGCCAGGGAAAGATCGCCCACTACAAGATCCCTCGCTACGTGGCGGTAACCGATGAGTTTCCAATGACCGTCACCGGCAAGATCCAAAAGTTCAAGTTGCGCCAGCAGGCCATCGAAGAGCTTGGCCTTCAGGATGCGGCCGGGGTGGAAACAGCCTGACGACCGGCCTACCGCTGGAATGGGTAGAGGGCTCCGAGTTGCAGCAACTGGGTTAGTTCATCCAGCGCTCGATTCGACTCGTCAACCAGTAGCGGATCGCCGAGATCATCCGGAGTCAAATGATCTCGGTAGTGGCGCTCCACCCAGGCTTCCAGCTCGGCCAAAAGCGCCGGCGTGAGCAAGACGTTGCCCTGCAGAGCCGACCGCTCCTGCTCGTTCATGACGACACGAAGCCGGAGACAGGCCGGGCCGCCACCGTTTCGCATGCTTTGACGCAGATTCATGGTGTGGACGCTGGATATCGGGTGGTCTGCGCCGGCACTGAGCTGGTCAAGGTAGCGGCGGGTCGACTCGTGATCGTTGACGTTGTCGGGGGCGACGAGAGCCATTCCGCCGTCGGGAAGGGTCACCAGCTGTGAGTTGAACAGGTACGTGCCAATGGCTGCGTCCAGGGGAACCTGCTCGCTCGTCACCGTGACCAGTTGTGCTGCCGGAACATGACGCCGAAGTTGCTCGAGTAAGACCTCCGATGACGTGGCGAAGGCGTCTTCATGGTGGAACACGACCGTTTCGTTGACGACAGCGACAACATCGTTGTGAAATGCTCCGGCGTCGATCGCGGCGGCCGACTGCCGGAGATGCAAGACCCGGTCCGGGGCAAGCCCGTGGCTGTCGGCAATGGTCCGACCTGCCAGATTTGCCTGCCGTCGAGGGAATCGTCCACCGATGTCGTCGTTGGCGTCTCGGCCGAACACGAACAGGTGCGTTCCAGGTTCTCCGTGGCCGCCGACGACGCGATTGTGATTGGCTGCGCCCTCATCGGAGAAACAAGCGTGGCCGGGAAGCGGCTCATGAACGGCGAAGAAGTCTTCGTTGCCAAAGATTGCCCGTAGGGCAGCCGTGGTCTGGGGTGGCTCAAAGCTGCGGTGAGCGATGGTCAGCAAGTTGGCCGGCGTGATGTGCAGGCGGCTGTCGGCGGTATCGGCCGAGGGGGATACGGTGGCGGCGTTGGCGGTCCACATCGCCGAGGCTGACATGACCATCGATCGAAGATCGTCCGGGACGCGATCAATACCAGCCGATGGTGGAAGACCCAGCTGGGCCAGGATTCTGGGGTCCGGTCGCTGCTGAGGGGGCAACAAACCTTGGGTTAGGCCCAGACTCAACATGAGCTTCATCTTGGCCAGGCCCTGGAGTGCTGCTGCTCTCGGATTGGATGCAGCTTTGGCGTTGCTTAGCGACGCCTTGTTGCCGGCCGACAGCCCTGCGTAGTTGTGGGTAGGTCCGACGAGCCCGTCGAAATTGACTTCTCGCCAGCCGCTCGCTGCCGGCATCACTCGGCCCCACCGTTTGGCTGCCCGCCCGGTGGTTCCTCACCGTTGGCGCCGGCGGGTTCGATATCCATGGCCCGGGCCAAGGGAGCGGCGGCCACCAGACGACTGGAATCCACCCCCAGCCGATAGGCGGTGCCTTCTGTTATGACCACGGTTCCGTCGTCGCCGCCAGCCGCCCGGCCTCGTGTCAGGCGGAACGAGCCAATCGAAACTGTGCCGATCAGTGAATCCGGCCCGTCCACTTCGGACAGGATCTTGGCTCGGCCGTGGATTCGCAGCCTGCGGGTCACGGTCTGATCCAACTCTGCTCTCACCGTCGGACCCCCGTCGACCGGGTCAAAAAGCTCTGTTGGTTCCAACCCCTCGCTGATCAGCGCTCGAAAGGCGGGAAGTGAAGCGTGATTGACCTTTCCCAGGCAATCGAGCACATCAGCGCTCACCGGTGACGACTTTCCGGCCAACTGTTGCAGCTCTGACGGATCTCTGCCGAGTGCCTCCTCGGCGACGGCTGATGTGGCCCAGGCCGGAACGAAACGATGTCCGAAGTGTCTCCAGAAGGGAGCGTTCCCGTCGTCATCAAATGTTCCCCGCAGGTGAGAGACGACACTGGTCGGAATCTGGGAGGACAGCAGATGAAGAAGCATCAGGCGGCCACGCGACAGCACAGCCCCGTGACCCTGACCACGGGCCTCCGGCTTCAGGTAGCTCGAATCCAGTTCGGTCCTAGTCCACGGTTGGGAGGCGCTGTGCATCGACAGGCCGAGCCCGTCCAAACTCGTTTCCACCCGCACGCCGAGATTGGGCACACCGTGTTTGAAGCTGCATCCGGTCAGGCCGACAATTCCGTTGTTCGGGTGCTCGGCCACGAGTAGAAGACGGTCAACCGCACCGGTCGTCGGACGGTAGGAACCTGCGGCCAGTTCGGCCAAAAGCTCGGCGCTGTGGCCGCACAGCTGCTCTGTGGCGGCGAGGCTGCCGGGGAGCGAGCTCATGCCGTCGGTATCGGTCGCGTCGGACAAGATTTTCCACACTTCGCTGGCGTCGGACACTGACACCGGGCGAAGGAGGATTGGATTGGCTTTTGTCATGTCAGTAACTCACCGTTGAGTTCGTGTACGTCGAGCCCATGGGCTTGGCTGTCGTCGTTCTACTTGGTGTGGTGACGTTCAGCGGCCTGCTCGATCAGATAGGCCATTATCGCCGATCGGGTGGGGATCGAAGTGAGATCGGCAAACTCGTCTTCGCTGTGAATACCTCCACCACGGATGCCGAGGCTGTCCAAGTTAACGAGACCGGTGGCGGCAAGATCGTTTCCGTCGCAGCTCCCACCGGTGTCCCGTCCGATGACGGGGTCACCTAGCCGGGTTCCTATCTCGGCGGCGTCGGCCAACAACGTTTCCATCGCGGCGGATCGTTGTTTTGGTGGGCGGGCGGCGATCCAATCGATCGTGATATCGACCTCGGTCGAGGCGGTGAGCGCTGCGGCCAGGGAGGAGGTTTCTTCAACGATCTTGAGATGGTCTTGATCGGTCAGGACCCGAATGTTGAAGCTGGCGATGGCAAAGTCGGGTACGACGTTCAGGGGACCGCCGCCTCGAACAGCTCCGCAGTTGACGGTAAGCCCCCCGCCTTCGTTCAAGTCTTCCAGCCGATCGACAAACTTCGAGGCCGCTCGAATGGCTGATCGCCCTTCGGCGTGGGCTCGCCCGACGTGTGACGGCTTGCCCCTGAAGATGGCATGAACGGTGAGAGACCCTTTGCGTGCAGCGGCGATGTCGCCGGTCGGAAGCGCCGGTTCAACCCCAAGTCCGAGTTGGCAGGCGGACCCTACTTCGGCAAGCAGGGCCTTTGAGCCGTGTGATCCCACTTCTTCGTCCGGAACAACAACGAACTCCCAGCCGACCTGTTGACCCCACGCCGTGCGATCGAGGTGGCGCAAAGCGTGGAGGGCGATCACCAAACCGCCCTTGCAGTCAGCCACCCCTGGGCCACGAAGAACGTCGCCATGCCTCTCCACTCGCTGAAACCAATGATCTGCGGGGAAGACCGTGTCGAGATGACCGAAGACGCACACCCGGAACGGTGCATCCTGTCGCTTGCTCAGACGCAAAGCGTGTCCCATCTGGGTCTCGCTCCGGTTTCCGGATTCGTCGAGTGTGATAGTCGGATCGACGGCTACAAACTCGACGACGTCGGGGTTCAGCGGTTCGGCCAGCTCGGCCAAGCGCTCGCCACAACGGTCCACTCCGGCGACGTTGAATGAGCCCGAGTTGATCTCGGCCAGTGCCGTGACTTCGCCGGCGCAGACCTCGATCGTCGACTGGAGTTGTTCAGCCAACGCCAGCGCCCCGTCGTGTCTACTCATGTCGGACGACCCGGCCGGGTTATAGCGACGTTCTTCCATTGGATATAGGAATCCACGGCGGCCTGACCCTTCTCTCGACCAAAACCCGACTTCTTGAATCCACCGAATGGTGCTTCAGCAGCCGGAACGAACCAGTCATTGACAAAGATTTGTCCGGCATCAAGCCGATCGGCCAGCCAGGTCACCTCCTGAAGATCATTGCCGAATACGCCGGCCACGAGTCCGTACTGGGAATGATTCGCTATTTGGAGAGCCTGGGGAATGTCCGAGTAGGGGATTACGCAGAGAACCGGACCGAAAATCTCTTCTTGGGCAATGGTGGACTGATTGTTCACACCGGCGAACACGGTTGGCTGAAAGAAGTGACCGGAGCGGTCAAACCGCTCGCCCCCACACGCCAGCTGTGCGCCGCTGTCCACCCCCTGACGGACGTAGGACTCGACCTTCTCCAACTGCAACCGCGAAATCATTGCCCCGAGATCAGCGTCTTCCAGCCCGTGGCTCGGCTGCAACGTCGCCGCCCGCGTCGTCAGCCGATCAACGATCTCGTCGTGGAGATGATCGGGTACGACCAGACGCGACAGAGCCGAACAGATCTGACCCGAGTTGCCCCAAATAGCCCACCGGGTTTGTTCGACCACCAAATCGAGATCTGCGTCAGCGAGGACGATGCCGGCTGACTTGCCACCAAGCTCAACCGCGCTGGGAACGATTCGCTCGGCCGCAGCCCGAAGAACAGCCTGGCCGGTGGCCACCGAACCGGTGAAGGTGATCTGATTGACATCTGGATGCTGCGTCAGTGCCGCCCCGGCATCGTGGCCGTAGCCACAGACAACATTGATCGCCCCCGGAGGGACACCAACGTCGTCGGCAGCCATGGCGAGAGCGAAGATCGACAGCGGATCAAGTTCCGGTGATTTGATGACCACTGCGTTGCCGGCAGCCAGGGCCGGGCCAAGGCCTCGCGCTGCGATTTCCAGCGGGTAGTTCCAGGGAACAATGTGGGCTGAAACACCGTATGGGACAGGAATTGCATAGCCGGTGACCGAGCCGCCGAGAGGTATGTAGCGACCCTCGATCTTGTCGGCCAACCCGCCGTAGTAGGTCAGGAACGTGGTGGCGTTGTCAACCTCCCAGTGAGCCTCGGTCAGGGTCTTGCCCGAGTCGCGACTCAGTAGAACGGCCAGCTCATCTCGATTGGCCTCCAGCCAGTCCGACATCGCACACAACATTCGGCCTCGTTCGGCCGGCTTGATATCAACCAGCAAGCGATCGGTGACACAGTCCTTGGCGGCCTGCACGGCCGAGTCGATGTCAGCTCGATTGGCCAAGGTCACATCGGCGATATGAGACTCGTTGCCCGGGTCTTCGATGGCGAGGTGCTCACCGGACGTGGCCTCGCTCCAGGCTCCGCCGATGTATTGGCTCCACTTGTCTTGACTGGACAGTGATGATGGGGCGTTCATTGGTTCTCAGCCTTCCTTCGTCCACGTACCGACGGGTCCCGTTGATTCACTTGGGAAGACCGGTCGTCAATCTTTGCCGGCGCGGCCCGACATGGTCGATTGCCACTCGGCAGGATCGAGCCCAAGCTCGGTGAAGCGCTTTGTGATCCACAGTGGCGGTTCCATCTCCTCGCCGTTTTTGATCGACTCGATGACGGGTCCATTCTCGTCCCAAACATGACAGGTGTTGAGATTGAAGGCGAACCGCTCTCGGACCTGCTCGTCGGTCGGGTTGACCGGCAAGGGCTTGGCCACCGGCGTCGAGCCCTCATCCCGGGCGGCCGCCATCATGGACCAGATGGTTTGCACCGCAACCGGAGCCATAGCCTGCAAAAGGGCGGTGGTGTGGGTGCAACCCCGCGGTCCTCCGAACAGCTCTCTGACCTTGTGGGTGAAGCCGCGGGCAATCGACAAGCCGACCAGGCTCTCGTAGTGGTTGGAGATGGTGGGACAGCCGGTGTGAGGATGAACCTCCATCAAAACCTCTGCAGACGTGATCTCCATGGACGGAACCACGACCACGATGTCGACCACCATGTGGTGAACAGTCAGTGGGTTCGGGTCGCTGGCAACGTACAGCCCCGCGGGCTTCTGATCCTGCACCTGCCCCCGGATCATCATTTCGGTTGCGCTCAAACGGTAGGCACGAACGGAGTACGTCCTGTCGTGGAGAAGCGGCAACTCGGGTTCGGGGACCGGGCTGACGACGGCTGGCGCAAGCGGGACGGCCCTGGCGTCGTGATCCGGCGAAATGGGTTCAGACATTTCACCATTCCACCGCTTCTGCAGTCGTAATCCAAACCGTCTGGCTGGCGGTTTGCGGTGAAGACACTCAACGGCGGAGGGTTGTCAGGCCGGCGGTGTCCAAGCCACCAGGCCACCGTAGGGCATTAACGGAAGCGGACCCTCGGACATCTCCAGAGCGGTTGTTCGAGTATGCCCGAATGGGGCTTCCGGTTTGCCCGAATCGGTGACTAGTTCAAGCGGCTGCTTTGGATTCACTCCCAACTGAACTAGATCAAAGCGGACGTCGATATCGGTCGGGCAGCCATTGATGGCGGCGACAAACCACGTGTGACCGGACCGTCTGGCCAGGGCGACATGGCTTCCCGGCTCACCCTCCAGCAGACGTGTCTCATCCCAGGCGACGGGGACCGACCGAAGGAACCGGGTAACCGGTTCGGGTTGCAGCAAGTACTGTTCAGGATCGTCGCAGAAGTGGAGCAGGCCACTCTCGAAGATGACGGCAAGCGCAAGCTCATGACAGTTGGTGGTCACGCGCCCCTGGGCGAGGTCGGACAGTACAACGGGGGTGTAATCCATCGAGCCGACGACATTGCGGGTGAACGGAAGAATCGTGTTGTTGACCGGCGCCCGCGGCCCGTAGTCACTGGAAAGTCGGTACCACTCCGAACCGCGAACCGCCTCGGTCGTCATCAGGTGAGGATGGGTTCGCGACCAGCCTCGCGGTGCCGTGCACCCATGGAAATTCACCAAGAGCCCGACTTCAGCGGCGTCATCCAGAATGCCTTCGAACTGAGCGATGCCTTCCGGCTTGTCACTGTGGAAGAAGTCAACCTTTATGCCTTTGACGCCGAGATCGGCAACCCGGGCCAGTTCTGCCTGCCGCACCGCCGGCTCGGTCATCAAGTTTCTAGGCTCTTCGTCCATCTGGTTGTTCGGTCCGCCGGAGTTGTACCACAACATGACGTCGACCGAACGGCTGGTTGCGTAGCCGACCAGATCTTCGATAGAACCCCACGGCAGATGGTTCCAGTTGGCGTCAATCAGGAGGTATTCCCAGCCAAGTGCGGCGGCACTGTCGACGGCCGCTCGCAACGCCACCGGGTTGCGGGGGCTGTCGTGGTCAGACCACCAAGTCCAGGCGACCCGGCCCGGGTGGATCCACGAGTAGTCGATCTCCGTCGATGCCTTGGGGCAGAGATGGCGAATCATGTTGGATTCGAAGATGTCATCGAGTTGTCCGACGAGCATGACCCGCCATGGCATCAAGATTGGCAGATTGCCATTGACCGTGGAGCCGTGAGCCGGGTCGCCTTCATCGTGGTGGGGTCGGCGAAGCGTCAGAGCCGATTCAGCGGTGACGTTCAAGTGGCTGCCGCCGGTCACTCCGTCGGCCGCGGCCTCAGCTAGAAGAACCCAGTGTCCCTTGGTTTCGAACAGTGCCGGCATAGTCCAACCGGACTCAGAGGGAGCGAGGTCTTCTATGACTGTCCCGTTGCTGTACCAGCCCTCGTAAGCCGGCGTGACCCGACCCACCCTGTCGTGGTCCTGTATCCAGGTCCTGGTGCCGTTTGCTAGACAAAAGCGTGCCGACTCGTCCAAGATTTCCACTGAGCTGGACTCGGTATCGGTGGCCAGCGCTTCCAGACGGAGACGGTGAGCCGCTCCGTGATCGCTAACGAGCACATCGAGCAGTAGGCGATGCTGGTCATCGGCGGCAACGGCGAAGGTGCCAAGCGTCGCCTGTAGTTCGGATCGAACAGACTTGCCGGTCGGAAGGCGGAAAGAGTCGGCCCAATCACACAGGCTCAGCTCGACCACGTCGGCCGGACGTTCAGTCCGTAGCCGTCCCGAGGCGGTATGAAGGCCCACATCGACGACACGGACGACCTCGACGCCATCAATCAGGGTGCATAGTGTTAGACCCAGCTCAACGTCGTAGACCAAAACGATGGTCGTTGTCCCTCCGGGGGACTGGACTTCGCCGAGACGCGGGTCGCCGCCGTTTATCTGCTCCGCATGGGGAGGGCCTTCCACTGTCATAGTCGGACTCGATGGTAACGACTACTGCTCGCCCCTGCGCAGCGTTGAGATGCACCATACGGCCTCTTCTCGACCGGGGCCTTGCCTGCGACCTGCGGCGCTGGCATACTCAGTCGGCTTCGCAACGGTATGGCGAGTCGACATGAATGATTTGAGTGGTGGTGAAACATGAGTAGTGATGCGCAGGGCGTACTTCAGATTCAAGATGACGAGGGTCGCGATCGACTGTTGACCTGGCACAACGGGGAGAGGGCGTTCAGCCCCTTCAGCCCAGCGGAGATGGACCGGAGGCAGAACGGACTACGGGCACTGATGGCCGAGTTGAACCTCGATGCCACACTGCTGACCAGCTACCACAACATCTGCTACTACAGCGGATTTCTGTACTGCGCATTCGGTCGCAACTACGGGTGCGTGGTCACCGCCGAGACGGCGACCACCATTAGCGCCGGTATCGACGGTGGCCAACCGTGGCGAATGACCCATGGGGAGAACGTGGTGTACACCGATTGGCGCCGAGACAACTTCCTGTTTGCGGTGCAACAGCTGACCCCAGGGGTCAAGCGTCTTGGTATCGAGTTCGATCACGTCACCGTCGACCTTCGACAACGGTTGACCGACGCCCTTCCCGGCGTTGAGCTGGTTGATGTCGGGCAGCCGACCATGTGGATGCGCACCATCAAGTCGACCGAAGAGATAGCTCACATCAGGACGCTCACCGCCATTGCCGACCTGGGAGGCGCAGCGTGTGCCGAGGCCATCGCTCCAGGCGTCGCTGAGCATGAGGTGGCCCTGGCCTCGACCGGGGCAATGGTTCGCCGGATCGCCGAGAGTTTCCCGTTCGTGGAACTCATGGACACCTGGACCTGGTTTCAGTCGGGAATCAACACCGACGGCGCCCATAACCCGGTCACCAACCGACGCATGGAGCCGGGTGACATTCTCAGTCTCAATTGCTTTCCGATGGTTTTCGGGTACTACGTTGCCTTGGAGCGGACGCTGTTCTGCCAACATGCCTCGGACGAGCATCTTCGCCTGTGGGACATCAACGTGGAGGTTCACGAGCGGGGTCTCGAGCTGATCAAGCCCGGAGCCAAGTGCGGTGAAATAGCCAGTGAACTCAATGAGATCTACGCCGTCAATGATCTGCTGCAATATCGGTCGTTCGGCTACGGGCACTCCTTTGGAGTGTTGTGCCACTACTACGGTCGCGAAGCCGGGGTTGAACTGCGAGAAGACATCGATACGGAGCTCAAGCCCGGCATGGTGGTCTCGATGGAGCCAATGATCATGGTGCCGGAAGGCAATCCGGGAGCCGGTGGCTACCGAGAGCACGACATCCTTGTGGTCACAGAAACCGGCGCCGAGAACATTACCGGCTTCCCCTACGGCGCGGCCCACAACATCATTTAGTCTCTAACCGGAACGGGCGGCGGGCTTCGTGTAACCGATAAATGGCTGCACCAGATACGTCGGTACCGTAGGATCGCCATGTCGCAACGACGTTGGGACCAATCCAGGTTGGGGGGACGACATGACCTTTCTAGGTACTTCAATGCAGGCTCTGGCCATCATGCTGTTGTTGGGCGCCCCGCTGTTCATCGTGGCCGGCAAGCTAAAGCGATCAAAGGTGATGATCAAGTTTGTTGCCATCGCTGCTGTGCTGGCGGCGCTGATAGGGGGCATGGAGGCAACGTCAGACTTGCTGGTTGAGCGCTGCCGCGAGTCCGGCAATACCGGATGTATGGACTATGGCGCCAGCGGGGCATGGGTGATCGCCGTCGGAGGGTTCACCGCTGCCGCCTGGATCCGGGCTCGCAACCTCTGGAGGCCTTTCTAAAATCAGCCAATGGCGACGGCACCGATCGTCGCGGGCTACAGCTAGGCACCGGATTGGCCGTCGCGGTCGCCCTGACCGCCCGGCCTGTGTAAACGGATTGTTACCAATTAGGAACATAGCTAGATCCGCGCCTCCACACCCCGCTACGATGGCTCAAGCCCAGAACGCGAGTCGAATAGGGGAGAGCGGTTGAGCGGGACCGAAGCTGTGCTTGAGGTTTCCAATCTTGCCACGGAGTTCCACACTCCGGATGGCGTTGTGCATGCTGTGAACGGCATTGACTTCGAGCTTCGCCAAGGCGAGTTCCTCGGCGTTGTAGGCGAAAGCGGTTCCGGCAAGAGCGTGACGATGATGTCGCTACTGCGGCTGATTCCCATGCCTCCCGGCAAGATTGTCAGTGGATCAGCCATGTTCGACGGCAACGATCTGTTGGAGATGGATACCTCGGATCTTCGAAAGGTCCGAGGCGGCCAAATCGGGTTCATTTTCCAGGACCCGATGACGTCGCTCAACCCGGTCCTGACAGTTGGTAAACAGATCGGCGAATCGCTGAAGCTGCACACCAACGCCACCACTCGCGACGCCAGGCGCCGATCACTCGAGTTGCTCGAACTTGTCGGCATTCCCGATGCCGAACAACGGTTGAAGGCCTACCCGCACGAACTCTCCGGCGGGATGCGACAGCGGGTCATGATCGCCATCGCCTTGGCTTGCTCTCCAAAGGTGATCATCGCCGATGAGCCAACGACTGCGTTGGACGTGACCATCCAGGCACAGATCATCGAGATCGTTCGAGATCTCAGGGCCAAGTTGGGTACCGCCGTCGTGTGGATTACCCACGACTTGGGCGTGGTTGCCGGTTTGGCCGACCGGGTCATCGTCATGTACGGCGGCCGGATCGTCGAAGAGGCGAGAGTTGGCGACCTGTACGCCCAGCCTCACCACCCCTATACCAGGGGTCTGCTGAACTCGATTCCGCGGCTGGATCAAAAGGGAACCGATCTTGAGACCATCGAAGGTCAGCCTCCCAGCTTGAGAAAGCCTCCGGTTGGTTGTTCATTCGCCCCACGATGCCAGTACGCCTTCGATCGCTGCCTCACCGACACGCCGCAGCTGACCGCTGTTGGCTTTGAGCATCGAGCTGCCTGCTGGTGGGATATCGAGAACGAAAGGCCACGAGATGACGTCTGAGTCCGTGAGCGAAGAGACGGCGGAAGGCGCCGAGCCGGCCTCGTCAGTGGATACGGCCGACCGGGCCGATCGCGAAGTGCTGGTCTCGGTACGTGGCTTGAAGAAGCATTTCCCCATTATGAAAGGCGTGTTCCGCCGACAGGTTGGGGCGGTACGGGCTGTCGACGGTGTCTCGTTTGACATATACAAAGGTGAGACTCTCGGACTGGTGGGCGAAAGCGGCTCCGGCAAGTCGACGACCGGCAAGGTCATCCTGCAGCTGGAGCAGGCCACCGAAGGCACTGCAACTTTTGATGGCATCGAGCTGACGGAAACCACCGGTGAGAGCCTGCGCAAGCTCCGCCCGAGAATGCAGATGATCTTCCAAGATCCGCATTCGTCATTGAATCCGCGTATGACCGTGGCCTCGATCATTGCTGAGCCGCTCCGCGAGCACGGGAAGGGCAACGCTGAAAGTCAACGGAAGCGCATTGACGAGTTGCTGAGCCAGGTCGGTCTGTCGCCGATGCACGCCAACCGATACCCCCACGAATTCTCCGGGGGACAGCGCCAGCGCATCGGTATCGCTCGAGCCATCGCCCTCAATCCTGACTTCGTGGTCTGTGATGAGCCGATTGCCGCTCTCGACGTGTCCATCCAAGCTCAGGTGGTCAATCTGCTGGAAGAGCTACAGGACGAGCTCGGGCTGACCTATCTGTTCATCTCGCACGATCTCTCGATGGTCAGACACATCGCTGACCGGGTTGCCGTGATGTACCTCGGTCACATTGTTGAGCTGGCCGACGTCGATGCCTTGTACGACGATCCCCAGCATCCCTACACGCAGGCGCTGAATTCGGCCGTACCTGTGCCCGACCCGGTGGTTGAAGCCGGCAGACAACGGCAGATCCTGGAAGGCGACATCCCCAGCCCGTCGAACCCACCACCGGGATGTGTTTTCAACACCCGATGTCCTCTGGCCGAAGAGCGATGCCGGACCGAGGTTCCCGAGTGGCGTGACATCGGTGACGGCCACTATGTGGCCTGCCACCTGGTTGACCACAAGACAACGTGATTGTTGTGTTAACAGCCCTGAAAGTCTCCAAGTAACCCGTAACATACCCGATACGCCGAAGCCATTTTGGCAAGGGAGGAATGAACAAATGAAAAGACTGAGATTGCTAGCGCTTCTGCTGGCCGTCTTCGCTGTAATTGCTGCATCCTGTGGTGGTTCCAGCGACGACGCTGCAGAAGACGAGGCCACTGAAACCGACGCAGGCGGCGAAGAGGCCGAAGCCGAGGAAGAGGAGGCCATGGAAGAGGGAGAGGAGGCCATGGAAGAGGAAGAGGCCATGGAAGAAGAGGGAAGCGATGAGCTTCTTCTTCTCCAGTGGCAGGCTCCCTCACAGGCCAACGCTCTGCTCTCCGGTGGCACCAAGGACCTGATGGCCGCTTCGCTCGTCATTGAGCCACTGGCCAAGTTCGACCCTTCGGGTCAGATCATGCCGGTGCTGGCTGCAGAAATCCCGACTGTCGACAACGGTGGTATCGCGGCTGACTTCACTTCTATCACCTGGACCCTTCGGGACGATGTTGTTTGGTCGGACGGCTCACCGTTCACCTCGGACGATGTGCTGTTCACTCACGAGTACTGCGCCGATGAGGCCACTGGTTGCTCGCTTGATCTGACCACCATCGACAAGGTTGAGGCCACCGACGAGTTCACCGTAACCGTGACCTACACCGAGCCGCAGCCGTTCCCCTACACCTACTTCGTCGGCCAAACCCACCCGATCATTCAGCGGGCCCAGTTCGCTGACTGCGTCGGTGCCGCTGCCGCCGGTTGTTCGGACCAGAACTTTGCCCCGGTCGGTACCGGTCCGTTCGTCGTCACCGAGCTGCGGCCCGAGGACACGGTCACCTACGTAGCCAACGAAAACTACCGTGAAGAGGGCAAGCCCTTCTTCCAGGCAGTGACCATCAAGGGCGGTGGTGACGCCGAGGCTGCCGCTCGCTCCGTGCTGGAGATCGGTGAGGCCGACTACGCCTGGAACCTGCAGGTTGCCCCGGAGATCCTTGCTCCGATGGAAGCTGCCGGTAATGCCGCTCTCGTTTCCGGCTTCGCCGTGAACACCGAGCACATCAACTTGAACCAGACCGATCCCCGTGCGGCCACGCCGTCCGAGGGTGTCGATCACCCGATCCTGTTCAACAATCCCGAGTTGGCTCGTGCCCTGTCGCTGGCCATCGACCGTGACGCCCTAGTAGCGGTCGGGTACGGAGCCGCCGGTCGTGCGTCCTGCACCATCTGGCCGGTCGAAGGTCAGCGTTCCACCGCCAACGACTGGTGCCTGGAGCGCAACGTCGACGAGGCCAACGCCATCCTCGACGAA
>JAHDFR010000077.1:0-7774 GCA_020628065.1 Acidimicrobiales bacterium
GTGGGCGTTGAGGGACTTGAACCCCCGACTTTCTCCTTGTAAGGGAGACACTCTAGCCAACTGAGTTAAACGCCCAGGTAGGACCAACAAGGCCCCTGGGACTCAGATTCTACCGGTCACCGTTAGCGGTTCGCTCCCATTTCGTCCCCGACTCTGGGTACTAGCGCCCAGGCCGATCAGCACTCTTGACCAGCCATCGACAGGGGGCACGGGATTCTTCACCGGGCTGCAATCCAACGGAAACTGTACGACATAGTTGGTGTCGTACAGTTGAAATTGGTACCGAACGCGCTTCAAATGGCAGGCGCCTCCGACGTATCCAATACATCATGACTACACCGACCAACCGGATCGGCAGCAACCCCCACGACGTGCAGGCCGAATCCAAACCCTCATCATTTCTGGTTTTCGCCGTCGCCCTGGCTTTGGTGCTGGTGGTTGGGTTGGCTTCGTTCATGGCTGGATCGGAAGCCGCTGCAAGTAGCCGAGGTGAGATCGCCATCGGGTCCGACAGCTACGCGTTCGAGGCCTCGACGTGCACGATCTCCGATAGTGACTTTGTGGTTGCCGGCCCGGGCGTCATCAACGGCGAACCGTTCTGGTTGTCAGCGTCGAGTCGCACCATCACCATGGCGGCCGGAGTTGAATCCGAGTTGGAACGCCCGGCGAACGAACGGCTGTGGCTTTCAAGCGAAGGCGCCATCAACTGGTCGGTTGACGACAACACGCTCACGGCCGAAACCGTGGTGTTGGACGTGCGAGCTCCGCAACGAGCCATACCGGCTTCGCTCGCTATCACCTGCGACAGCTAGGCGGGTAGCCCTCCGAAGGCGAATGTGTCGTCGACGCTTCGCTACTGCCAGCCGAGTCGCATGGTCACCAGCTGCTCCAACAGCTCCGGTGTGGCCGCCGCAATAGGTGCCCGTCTGGCCTGATGATCCAATGTCACCAGGTCCTGGTCGTCCCCGTCGGTCACCACGGCACCGGCTTCCTGGCATACCAACATCGCTCCCAGATAGTCCCACACTCCGTGAGCCCGGTCGGTGTCGACAAAACCATCAAACGAACCGGTGGCTACGGCGCACATATCCAAGGCGGCGGCACCGAACGTCCGGAACTGTCGCCAACCACCGTGGCTTCGGGGCAGACCGGAGAATGACACCAACGCCGAGCCCAACTGGCGACACTGCGAGGGCCGGCCGGGGCGTTTCGGCCAGCGGCCACCGTCCCAAGCCCACCCCTGGCCCCGCACGGCGGTGAAGGTTTGACCATCGGCCAAGTCTCGTACCAACGCCGCCCACGGTCCGTCGGCGTCGACAGCACAGAAGCTGGCGCCGAACCACGGCAGCCCCCTCGAACCGTTGGTCGACCCGTCCACCGGATCAACCACCACGGTGATCGGGCCCGACCCGACCACCCCTGACTCCTCGCTCAGCACCGCCAAGCCGACCTCACCAAGCCCCGAGAGAACAATGTCATCCGCCACGACATCGTGTTTGTATTGACCCGGTTTGGCTCCCGACGGAGACCAATCATCAAGCCCACGCAAGGCTTCGGTCACTTCATCGGAGAGGGAGGCGAACAGCTCAAGGAGACGGTCCGCACTCAGATCGGCGCTCGGGTCGGCGTGGCTCATCGCCGACCACTCTAGGCCACCTACACCACGCTCGGAGACCATAGGGCACGGCGGTGGCCACCGCTGAGGTGACGCTCGCTACTCGGCTGGGCCGAGACTGAAATCCAGGTAAACTGCGGTTCGGCGCAGGCACCGGCTGCTGCTACCTCTACAAGGAGCTGTCAACGTTGGCCGTAATCGATGTTCCCGGGTTCGTAGCTGACCTGAAGGACCACGCGATGCAGCATCAGTTTCACATTCACGATGAGCGCCACTTCATCGAAACGTACTCGATGCGTCAAGCCTGGGAAGTCGATCTTCATCCCGAGCGGGCCTGCGGTGGCCCGTTGGATCTGCACCTGTCCATCGACCTCGACCCGCGCACGACGCTGGCGTTCGAAGATCACCTGATTTCGTTGCCTGAGGACGCCGAGCCGGTTTCAGGACTCAGCCTCCCCCTGGTATTCACCTGGGCTCTGCCGCCGCTACTCAACGCCCCCGACCTGTTGGTATTGGCCACCGAACTGGCCGGCATCGGTGGTGCCGAGCTGCCGTTGCGGGTATCGGCCATCGACTCCACCGCCGAAGTCACCGACGCCGCCGAGCGATCGCTCTCCATCACCGCCCCACTGGAACTCAGCCTCGACGAGCTGTTCATGAACCAAGAGTCGATGTGTGAAGTCTTCGATCGGTGTCATGCCGTCAGCGAGTTCCTGCTCGACTACGCCCCCACATGGATCGACGACTACTAGTCGACTCGCCGTCCTGGCAACGACTGCCGCCTGAACTCCCCATAACCGAACGTCGAGACGAACTGGTCGAAGCCATTCGGGACAACCAGGTCTTGGTGGTGGCCGGTGAAACCGGTTCGGGCAAGAGCACGCAGCTGCCGAAGTTGTGCGTCCAGGCCGGTCGTGGCACCAAGGGCATTATCGGCCACACCCAGCCTCGTCGACTGGCCGCCCGAGCGGTCGCCCAGCGGGTGGCCGACGAGACCGAAACCTCGCTTGGCGACCAGGTCGGCTACGCCGTGCGCTTCGACGACCGGGTGGGACAGAACACGGTGGTCAAGTTGATGACCGACGGCATTCTGCTGGCCGAACTACAGCGGGACCGAACGCTGTCCAAGTACGACACCATCATCGTCGATGAGGCTCACGAACGAAGTCTCAACATCGACTTCCTCCTCGGCTACCTCAAACAGCTGCTACCCCGACGCCCCGACCTTCACATCATCATCACTTCGGCCACTATCGACACTGAACGCTTCTCCGACCACTTCGACGGTGCACCAGTAATTGAAGTTTCGGGCAGGACCTTTCCCGTCGATGTCAGATACCAACCGTTGAACAGCGACGAAGGCTACGGCTCAGCCGACCGGCGCCCCAACGGACAGGGTTACGAAACACTGGCCGAAGGCGTAGCCGGGACGGTTCGATCACTGCTGCGCGAAGACGACGGCGACATCTTGGTGTTCCTGGCCGGTGAGCGAGACATTCGCGAAGCAACGGAGGAGATCGAGGCACTCAACCTGCACAACACTGAGATTGTGCCCCTGTACGCCCGGCTCTCCTCATCTGAGCAGCAGAAGATCTTTCGATCACACTCCGGGCGCCGAGTGGTCCTGGCCACCAACGTGGCCGAGACCTCGTTGACGGTTCCCGGCATCCGCTTTGTCATCGACACCGGCCTGGCCCGCATCTCCCGCTACAACAAGCGGACCAAAGTCCAGCGCCTACCGATCGAATCGGTCTCTCAAGCATCGGCCGACCAGCGGGCCGGACGTTGTGGCCGGATCGGGCCCGGCATCTGTGTCCGGTTGTACAGCGAGGCCGACTACCTCGGCCGCCCGGAGTTCACCGAACCGGAGATCCAGCGAACCAACTTGGCGTCGGTAATCCTGCAGATGGCCTCGCTGGGCTTGGGCGACATCGAGCAGTTTCCTTTCGTCGAGCCACCGGACAACCAATCCATCCGAGACGGCGTCACCGTGCTGGAGGAGCTGGACGCTCTCGACCCCGAGCGGCACGGCACGGACGGCTGGCTCACAGAAATGGGACGGGAGCTGTCCCGATTCCCCATCGACCCTCGGTTCGCCCGCATGATCATCGAGGCCGTCGATCGTGACGCCCTCGACGAGGTGACCATCATCGTGGCTGCCTTATCAGTCCAGGACCCACGAGAGCGACCACAGGACAAGCTGACCGAAGCCAACCAGTTCCACTCCCGCTACGTCGACGACCGCTCGGACTTCATCACGCTGCTCAAACTGTGGCGGCACCTGGAACGCAACCGCAGCAAGCTGTCCGGCAACCAGTTCCGTCGACGTTGCCGCCAAGAGTTCCTCAACTACATGAGGGTAAGAGAATGGCAGGACACCGTTCGCCAACTGCGCCGCACAGTCAAGGAACTCGACTATCGGTCGCCCGGCCCGAGCAAAGCTCACCGAGACACCATTCATCGCTGTCTACTAACCGGTTTGCTGGCCCAGGTCGGACTGAAGGACCAGCGCGAGACCAAGAAATCGACCAAAGGCGGTTCCGGCCGTCGGGGTTCCGACCGTCGACCGGCCGAGTACCTGGGCACCAGGGGTAGCCGGTTCCGAATCGGACGGTCATCGGTGCTGGCCAAAAGCGGACCGCAGTGGGTGATGGCCGCCGAAATGGTGGAAACCGGCCAGCTCTGGGCTCACACCCTCGGCCCGGTTGATCCGGCCTGGATTGAAGACGCAGGCCACTACCTCATCAAGCGCACGTACGACGACCCGGTGTGGGATGCCACCGACAGTGTGGCCTACACCATTGAACGAGTCAGCCTCTATGGACTGCCGATCGTCAGCGGGCGACGGATCACCGTCGGTCGGGTGAACAAACCGCTCGCCCGAGAACTGTTCATTCACCACGCCCTGGTTTTGGGCGACGCGGAGATCGACGAACCGTTCGCCGAACACAACCGTGATCTCACGCTGCGCCTCGATGCCATCGAAGACCGATTCCGTCAACGCAACGCCAAAGGCCACACCGACAAGCTGTTTGACTTTTTCGATCAACGGTTACCGCAACACATCACTTCGCTGGCGGCGTTCCGTCGCTGGCGACGCAAGCAGGAGCCAAGCGATCGAGCGGTGTTGACAGCGGAAATGTCAGATGTCCTCGAACCCCAGGACCTGGAACGCCTGGCCGGATTTCCCGACACCTGGCCCCACCGCGACGGATCGCTCGAGTTGGCCTACCTGTTTGATCAAGCCAGCCACCTCGATGGCCTCAGCGTTCACATTCCGGTTGAGTTGGCGGGCCAACTCGATGACGCGCCCTTCGCTTGGCTGGTACCCGGAATGCGAACCGAACTGGTTACCCAGCTGCTCCGAACGCTGCCGAAGGACCTACGTAAACAGCTGGCACCCCTGGACGACGCGGCGGAAGTTGCGCTGGCTGACTCGACCAACCGATTCGACATTGACCGACCCCCGACCGAAGCGATAGCGACGACTCTGAGTGCACAAACCGGGGTCACTGTCAGACCAACCGACTTCAACACCTCTCGGCTGGCACCGCATCTGCGGCCAACGTTTAGAGTCATCGACGGCGAACGAAATCTACTGGCCGAAGGCAAGAGCCTTGAAGCCGTGCAGAAGCTGATCGTTGGTCAAACCGAGACGG
Source organism: Acidimicrobiales bacterium (assembly GCA_020628065.1). GTDB lineage: Bacteria > Actinomycetota > Acidimicrobiia > Acidimicrobiales > SZUA-35 > JAHELU01. Next base: position 5,275 of record JAHDFR010000077.1, read on the forward strand.
CATTGGCCGCCCTGGCACAACAGAACGGTTCACCCGAGCGTAATCAAGTAACCAGCTGGGATTTCGGTCCTCTACCCATGGTCTTCAATACAACATCGGGTGGCCGCCAGGTTCGGGCCTACCCGGCGCTGGTCGACGAAGACGGAGTCGTAGCTGTCCGACTCTTGGCCGATGAGCACCGCCAGCAGGAAGAAATGTGGGGAGGGACCAGACGACTTCTTCGTCTGCAGCTGCCCTCCCCCATCCGCAAGATCGACGGTCTGCTCTCGGATCGGGTCAAGCTGATCATGCTGACCGACGTCGTTCAACCCAAGGCCGACTGGTACAACGACATTCTCAACGTCTGTCTTGACGAGTTGATTGTGGCCAACGGTGGACCGGCCTGGACCGAGCAGGGCTTCACGTCACTTGTGGACAGCGGCCGCTCACAGCTGAATGACCTGCTGGAAACGGTGTGCAGCCACTGCGAGAATCTGGTTCCCTCGGCTTCCTCCATCGATCAACGCCTAACCGCCTTGCGTGGTGCAGCCTCACTCGAGACATCGGTGCTCGACGCCAGAAACCACTTCAACCGCTTGGCCTACCCCGGGTTTCTGTCCGGCATCGGTCTACCAAAGCTGGGCGACATGGAACGCTACCTCGCGGCACTGGAGCATCGGCTACAGCAGCTGCCCGACAACCCGAGCAAAGACAGTCGACAGGCGGCTGAGAGCGTCACCGTCGAGCAGGCGTACAGCCAAGCGGTAGCTCAACATGGTATGACCGTAGAGTTGGAGGCCGTCACCTGGGAGCTGGAAGAACTTCGGGTCCAAAATTTTGCCCAGCACCTGCGACCCCGCTCAACAGCCGGCCAGGCCAAAGTCAGCGCCAAGCGAATTCAGACCAAGTTGGGCAATCTGTGAACCGATACCGCGTAGTCTCCGCCCGGTAGGAACGGCTCGCCGTCCCAGGTGCTGTAGCGATCGAAAAGACGAAGGCCGGCCCGCCGACACCAGTCGTCATAGCCGTCCAGGCTGAACGCCGGAGCGAAGCCGGTTCCGCTGATCAACAAGCCGCCGGGAGCGAGCGCGCGGACAATATTCGAAATGACCAAATGCCGTCTCGTGGGCTCCACGAAGACGAGAACAGTGCCGGTCATGTACACGACGTCGTAGGGGCCACCGAGCGGGTCGCGGCTGATGTCAGCAAGCTTCCACTCGACTTCGGCCGACTTCGCCTCGCCTCTTTTGAGCATGTCGATGTCATTGTCGACGGCGGTCACAGAGTAACCACGGCGCAACAGCTCGACAGCAACTCTCCCGGTCCCGCAACCGGTATCAAGCATCCGACAGGTGTTTGACTCCAGCTCCAGGCCGGGAAGAAGCGACTCTATGAAGTCGGCCTCGCCATGGACGTTGTCGCCGGCAGCCGCCATGTGGTCGAAACGAGCGTCATACTCGTCCAGGTCAACCCGTTCTCTCCACTTCTGCCAGAGCCTGCTCGGTTCCGACGAGTGCGGTGCCCCCACTGTGTTGTCTAGTCCCGGCTACTTGTACCGGGATTCCTAGGACTGCAGCCGGGCGAACAGCTCGACCTTGGCCTCTTCGAACTCCTCTTCGGAGATTACGCCTGCGGCCAAGCGCTTGTGAAGGTCCTCGACCAGAGCCAAAAGCTCCTGGGGCGAGGGCTCGCCGTCGCCGGACACCATTGATACGGCATCGGTGTCTTCGTCTTCGAGTACGGCTACTTCGCTGTCACTGGTCTTGCGGTCACGGCGCTCGGCGCGCTTGTTGGCTGCACGTTCTTTCTTAGCCTTGTCCCGCTGCAACTTTGCGAAGCTCGATCGTTGTTTAGCCATGCGAGCTCCCTAAAAGATGTTCGGATGTTCAAACCGACTGGTCGGTAACTATGTTCCAGGCTAGAGGAATGAGGGCCTGTATTTGCGGAGGTTTGCCATTCTGTTTCAAGGTTGTGCCAGATCTCTCACGGTTTCGTGCCATAGGTGGGTGGTTGTGCCCCTCCAACCCCGGTACCGCGATTCAGGTCACAGCGCTGGCGATCTCACCGGGTGGGTTGATGGCCACCGGGCGGTTTGATAGGCACCGGGTCGGTTGATAGTGGAACGGCGAGCTGCGATGTGTAACGCTTGGTGACCGTCAGCTCGTATGAAAGGCCTTATGAATGCAGATCATCGCCGGTACCGTCACCATCGCCCCAGAAAACTACGACGAGTTCATGACTCATGCCCGAGTCATGATGGCCGAGTCCAGGGCGGAAGACGGCTGTCACGCCTATGTCTTCACTCAAGACGGTGACGACCCTTCGGTGATCCGTCTCTATGAGCTTTGGGAAGATGCCGATGCTCTTGCCGCCCACGCCGCCAGTGACCACATGGCCACTTGGCGAGAAGCCGCCGGTCATCTGGTTACCGGTCGATCGCTTCAGCTGTTCGATGTAACCAACGCTCGACCTTTGCCGTAGCCGGGCTTCGGACTACTCTGCGGTAACCGAGGTCCGGACG
>JAHDFR010000077.1:7874-21966 GCA_020628065.1 Acidimicrobiales bacterium
TCACCAACCACGCCGACATTCTGCACATGTCGAAGAATCCGGAGACCTTCAGCTCGGCCTCCGGCATTACCGTCACCGACCTGCCGATGGAATTCGTCGAATACTTCAACTCCATGATCGCCATGGACGACCCGAGGCACGCCCGTCTTCGCCGTATCGTGTCCGCCGGGTTCACCCCGGGAGTGATGAAGCGGCTCGAAGACTCGGTCCAGGAAATCGCTGCCGGCATCGTCGACGGGATCGCCGATCGGGGCGAGGTCGACTTTGTGGTCGATGTGGCGGCCGCGCTCCCCCTCAAGATCGTGTGCGACCTCATGGGCATACCGGAGTCGCAGTACGAGTTTGTGTTCGACCAAACCAACATCATTCTGGGAGCGTCCGACCCTGAGTACGTCGACAAGGAGGCCGACATCCTCACCGCGCTGCTCACAGCAGGCGAAGGCCTGTCCAACCTGATGACCGAGGTGGCCGAAAGAAAACGAGGCGGGGACGGCACCGACCTGACCTCTATTCTGGTGAATGCCGAGTTAGAGGACGACCAGCTCTCGGTGAGCGATTTGGCCAGCTTCTTCATTCTGCTGGTGGTGGCCGGCAACGAAACGACCCGCAACGCCATCAGCTGGGGGCTTCGCTATCTCACCGACAACCCCGACCAACGACAACTGTGGCAAAGCGACTTCGAAACCTACGCCGCGTCAGCGGTTGAGGAAATCGTGCGGCTCTCAAGCCCCGTCACCTACATGCGTCGAACTGCCACTCGAGACACTGAACTCGGCGGGCAGAAGATCGCCGAGGGCGACAAGCTTTGCATGTTCTACCTGGCCGCCAACCGGGACGAAGCGGTGTTCGATGACCCGCTCAGATTCGACATCACCCGCAACCCCAACCCGCATATAGGGTTCGGCGGACCAGGGCCCCACTTTTGCCTCGGCGCCCACCTGGCTCGCCGGGAGATCACGGTGATGTTCCGCGAACTGTTCACCCGGCTACCTGATATCGAGGCCAGCGGGCCACCCGACTTGCTGATGACCAGCTTCATTCACGGCATCAAGCACATGCAGGCCAGCTTCACCCCAAGCTAGAAAGCTTCCAGCAGGGATGGCCAGGTGTAGATCCTAGGCATCCCGGTTTCGCAGCACCTCTAACGCTTCATCAGCGTGAGCAGTCATACTCGTTTCAGATTTGATGACCGCCAGCACTGTTGCATCGGCGTCAATAACAAACGTGGCCCGTTTGATGGGTAGCGGGCCAAGGCGGGTCAAGCCGAACTGCTTGGCCACCGACTTGTCGGTGTCAGCCAACAGAGGAAAACCAAGGCGGTTCGCTTCAGCGAACTCTTTCTGCCGATCAGACCGATCGGGCGACACTCCCACGATGGACGCTCCGAGTTCATCAAACTCCGAGCTCAAATTGCGGAAGTGACAGCTCTCCTTGGTTCAACCAGGGGTCATGGCCTTGATGTAGAAGTACATCACCAGTGGCCCGGTGAGCAGCGACTCGAGCGAAACCGAGTTGCCGTCCTGGTCGTCGAGCGTGAACGCTTCGACCTTGTCTCCGACCTTCATTCCTTCTCCTCTACCTCGCTTGCGATCCCGCTCAGCCAAGTGCGGCCAGCGCAGCTTCAGCTGCGGTGCGATCACCCTTGGCAGCCTCCAACAATTGGCGGGTCTCCTCAACCAACTCTGGCTTGGCGTTATTGACATAGCCCGGATTCGACAGGCGACCCTCAAATCCGGCGATCTGCTTGCCCTTAGCCTCAATCACCTTGTTCAGCCGAGCCTTCTCAGCATCAAGATCCATGGCTTCGACCAAACCCGACACCAAGATTTCAGAACCTTCGAAAGCAATGGGGCTGGCGCCGGTCGGGCGCTCACCGTCATCAAAGCCAACAACCGACTCGACGCCGGCCAGCGACTCGATCATGCCGTCGGTGGCACCAATCAGTTCCAGCACGGGAGCGGGGCAGTGCAGAGTGACCATCTGCCTTGGTTTGACGTTGCGCTCGGCCCGAACCCCTCGAATAGCGCTGATCAGGTGATCAGCTCTTGACGCCATGTCCACGGCAGAGCGGTCGACTACTCCGGCCGCAACCTCGGGCCAACGGCTCTCGGCCATCAGATCGCTGTCGGGGAGTGCGACGCCTTTGATCTGGCCGATTCGGGCGGCCCGAACCTGCGGCCACAGCGCCTCGGTGACGAAGGGTGCCACCGGGTGCAGGAGCCGCAGAGCGGCATCAAGGACGGCCCCGAGAACGACCTGCTGTGAGCGATTGTCGTCGACGGTCGGCTTGATTGCTTCCAGGTAGCGGTCGCTGACGTCACGCCAAATAAAGTCATACAGCGTGTCGGCGTAGACGTTGAATTGGTAGTTGCTCAACGCACCATCGATGGTGTCCAAGGTCTCGGCCAGGCGGGCGATAATCCATCGATCGGCAAACGACACTTCGCCGGCCTCAGCCGACAAGTCGACAGTCAACGACTCAGCGTTTGCGCCGTCGGACTCTATGCGGCCGAGGGCGAAGCGGACGACGTTCCAGACCTTGTTGGCGAAGTTGCGCCCTTGATCGAACTTGGGCGAAATGTTGCGGGCCAGAGGTAAATCATCGCTGGGCGTGATCTCGCCGACGGCCACGCCGTAGGCCGAAGCCATCTGTTTGCCCTTCTCGAACGGCGACTCCTGGATGGGAGCAGCAACGACGTACCCCGCTTTGTTGGTGATGAACTCCGGGGTGAACGATTGGTCGGTGTAAGGGCAGATCATGTCGACCGGCATTCGAACATCCTGGGTGTCGGTCGTCATCTGGACCAGCGTGAACCGAAGCGCGTCGGCACCATGACTGTGGATGATGTCCCTGGGGTCCAACCCATTGCCCAAACTCTTGGACATCTTCTGACCGTGACCGTCCTGGATCATGGCGTGAATGAAGACCTCATCAAAGGCCAACCGTCCGTCCATGAAGTAGCGGTTGAACATGGTCATTCGGCTGACCCACAGTGTGATGATCTCTCGAGCGGTCATCAGGACCGACGTCGGGTTGTAGCTGTCGAGCAGGCCGACGGTCTCCGGATAGTCCTCGGGCCACGGCCAGCCCATGGTTGACATCGGCCACAGTCCGGACGAGAACCACGTGTCGAGCACGTCGGGGTCCCGGGTGAAACCGGCCTCCTCCAGGGCGGCTGTCAGTTCGTTCTCGTCGGCGAACTCCGAATTATTGGCGACGCGAGAAAGCGTCGATGGCGGTGGAACGCAGATGGCGTCCTCAATCTCGTCTTCTGTGACCCGGCGAGCCGAATGAGCGGCTCCGGCCGCGGTCCAACGACTCTCAACAGCAGCCGGCTGATCGACCTCGGCGCCGTCAAGAGCAGCTTTGGTTTCTGGACTTGCGTCCTCATAGGAGACCGTACGTAGCCATACCGGAATCTGGTGCCCCCACCAAAGCTGACGGGAGATGCACCAGTCACGAATGTTGTCGTGCCAACTGTGGTAGGTCCGGGCATAACGATCGGGATAGAAGGTCATCCCGCCGTCACCATCGGCATCGGTGCGGGGGGCGACGTCGTCCGGCAGCGGTGGAGCCTGCTCGGCGTTTTGCGCTCGCAGGGCCGAACCTCGAAGTCGGTCGTCGGTCACGGCCACGAACCATTGGTCGGACAGCCACGGCTCAATGGGAACGTGACTGCGGTAGGAGTGACCGACCGAGTGGGTGTAGGCCCGTTTGCCTTCCAGTAATCCGTTGGCCTCGAACCAGTCGACGATGCCCTGTCGGGCGTCCTCGCGTGATTGGCCAACAAACTGGCGGGCCTCATCGGACACGTCGAGCCAGCCATGACTGGCCGACACCGCTCCGTCAGGACCCAAGATGTTTATGACCGGCAGGTCGTGACGCTGGCCGATGTCCCAGTCGTTGGTGTCGTGGGCGGGAGTGACTTTCAAAAAGCCGCTGGCGTATTGGGCCTTGGCGTCGCTGCTCTCAGGGTCTGCCATGACCACGTAGTCGTCTTCGACAATGGGAATGACCCGATCAACGATTGGGAGATCAATCGATTTGCCTCGAAGCTCTTCGGCCCGAGGATCGGCCGGGTTGACGGCAACCGCCGTGTCGCCCAGCATCGTCTCCGGGCGGGTGGTGGCCACGGTGACCGTACCGGAGCCGTCGGTCAGCGGGTACTTGAGGTAGTACATGTAGCCGTCGACGTCTTCCATCTCGACTTCATCGTCGGAGAGGGCGGTTTGGGTGGCCGGATCCCAGTTGACCAACCGCTTGCCGCGGTAGATCAGGCCGTCGGCGAAGAACTGGTAGAAGGCGTGGCGGACGGCGGTGGCACACATCTCGTCCATGGTGAAACGGTTACGGGCCCAGTCGCAGGACGCTCCCATCGACTGCAGCTGATCGAGGATGATGGCCTCGTACTCGTCTTTCCACTCTTGGGTCTTGGCGATGAACGCCTCACGGCCCATGTCGACTCGACGAGTGCCTTCGGCCAACAGTCGCTTCTCAACAACGGTTTGGGTGGCAATACCGGCATGGTCGGTACCCGGCATCCACAGCGTGTGATCGCCTGACATCCGGTGGTAGCGAATCAAAACGTCCTGGAGGGTGTTGTTCAGCGCATGGCCGAGATGCAGTGCCGCCGTGACGTTGGGGGGCGGGATAACCACCGAGTAGGTGTCCTCACCGCTCGGCGGCTGAGATAGGGCGGCACCGACGTTGCCCGATAACCACCGGTCGCGAACGATCGACTCCACGTCGGCGGGGACGTAGGCCTTGGGCAGCTCGGCTGTGAGCTGATCAGTCGAGGTTGGAGAAGCGTCTTCCATTATCATCGAGACTAGAGCGAAACGGCTGTATTCCGTATGACTTTTCGAGCTCGTCGACCCAGTCGTTGAGTCGCTCGGCCAGCCAGATCAAGTCGTCAACGCTGTACGTGTCGAGGTGCACCGGTAGGCGTTCAGGCTCAGATTCTCTATCGCTGTCATCCCCGGGCGGGTACTTGGGAGGATGAGTAGCCAGTGCCGTGGCGACGTCGAGGTCTTCGATCCGGTGGCCGGCGTAACGGAGAGCGGACTGGAAGGTCCCGACATCGCCGGCCAGCAACCGGTCGTAGTCCAGTGACAGCACCCGGCCGCTAAGAGTCAGATCACAGCAGGTGTGCCAAAGCAAGTAGTTGGTGATGTCATCAGTGAGGAACTCAGAGAATGAAACGGGAGTCAGGCCGCCCGACGCGTCGGTCTTTTTGACGTAGTGGTGGTAGCGGGCCCGAACGTTGTCAACCGGGTTTCGGACAAGACGCAGCGCTCCCGACAATTCAGGAAGATGGCGGCTCCACTCAACGGCAAGCTCAGCCAGGCTTCGCTCAACGACGCACTCATTAAGGGCACCGGCGAAGAACCGGACGTGCGACTTGATGAGAATCGGATCTTCGTCGGCCGGCAGCGATGCGCCGCCGCCGGGATGGAGGGCGAACACTCCCCTGCTTTCCACCGGACGTCTGGACTCATCCCGGTAAACGGTGTGGCGACAAATCCCCGTCGCCACCATGGCAACTCGAGCAAACCACGAGGTTCCCGAATTGGGAAAGGTCAGAAGGCCGATATTGACCGGTCCATCCGCCGGAGCTGTCCGAGGCGTTCCAGGATCGCTCCAACCGACCAGTCGCTGCCGGAATCGGCTGTACGCCGGCTTCACCAGTTCGATGTATGCCCGGGTTTTATCCAGACGGGGCGTTTCCACACCGTCGTCTCGCCGCCGCGGGTAGCGAACCACGAACTGGCGGGACGCACTGAAACCAGGCTGAGACGACTGGGAGTGGGTCCCAGGGGCGGCGTGACCAGAGACGTCGGCGGCGGACACAACCCCGGAGTGTAGGCACAGCAGCCGACAACCACGGCGACCCGACCTGCGGTACCCATAATCGCCATCATCGGCTTCGGAGCGTCACTTGCGCTGTGTCTGGCCTTCGCCCTGCGGAAGACCTGGTGGACTTGGACCGGCCGCTAGGTCGGGCCTTTCCCTAAACGCCGGGCTTGAACACCATCAGTATCAGCATGATCACCAGCAGGATGGCCACAACCGGACCGGCTTTATCGAACCGGGCTTCGGCTGAGTCATCGCCATTCGACATGGCCCGCTCAGCCGGGATGAGAACGGCGTGGATGAGGCCGTTCATGGCGATCCAGACGACGATGGCGGCAATCAACCATGTCTGGCTGAGGGCGTAGATTCCGCCTGACATTCCCGACAGAGCGAATCCCAGCAACCCGTTGATGATCAGGGCCGGTCCGTACATCCGGCGGCCGTTGCCCATCAGGTGGCCGAGCAACGCCTGACGCGAACCGGTATCCATCCCCTTGGACTGCTGGATCAGCAGCGGGTGGACAAACGCCGGAGCGAACGCCACCAGAGCCGAAAGGATGTGAAGAACCAGGACGATGTTGTACGGGGTATCCCCAATTGCCGCAACCATGTCACCGACCCTAGCCCACTCCAGACACTCGGTGCCGTAAACCCACAGAGAGCGAACGGCAACTCCCCGACGTACAGCTGCCCGACGTTTCAGCAAGCAACCCGGAAGGGTTGCGCCGAAACTCGAGTCTGAATGAACGGCAACTCCCCGACGTACAGCTGCCCGACGTTTCGGCAAGCAACCCGGAAGGGTTGCGCCGAAACTCGAATTTGACGCCTTCGGCGTCAAAACGTGGGCCCGGTGGGGTTCGAACCCACGACCAAGCGATTATGAGTCGCCTGCTCTAACCACTGAGCTACAGGCCCGAACCACCAACTCTACGCCGCAAACGCCGGGCCCGGCGACGTTAATCGCTCGGTTCGGGGTCAACGGTTTGGTGCTGACCATCGAGGTAGGTAACCATTGTCCGCTATGGCTACGCATGGACCGGGGCCGCTTGCCGGTGTCCGCATCGTTGAGTTGGCAACCGTGGTGATGGCACCGCTGGCAACCCGGGCACTGGCCGATATGGGGGCCGAGATCATCCGAGTTGAAGCGCCGGGTGGGGATTTCATGCGCGACTTCGACCCGAAGCGAAACCCCAAGATGGGGGGATTCTCGATGGGGGTCAACCGAAACAAGAAGTCGGTTGTCCTCGATCTCAAGACGCCCGAGGGTCACACCGCTCTCTGCGATTTGATCGCTACCGCAGACGCCTTCGTCACCAACGTGAGGCCGAAGGCACTGGCCTCGCTGAAAGTCACCGACGACGACCTACGGGCCCATCGACCGGACCTGGTCTACTGCTCGGCAACCGGGTTCGGCAGTGACGGCCCCTATGCCCGCAAGGCGGCTTATGACGATGTCATCCAGGCGGCGTCAGGACTGGCGTCGATGTTCACCTGGCTCGATGACGAACCCAAGTTCATGCCCAGCATCATCGCCGACAAAGTGGTGGCCATGCATATCGCCTACGCCGTGTTGGGTGCCCTTTACCGGCGGGCCACCACCGGTGAAGGCGACTTCATCGAAGTGCCCATGGCGGAAACAATGGCGGCGTTCAATCTGGTCGAGCACCTGAGCGGGCACACGTTCGACCCACCGGAGGGCGGGTTCAGTTATCTCCGGTTGCGGACCAAACACCGACGACCGAGACAGTCGGCAGACGGTTGGGTGTGCATCCTTCCCTACAGCGACCGCAACTGGCTGGACTTCTTTCGTCTGGCCGGCCTTTCGCAGTACGCCGACGACCCCCGTTTCTCCACCGTCAACGCCCGCATCACCAACGTCAACGAGCTCTATGGCTTGTTGGATGAAGTTGTGAGGACCAAGACAACGGCCGAGTGGATGGAGCTTTGCGATGAGCACTCGATTCCAGCGGTCCCGGTGGTCGACCTGGAGCACATCGGCGATGATCCGCATTTCAAGAGCGTCGGGTTCCTTGAGAGCTACGAGCACCCGACAGAAGGGGCTTGTGTCAACGTGAAAGATCCCATCTATTTTCGATCGGGATCGCCGGGCCTGTTCCAGCCACCAGCCGGCTTGGGTGACCACACAGGTGAGATCTTTCGTTCGATCGGCTACGACGATGAGCGAATAGCGACACTCGAAGAGCACAATAGGTAGCGGCAACAAGACAGCAGAAAGCCGGCAGTAAGACGGCACTGAGATTGCGCTCAGTAGGCAGAGAGCAGAAGGGGTGATTGTCATGGCCAACATGACCGACTACGAGCAGGAACGGGAAGCGTTCACGCTGGACGTTCCCGAGATCTTCAACGCCACCCGGGATGTTGTCGATGCTCAGGCGGCCGAACGCCCCGAAGCCAACGCGCTTCTGATGGTTTCCCCTGACGGCGAACAGGGCGACGCCTACACCTTCGCTCAGCTTCGGGACCGCACTATGCAGGTCGCTCAGGTTCTGGCCGACGCCGGAGTGAGCAAAGGCGACAGGGTCTTCGTCATGCTCCCCCGGGTCATCGGTTGGTACGACACCGTCCTCGGAGCCATCAGGCTCGGAGCCATCCCGATGCCGGGAACCACACAGCTAAAGCCGAAAGACATCGAATACCGCATCAACAAGGCGGAAGCCTCGGTGGTGGTGACCGACGCCGACGGAATGGCCAAGATCGACGAGATTCGAGGCCAGTGCCCGTCGTTGACCACCACGATGGTCATCAGCTCCGGCACCACCGTCTCGGCTGACGGCTGGGTCGACGTTGACGAAGCCCGCAACGCTTCCCCGGCTACTGAACCGGACGTCGAGCCGACGGCCTCGACCGACCCTCTTCTGATTTACTTCACCTCCGGCACCACTGGTAACCCAAAGATGGTGTTGCACACCCAGGCGTCGTACGGGATCGGCCATCAGATCACCGCCCGTTACTGGCAGGACCTCGGTCCGGACGACGTTTTCTGGGGTGTGTCCGACACCGGCTGGGCCAAGGCCGCCTGGTCAAAGCTGTTTGGACAATGGGCGCTGGGCGCCACCGTTATGGCCTGGAACGCCCAGGGCAAACCGGACTTCGATCAGATGCTCCAAATGATCGTGAACCACGGAGTCACCGTCTTCTGCGCTCCCCCAACCATTTACCGCAACTTCGTGGTTCGAGACTTGAGCACCTATGACTTCTCCAGTCTTCGCCACTGTCTTGCCGCCGGCGAGGCGCTGAACCCGGAAACGTTCGAGTCGTGGAAAGCCGCTACCGGCACCGAAATTCACGACGGATACGGGCAGACCGAGACTGTCAACCTGCTGGCCAACTACCCGTGCATGAACATCAAGCCGGGTGCTCTGGGCAAGCCGACGCCCGGACTGGACGTGGCGGTGGTTGACGAGCACGGAAATCCCCTGCCCCCGGATTCCGAGGGCCAAATCGCCGTCAAAGTGAAGCCGGAGCGACCCCGCTGGCTGTTCACCGAATATTGGCGGGACGAAGAAGCAACGGCCAATGCCCACGTGGGCGACTACTACCTAACCGGCGATCGAGCCTACGTCGACGGCGATGGATACTTCTGGTTCCAGAGCCGAGACGATGACGTCATCATCTCCGCCGGCTACCGCATCGGACCGTTCGAAGTCGAGTCGGTCATCATGGAACACCCGGCGGTGACCGAGACCGCTGTCATTGGTGTACCCGACGACGTACGGGGCGAAGTGGTGAAGGCCTTCGTCATTTTGGCTCCTGGACACGAGCGCTCAGACGCCCTGGCGTCCGAAATTCAGGAACACGTCAAAGCCCAAACCGCCCCGTACAAGTACCCGCGCCACATCGAGTTCGTGGACGAGCTGCCGAAAACAGTCTCAGGCAAGATTCGACGGGTCGAGCTTCGTCAACGGCAATAGGCACTCAGCACGGAATTGTTGCGATTCGATGACGTCGCAGCTCCGACTGGACAAGCAGACGGCGTCGAGAGTGTGTGACGCATGGACACCTCTGTGTCACCGACCCTGGCATCAGCCGTGTTAGAGGGGTCCCCTCCTTCCGGCTCCACGCCTCCCGAGCAGGGGTCCAGGCCCGTGACGTTCGACGCCTTCTACCAACTCGAGTTCAGCCGCATGGTGTCTTTGGCCTGCACGATTTGTGGCGACTACCAGCAGGGTGAAGACGTCGCTCAGGAAGCTATGACTCGGACCCATCGCCATTGGGAGAAGGTGCGGACCTACGATCGACCGGGGGCATGGTTGCGCCGCGTCACCATCAACCTCGCCCTGTCTCGGACTCAGCGACTCAAGCGGGAACTGAAGGCGCTAGGCCGATTCGTCGGGCAACTGCCGTCGAGCGATCTGGTGGCCGGTCAACTAACCAGCCCGCCGGCCGACGCCGGGCCAATTGAAGGATTCGACGACGAAGTGTGGAACGCAGTGCGACGGCTTCCAGCCCGCCAGCGGGCGGTAGTCGGGCTCTTTTACCAGGAAGACCTCTCGACCAGAGAGATCGCTGACACCCTCGGGTGCAGCGTGTCAACCACTACGTCACATCTGCACCAGGCTCGCACTGCACTCGCTCAACAGCTGAACCAAGTTCAGGAAACGACCAAAACTCAAGCTGATAAGACTCCGATTGACGAAACGATGTTTGACGAAACCACCTTTGACGAAGCCAGGTTTGGAGGTGACTCGTGACCCTCGACAACGACCTCGACCAGCGGCTGCGTTCAGCCCATCGAAGGCAACATCAAGCCATCGAAGCTCACTTGCGGTCCGAAGGGCTCGACCGCCCACCGGTCTCGTCGGCGAGCGACGGCGCCTACTCAGGTCGCCGCTGGCTGATGCTTTCAGCAACGGCAGTAACCGCTTTAGTGGTTGCGACCCTCTCCATCTCCGTGCTCTCATCACGCCCGGACTCGGTCTCGACCATCGACGCCGTTGCCAATGAGTCGACGGTCGCCACGGCGACCACTCCAACGGCGGCCATAACCACGTCCTCCACGCTGCGGTCGACCATCATCGAAGACTCAACGGCCGGTACCGTTGCCGGCCAAGCAACAGCGACGTCGACGGCATCGCCGTCGACAGCAGCGCCCTCGACCGAAACCTCGAACAGCGAGACAACACTCGCCACCACCGCCCCCACTTCCACTTCGGAGTCCACCCCCACCTCCACATCACGGGACGCCACTTCAGCCGATTCCACCGTGTCGCCGACCTCCGCCAGGCCATCGATGGTGTGTCCCTCCGGTTTCCGGGCCCCGCTGGAACTGGCCACGGTCGAATACCTCAGTACTGAAACCGGGTGGAACCGCAAGGACGACCTCATCGACGAGCAGGATGCCCAGTACTACTTCAACACCTGGGAGCCGAACTATCCGGGCCTCGTTCAAGTCGAAATGATCCTGCCCGAACCGGTCTTGGCCACCGATCTGCGGGTGGCACAAGATCCCATCAACGAGGTCTCGGGAGTAATCGACGCTGAGACCGCTGGCCTGTCGATCCGTTTCGTGCTGGAGGGGTTGGGCGGCTGGCGGGTCCATGACTTCGACGAGCCGACCCTGGTCGAGCGGGTAACGTTTACCCGATCCGAGGCGAGTGCCAACATCGTCGAAGTCATGGTGTGTGTCGGTCGACCCTAGGTGTGCCCAGGACACCGAGTGGTCGACCGACGATCACGTACTAGTTCGGGGCCTGGATGCCGTGGCCGGGATACAGCGAGTCCATGTCGATTACGATTTCGCCTGCCGGTCCGTTGGAGATGTAGTTGGTACCGTTCCAAGTTGCGCCGGCTGTGCTTCCCTCGACCGCCCAGTGATTATTCATGAACGTGGACAGAAGCTGAGCAGTGGCCGATCCGCAGCTAGGCGTCGGATCTCCCGTTGACCACGGGTTCGCCGGATTGACTTCCGCTCCGGTCGCCGGATTCGTCGGCCAGAACGCTCCGTTGCCGTTGGCGTCGGTACAGAACAACGACAGCAAGCCGAAGTTGGCACCTCCGCTGTTTGACATTCGCGGCCCCTTGGTGTGAACGCCCCGGCGGGTGCCGACAAAGGGGTTGTCGACGCTGAACTTGCGTTCGTCCATCAGGTCCTGGCTGTCGCCACCGGCGGCAACAATGTCGGCCTCCCATTGGGCAACAATGGCCGGGGCGATTGAGTCGCAGTAGGTCATCACCCGGAAGTCGCCGCCGTAGCTCTGGTTGTCCTTCACAAAGTTGCCAGGCGCCGCCGGACGGCTCAACTCGTTGCGAAGTTCGGTGCCGTCCACGCAAAAGTCGACCATCGAAATCATGGCGTCCTGGCCGACATGGTCACCGTCTTGCTCGAGGTAGCTCCACCAGTCGTACAGGGCGAAGCGGTTTGAGTTCATGACCACGTAGTACGGGTCGTAGTCGAACGTCGGTCCGCCGTCCGGGCCCCGCAAGTGAGCCGACGGTTTCCACAGCTCCTCGATCTTGGCGTCACCCATCAAGCAAGTGAAACCGCGCTTGGCATCACCAAAGTCGCTATCAGTGCTCGGGTCGGGGTCGGCACTCGGGGCCGGGAAGTTGGTGGCAAACCAGCCGCAATCGGAGGCTACAGTCCCCGAACCTCCGGTCAAAGCAAACGGCGGCGTCTCGACGTCAGAGTCGGACGGTGTGCGGAACCCGAAGTCGGTCATCTCTTTAGTGCGGGCCTCGGTGCCGTCATCGCAGGAGTAGTTCAGGTAGTACTCGTGCATGTTGTGGCCTAGGGCGTCCGAACTGTGGGTGCCTTGATGGAGCTTGGAGTACCAGTCACAGGTCACCGGCTGGCCGTTGATCAGGAACAGTTCCAGGGTGACGCCGTCACCGTAGGGGTTGTTGGTGGTCAGCTGAAAGTTGTTCTCCACGATCACCTTGTGGCCTACATGGTCCTCGATTCGAGCGCCGTCACCGCCGTGACCACCGGGATGGACGAAACCGAACGGAACACCAATGTTCGTTGGGTGGTCTTCGTCGTACAGATCTGAGTTGCGGGGGTTATGTCCGTGTCCGTGAGTGAAGCGGCACTCATCGGGGCCGCCTTGATCATGGATGGGTGGGTGCCAGCTCGGGTAGTACTGAAGGACTCCGTCGGCATCAGGTACAGCTGTCCAGTAGCTGTTGTGAACCTCTTTGCTGCACATTCCCGGGCGGTCGCCGTAAGCGTCGTAGTAGGCGGTGACGGTGCCCCAACTGGCGCCGGTATCGCTTCCCTGCGGAAGTGGCTGTTGACCGAAGGAGTCGATGACGTTGGCCGATGGGCAGTAGGCGTCGGCCGGGTGGTTGGTTGACGGGCAATCTCCGCCTCCTCCTGTACCGCCACCGCCGCCTCCGGTACCTCCACCTCCGCCGGTGCCTCCACCTCCGCCAGTGCCACCACCACCGCCACCTCCGGAGGCGGCGAACACCTTGACCTCGGAGAGGTTGAACATGGTGGGCTGGGACGTGAACGTAACCTGCAGGCGCCGAGCGGTACGCGGACTGAAACTCACCTCGCGCCAGTCGTTCCACTGGTGGTCGGTCCCGGTGTAGAGGCTGACAAACGGACCAGTCTCGGTTTCCGACGACTCCCAAATGATCTGATTGTCGTTCGGCTGGAAAATGTTGCCGACGTGGTAGTGCAAGTCGGTGATCTCGTAGTTGCCGCTGAGATCAATAATGGCGGTCATGGGGAAGTTGGCCGGATCCCAAGGATTCGGATTAGTCCAGGCCTGCATACCGTCGGGCCCGAAGGCATCGTCGACAAGACGGTCGACATTGGCCGAGTTTGCTCCATCGAAGGCGGCCAGCGTCGTGATCTCGCCGCCGGCCCCGGTACCGGAACCACCGGTTCCGCCGCTCCCTCCCCCGCCGCTGCCGGACGGTGTGCCGACAACGGCGACTTCCGTGACGTCAAAGCGGGAGCCGGCGCTGTCGAATCGGAGCCGCACGTAGCGGGCCTCGACAGCGGCCGGAACAGCGTCGGACCAGGCGTCGTAGGCCGGTGCGGTGGCTGTAGCCAGCGGATCGAAGGTGTTGCCGTCGACCGAGGTCTCGATCCCTAGCGCAGCTGTAGACGGAAATGGGATCTGGCCGGCGTAGTAGTGGACAGCCGTGACGTCGTGAAGAGAACCCAAGTCGACAATGGCCGACATGGGATACGACGAGTTCGACCACGGATTGGCGGAGTTGGCCCAGGCATCCGCCGGGCTCGCCCCTTCAACGCCGTCAACCAGC
>JAHDFR010000270.1 GCA_020628065.1 Acidimicrobiales bacterium
AATATCTCGTCGTCGAATCCTGACCGCTATCGCGGCCCGCTTGGCTGTTGCCCTCGACATCGCCGACGTGCTCACCCCGACCTGACGATCGAACACGTCTAAGGGGGCCTCGACACGACAATTCTTGGCCGCGTCGACGCCAACCGAGATCGTCGAGGCGTCAGGCCAAGTCACTTGGAATCGAGAAACCGATTCGTTGACCGTGAACAATGAGACTGTCAGTAGCGACGGTTTCGAATACACCCTGATCTCACACGTGCCGGAGTTCAGCGTGGATGAGCTGCGGGCCGCTCCCGACATCGTCCCCGACGAGATCGCCGACCGCAATATGGCTCTGCCCTCGGACGTTGAGGCCGAGTTGGTTGATCTTGCTATAGAGCTAACCGCTGGTCAGCCACCCGCTACGACATGATGCTGGCTCTGCAGAACCACTTCCAGGGCTACGACTACAGCCTCGACGTTGACTCGGGCCAAGGCGCCACCATCGGTCGGTTCCTGCGGGCGCGTCGAGGCTCCGCCCAAGAATTCTCCAGCACCTTCACCTTGATGGCTCGTGCCGTTGGCGTCCCGGCCCGGGTGGCCGTTGGCTTCACCTGGGGCGACCCCGTCGGCGAACCCGACCTCGAGACCGGGAGGCAGACCTACGTCGTCTCCGATCGTCACGCCCACGCCTGGCCCGAGGTCTACTTCGACGGCCTGGGCTGGGTGGCGTTCGAGCCAACCCCCGGCCGAGGTGCGCCATCATCAGTCGGCTACGCCGGCGTCACCCCGCAGCAGGCGTCTGTCTTGGAACTCGAGGGGTAGCGTTCCAAAACTTATCGAACAAGTGTTCCCTTTTGGCGATCTGCGTGATAGGGTGGTTCGTACATCACCGAGATGGGTTGCTGTTCTTCCCCACTGCAATCTTGCTAGCTGCCCGTCGAGTTCTCGGTTGATCGGTTTGTTGTTGTTCGAGTTGGTTCGTGAGGCGGCGCAGTGGGCGCAAGCACAGATTCTCCCAATTGTTTAGACGGTCAAATGTCGCCCGAAGAGGCGGTCGAGTGGTTGTTGACTGTGCCGACGGCGTTGGGCGCTGTCTGCCTCGATGGTGCCGGCGGAATGCGGGAGTTGCGCCCGTTGGTTGATGCCGCCCGGATCGCCCAGTCGGCTCTCGGCGGGTTCATCACCCGGGTCGGGTTGGTAGGGCGGGAGGTAGAGCCGGGCTCCTCGTCCGAGCTGTTGCAGGGGCAGGCTCGTTCAGTGCGTTCCGGTACCGCCCGTCGAGATGCTGAGCGGGTAGCAGCGGCTGCCGAGTTTGATTCGTTCACCAAGGGCGCGGCCTCGGGTCGTATCGGTGGCGATCAGCTGGATTCGCTGGCCCGAGCGGCTAGACGATTGGGCGATGACGAGCGGGTTGCGTTGAACACCCCGGAGTTGGCAGCCGCTGCCGCCGAGTTACCGGCCGACGAGTTCGATCGTCGGGTCAGAGCCGCTGCCCGACGGGCGCAGCGTGATGAAGGTTTGTCTGAAGCGGTCGCGGCCCGTGAGCGTAGCGAGTTCACCCACTGGTTCGATCCGGTGTCTGGGATGGGCAAGTTTCGTGGTCAGCTCGACCCTGAACGCTACGAGATGTTGCACACCGCTATAGACCGTGAAGTCTCGGCGTTGGCGGCCGCGGCCGACGGTCCGACGAAACGAAACGAACACCTGGCCGCCACGGCTTTGATCGGTTTGGTCACCGGTTCGGGACGGTCCGGGCGCAGTGGTGTACCTGCCATCACCGTTGTTGTCGACGAGCGTACGGCCCGAGGTGTGATGCATGACGATTCGATCCGACAGACAGTAAACGGCCACGATGTCCCGCCCGAGACGGTTCAACGGATGGCGTGCGATGCCACATTGCGTCGGGTGGTTCTTGACGGGCAGGGCGTACCGATTGATGTTGGTCGCCGATACCGAACAGCAACCGAAGCGCAGTGGGCGGCGATTAAAGCCGTCTATGCGAGTTGTGCTTGGGATGGCTGTGACCGGCCGATCACATGGTGTCAGATGCATCACATCCACGAGTGGGAACACGGCGGCCCAACCGATCTGAACAATCTGGTTCCGCTGTGCAGCCGTCATCATCATCAGGTCCACGAAGGCAAATGGAGTCTGCGGTTACAGCGCGACCGGTCATTGAAGATCTACCGACCCGACGGCAAACTCTGGGTGACCGTGCCAACCCCTACTCGCGGTCCGCCCAGTGTCCTCGCACCCGAGACTCCTCCGGAAGGTTTCTTCTGAGTAGCCCTGTACCACAGCGCTATTTCTGCCTAGGATCTAGATCGATCGGGTTTACTTTAGGGAGGCGGTTCTTGGCCGGGGAGAGCTCAATATGGCGGTTGGTGATGCTTTGCATTGTCGTGGTTATCACTGCTTCAGCCTGCACTGGATCGGATGATGCCCAGCCCGAGGTCGTCTCCAGCGCGGTCGAGGCCGACTCCGAACCCGAGTCGCCAACAACGTCCGACACAACAACAACCACCGAAGCTCCCAGCACCACCGAGGCCTTAAGCGAAGACGAAGCCGCCGTCCTAGAAGCCGTCCGCCGCTTCTTCGAAGAACTGCCCGACCGTCCCGACAAAACGAAGACCCCGGACCAGTACCCCGATGTCCTCGACGAGTACATCACCGACCCCCTACTAACCCGCATCCGAGAGGATGATGCCAAGGATTCAGCCGCCGGTATCACCGTGGAGTCGTACCCCTCGTTGTACTTCATTGAGTCTGTGGAAATTGATACCACCGGAGCGAGGGTCGCTACCTGTGATTTGGCTCGTGACGCAACCTTCACGGCCGATGGTGCTCTTCTTACTCCATCAGCCGGACTTTTCACCAACAGCGAGCTATCGCTAGATCTAGGTGATGACAACGATTGGCGAGTTCAAGAGTGGTTGAAGCCGACGGATGACTCCCGTGTTTGTGACCCAGTGCTTCTTTGGACAGGAGGAGAGCCGGGCGATCCGTCCACTCATGGCGAACTTCGTGATGTCGGTGATCGAGACGAAATCATGAATGTGGTTGGCCGGCTCGATGAGTACCTGGAAATCGCAGGCCGATTTGATGAGCGCAAACAATCGCGGGCTGATGTCGAGCCTTTGTACGGCTCTGTAGCGATCAGACACGAGTTGTACTTCATGTCGAAGTTTCTGGAGGTTCAGGAGAACGACGCCGAGGCTGACACGGTATTGAATGGTTGGGAGTACCGGGTTGCGTCTGTTCGCGTAACCGAGCCCACAGCTCAGCTGCTCGTTTGTGCTGCGCCGAACTTAAAGTTTCTCTCCGCTGATGATGGCTCCTTCCTCGGAGCTGACCGAACACCGATTTGGAGTATCGCCTTCATGCACCAGGATGAAGGCGACGTGTGGAGCGTGGAGTATTTCTTTCAAGCAGGAGAGACGACATGCGAGCTCTGAGACAAGTCACGGTGATTGTCCTTATTGTTCTTCTCACGTCGCCAGCGCCAGTAGCGGCCCAAAGTGGCCGTGGGCGTGATCGGATCGAGAATGATCAAACCCAAGTTCTTGACTCACGAAC
>JAHDFR010000271.1 GCA_020628065.1 Acidimicrobiales bacterium
GAGCGCACCGATGACAACAACGATCGCGAGGTCGAGGAGGGGGAGACGATGGCCACCAAACCAATCCCCTACCCCTACCAAGGAACCGCTTCAATGGAGCCCCCTCCCGGAGGAGGGGGAGACGGCAAGTTCATTCTTATGCCCTTGAGCTGGGCAAACGCTGGCCGTTGCGAGAGGTCGAAGAAACCCTACCGTTCGAATCTTCGCGAATTCAGTTGTCAAGTAGCGAAAGACTACCTCTGCAGAGCAGTTCGAGCGGTGCCCGGGGGCGAGAGGGCCGTCCAACCGCTCGCAGAAGGACTCAGATGATCGTGGGCTCGCCATCCTGTCGTAGGTGCGGGTGGACTCCCATGAACTCAAAGCTACTTGTTCCACCCTCGTTGGAGAGACCAAGATCGATGAATGCAACCCTGTCCTGACCCTGGTTGATGACCTTGCGAAGATCATGCTGGAGAGCCAGCTTCTCCTGAAACGTCAAGTCGCATACGTAGACAGAATACTGAAGCCGATCTCCTCGGGCGACCACAGCGTCATGAACACGCCTGAGTCGGTAGTCATCGCAGATGTCGTATGCGACCACGTATCGGCGACGTTTACTCATCTCGTCATGAACCCGGGATAGTCATCGATTTCACCTTTGAACAAGGCCGCCACGAGCCGAGCCTGCACCTCGAGGATTCTCCGATAGGTGACCCGGTATCCGAACCGGGGATGCGTCACCTCTTGAGACAAACGCCGCTCGTAGGCGCCAATCACGCGGCGCCGACCCTTCGGGGTGAGAGCGACACCCCCTGCCCGGATCACGAAGTCGCCCGAGCTCACCTCACCATTATTGATCACACTCACCACCACCGAATCCCCCACAATGGGACGGAACTCCTCGGCAAGATCAAGAGCCAAAGCAGGACGGCCAAAACGCGGCCGGTGATAGACACCGAGGTACGGATCGAGGCCAACACCCAACAGCGTCGACGTACAATCCTTGATCAACAGCGAATACACAAACGACAGAAGACAGTTCACCGGATCAGTCGGCGGACGCCGATTCCTCGTCGAGAAGTCGAAATCGGTGGTCTCGCCACTCGGCTTCAGCAGAGTCGGGAACGCAGTGAAATAAGCCTTAGCCGCCGCTCCCTCAACGCCGAGCAGGCTCGGCGCCGCCTCCACATCGGCAACGCTACGGGCCGCCTCCAGCAGAGCGTCGATGGCCGGACTAGGGCGCGGCCGGCCGTTTCGCATCAGCAGCGTCCGACAGTTCCTGATCTTGGCCTCGATCATCCGCCGGGCAACATCAAACGAACGATCCTCACCGAAGGAGAACTGCCCGATCCGCAGCTCGACGTTCTTCGACGGCATCCCGTGAGCTACCCCGGAGAACCACCCCCCATAGCTGAACCACAGCACCGGAATGTCACGCCGAAACAGCTCCCGCACCACCTGGGTTGAAATCTGCGCATTACCGAAGATGCTGACCTGGGACACGTCGATCAGCCTCACCGACTGGGCGACCTCACCCCCGACACGCACATCGAGCCGCCCCTTCGACTTGCGAATCGACGCCCCCTGATCGACCACGTACAACGGGCGAGCCGCCTGATCGTTCGGGATTAGCCGACGAGGTTTGAGCTCGACCTCTCCGGAGAGGTGATGCAGCTCGTCGGGCAGACAGATCCCCACCAGCGAACAACGGGGGCACTTGCGGTGATGGTTGAGCGGCGGGGGTGCCTTCGGGATCGACGCCGCCGAACGGGCCTCGGCGATGAGCCGCCGGGTCGTCGACAGCAACTCATCGTCGAAGTCGACCCGGACCTGCTGGTGGCTGTCAGTGAAGTAGAGAACGCCGTGATCGCACCGATATCCGGCCTCGAGCAACAACAGGCCAAGCGCGCACACCTGCACCCTCTCCGGCAGCCACGCCCCCTCATCGACATCGGGCGGGCTGCCCCGCTTGTAGTCGACCGGCACCACCGAGCCGTCGGCCAGCGGCTCCAACAGGTCGACCTTCCCGACGAGACCGAGCGACTCCGACGACAAGGTCACCGAGCGGCTCACCTTCGGCTCGGGCGGCGGTCCGGACGCCAACGGCGTCGAGGCCGACCCGGCGTCGACCACCCGGTGCTTCCACGTCCCATCGGCGGTGTCATCGTTGTCGGCCCATTCGGACTGAACCCACTCGAGATGGAACAGCCTAGGACAGTAGGCGAACTCGTTGAGCATCCGAACCGGCAACAAATCGGGGACGGCCACCGCGACCTACCGTCGAACCGTCGGCCCGAAACTGCCGTAGCCGCCCTGGTCGGTCCGCCGAATCTCCGCCTTGAACCGACCCGACATGCCGAGCTCGGACCACCGGTCCTGATCCTTCGCCGACTGCCTCAGCAGAACTGCGACCTCAGCGGCACCCGCTGGTTCGCCCCAGACGCCCCAGTGCATCTCGCCACCCGACTTCCAAGCACGCAAACACGCAGCGGTCAGCAACCCGGCACCGTCGGTCACGGTCGGGAAGAACTGCAAGCCGAGAAACGCCAGCCAATCGACCGCAGGTACTCCAAGCGACTTCGTCGACGTCGGCGACTTGGCCGAGAGAGCATGTAGCCGTTCACCACGCTCGTTGTCCCAGCGGAGCACGCCAAGTTTCGAGCCGTACTTCCACGGACCGATCAAGGCTTCTCGTACACGCTCGCTGTCGATTCCGTCCCTGGCCTGAGCTGCGATCGAGAGGAACTTCATCTGCCCGGCGGTGAAGTGGAGATGCGTCGGCTTGGAGTCACCCTTCCCGGCGACAGCGCCTTCGCTGATCAAACCGTGAAGTAGACGGAGGTCCTCCGGATGGTCCGACTCTGCAGCCGCTTCGAACCAGGGGCGTACGTCATCGGGATCGGCCTTGACGTCGGTCGGATTGGCACCGTCGAATCCGGTGAACACCACCGACTCCCGCCACCGATCCCGGTCGGCAAGCACCAGATCTATCAGGTGATCGACCGAATCGGGGCCGTCGATCACCGCTTTAGGCAACAAGCGGCCCTGCCACCAGAGCCGAACGTCATCCTCGGGTAGGGCCCGGGTCGCCACGTCGAGCACACCGAGAGCGGCCATGAACGCCGCCGGGTTCGAACCGGTCAGACCGGTCAGTTCGATCGGGCCGCTCATGACGATTCACCTCCGGCGGTACCCGCCGCCTCCAGGGCCGATCGCCAGTGATCGGCCAGCCGCAGCACGGCCTCCAGGTAGGCGAGGCCATAGGGGTCATATCGGTCGACGAGGCGCCAGAACCGGTCGACCACGCCGCTGCCGATTCGGGTCAGTCCCGTTTCCGACGAAGCGACCAACCGCTCACCTTCCGCTCCAACCTCCACCTCGACCGGATCGTCGTCGAGCACCGGCGGCGGCAACGGCCGACAGTACCCATGGTGCGACAGGACCAAATGAGCCACCAGGTCCGGGTCGTTAGTCCGCCCCCACAGCTCGGGGGCGGACTCAGCCAAGGCCAGACTCAACAACTCGTGACGCATCCCGGCC
>JAHDFR010000272.1:0-2230 GCA_020628065.1 Acidimicrobiales bacterium
ACATTGTTGTCATAGGGCCCGACCACAACCTTGTGGACCTCGATGTCGGTGTCGTTCCAGTGGAGTGTGGAGGAGATGTCGACCATTAATCCACCCTACGGCCAGTGATCCTCGGGCACCAGCCCCGATCCTGCGCATTGCTCTGTTGCCGCCCCCTGGCCGGTTCTAACGTTTGGTTTGTGTTCAAGGCGGTACGAAACGAACTGGGTGAAGAACTCAACATCGGCGTCAGCATCCTGGAGCCGATTTTGGCTTGGCTCGGATTGATCGGCTCGATATGTGTAGGTGCGATCTGGACCGGACAGGCGGTACTGGAAGGCGATCAGATGGCGGTTTTCTGGCGTTTTTCCGTCGCCGTGGCATTCGGCCTCTACTACCTGTTCCTGTTGGAGCGCAGCCGCCGACGTTAAGGCGGAAACACATATTCGCTCAACAGATTTTGGGGCTTGGCCGTCACCGGCGGCCGAAGGATCGCCCGATGGTCGCAGCCGGCATGTGATTCTGGTGTAATAGTCCGGTGAGTGCTGAACTGCGGGAGCAGGCGCTGGTACGCGGAGCCCGGCCATCGTCACTGGTTATCTACCGGTGGTGTAGAGGCTTCCTGAGGCGGGTGGTCAACCCGTACCTACGGTTGCGATCGGAGAACATCGAGATCCTCGACCGGCCGGGTTCGACCATCCTGGCACCAGTTCATCGATCCCACCTCGACAGCGCCCTCATCGCTACGCTGAGCAGTCGCCGGATTCGAGCTTTGGGCAAGGAGTCTCTGTTCACCACTCCCGGTGTCAGCTACCTCTGCGCCGCGCTGGGCGCCATACCGGTGCGGCGGGGCGAAGCAGACCGTGACGCACTGAAGGCGGCCATGACGTTGCTCAAAGCGGGTGAGTCCATGATTGTCTTTCCTGAGGGTGGTCGACAGTACGGCAATGAGGTCGCCGACCTGTTCGATGGGGCGGCATGGTTGTCGGCCCGAACGGGAGCTCCGGTGGTTCCCATCGGTCTATCCGGGACCGAGGATGCGCTTCCGCAGGGGGCCAAGTGGCTGGCCCGCAAGACGGTGGCCATCGCGGTGGGTGACCCTATGGATCCGCCGATAGGCGCAGACGGCAAACGAGCCAACCGGGCTGAGCTGCAGGCCTTCACCCGCGAGCTTCAGGCGCAACTACAAAAAACCCAGGATCGAGCGGTGGCTCTGGCCGCCGTGAACTAATCGAGCGCTGGCCACGGCCAGCGGCAACTAGAAGCGACGGAGTTTACCGATGACTGACGTAGAGCGCAGCGAGGCACTGTGGAGCCCTTCGCCCGATCGCGCCGCCAACAGCGAGATCGACCGGTTTCGCCGAGATGTTCGACCTCAGGCGGCCGACAGCACAGAGCTGTGGCAGTGGTCCGTTGATGCGCCGGGGGAGTTCTGGCGGGCGGTCTGGGACTGGTCGGGGCTCGTTGGAGACCCGGGGCAGCGCGTGGAAGAGCCATCGGAGCAGTTTCGCCATCATCGATTTCTACCCGATGCCACCCTCAACTTTGCCGAGAACCTGCTGACGGACCGCGGTGGCTCGGACACGGCGGTCATCGCCGTTGACGAAACCGGAGATGAGCAGCAGTTCTCCCGTCAGGATCTGCGAGAGATGACGGCCGCTATGGCGGTAGCGCTAGTCGATCGCGGGGTTGGTCCTGGAGATCGAGTAGCGGCGTGGATGCCCCACCGAGTCGAAACCATCGTCGCCTTTCTGGCCGCGGCCTCGATCGGTGCGGTGTTTACCTCGACCTCGTCGGACTTCGGAACGGACGGCGTGGTTGATCGCTTTGGTCAGACCGAGCCCAAGGTCTTGGTGGCGGCCGACGGATACCGCTATGGCGGTCGTGAATTCGACACGCTCGGGCGGCTGAACGACATTGTTGACCAGCTGGAGTCGGTGGAAACCGTGATCGTGGTAGGTGCGCTGACCGAACGTCCGGCTATTCGCTCTGACTACCTGCATTGGGCCGACCTTCTTGCCGCCAACGCCGGCGCCCCTGAACGTTACGAACGTCTGCCGGCCGACCATCCGATCTATGTGTTGTACTCCTCAGGAACCACCGGCAAGCCGAAGTGCATTGTCCACCGAGCGGGTGGGGTGTTGCTGAAGCACATGACCGAGCAGCGTCTGCACTCCGATATTCGGCAGGATGACACCGTCTTCTACTTCACCACCTGCGGCTGGATGATGTGGAACTGGCTGGTCTCGGT
>JAHDFR010000272.1:2330-3504 GCA_020628065.1 Acidimicrobiales bacterium
CAGCGGTACAAAGCCGCCTACTTCGAACGATTCGACAACCTATGGGCCCACGGTGACTTTGCCGCGTGGACGGCCAGCGAAGGAATTGTCATCTACGGTCGATCCGATGCCACCCTGAATGCTTCAGGCGTTCGCATCGGCACCGCCGAAATCTACCGGGTTGTCGAACAGCACGACGCAGTGGCCGAGGCCATTGCCATCGCCCAGGAATGGGACAACGACACCCGCATCGTTCTCTTCGTCAAGATGATCGAGCCTGGTTCCCTAAACCAGGACACCGCCGACGAGTTACGTCGCAACCTGCGGGCCAAAGCCTCGCCCAGACATGTACCGGCCGTCGTCCTCGAGGTTCCGGATATTCCCCGAACAAGGTCGGGCAAGATTGTTGAGTTGGCGGTCACTGAGGTTGTTCACGGTCGTCCGGTGAAGAACGCCGAAGCATTGGCCAACGCCGAGGCTCTTGACCACTTTGCCGGTCGACAGGAGCTGCAGGCTTGACGCTCAACCGGTTGGAGCTGTGACATCCGTTGCCCTACGCACTCTTCCGGCTCAGGTTCGCCGTCGATAGCCTTGAGTCGTCGAAAGAGAGTTCATGGATCAGACGAGAATTGAGAACGCGGTCCGGGAGATCCTGGCTGCGGTAGGCGAAGACCCGACACGGGATGGCCTGCTCGACACGCCGGCTCGCGTTGCTCGAGCCTACACCGAGCTGCTGGGCGGATACCAGGAGGATCCAGGCGACCATCTTGACCGACAGTTTGAGGTCGACCACGACGAGATGGTGATCGTCCGAGACATTCCGTTCAGTTCACTGTGCGAACACCACATGTTGCCGTTTATCGGCCGGGCCCACGTGGCTTACATCCCGGGTAGAGACGGCAAAGTCTGCGGGCTGTCCAAGCTGGCCCGCGTAGTCGACGGGTACGCCAAGCGCCTCCAAGTTCAGGAGCGCCTTACTGTTCAGGTGGCTGACGCCATGGTGCAACGGTTGAACGCAACCGGGGTGCTGGTGACGATGGAGGCCGAGCATCTGTGTATGACCATGCGGGGCGCCCGAAAGCCTGGTGCGGTGACCACCACCTCTGCTCTTCGCGGCCTTATCAAGAAGAATCCTGCAACCCGGGCAGAGGCATTGCGTCTCATTCACGGCTGATTTCGCCTCGACCGGAGAGTC
>JAHDFR010000273.1 GCA_020628065.1 Acidimicrobiales bacterium
GCCGCCAGGTCCAGCTGTTCGGTGGTGGCCGAGTTGGCGAAGTCACCCCACTCGTCGCGGGGCAGCATCCACATGATCTCGAACTCGTTGCCGTCAGGGTCCTTGGCGTAGATGCTCTTGGTTGCCCCGTGGCTGGATTCGCCAACGTAGGCCCCGAGCTCGATCAGCGTGTGGCGGGCGGCCGCCAGCTCATCAACGGTGTCGACCTGCCAGGCCAGGTGGTACAGACCGATTCCAGCACCGGGATGCTTGCGGACGTCGGGACCGAGCCCGAACAGACCCAGGTCGTGGTGGTTGTCGCTGTGGTTCAGTCGCAGGAACGCCGCCCGGGCCTGCGGAATCAGGGAGACCACCTGCATATCCAGGGCTGATGTCCAGAACGTCACCGCCTGGTCAATGTCGGAGACGAATAGGACGGCGTGGTTCAGTCGGCGGGCGGGGATGGCGGACATAGTGGCGCCTCTTTCATTTGACGGAGCGGATGATATCTCAGCCGAGCACCACCGGAGCAAATACCTCCGGGCCGACAACCGGATCCTCCCAGCCGCCGTCAGTGAACAGCATGGACGCCAGCCGACCGATCTCGTCGCAGGATTTGGCCGAAGAACCGTTGCCGCCCAAGGCGACAGCGAGCCCGTCATCAACCCAGCCGACGTAGGGGTACTTGTGAGCTGTGCGGGTGATTACGCAGGGAACCGTTTCCCAATGGTTGACGTCAACGTCCGGTAGCAGGTTCCGGGTTGTCTGCACCAGGGCGTCTTCTTCCACCGGATCGCCCTGGCCGGCGAACCAGGCGGCGATCTCGTCGGCTCCCTGAGCTTCCGGGGCGTTCTCTATTTCGCAGCCCACCTTGAACAGCACACGACCGTCGGGGTAACGGACGGGCGGATTCCAATACAGGTCGTTGATGTGAGGATGCTCGACCGGTTCGATAATGAGCGAAGGCATCTCCGGTGCCGGACCAATGTCAACCCGCACCGTCGTGCGAAGCTGTCGGCGAACCTGGAGGTCTATACCGGCCAGGTCGGCGGCGTAGGCTCCGGTGGCCAACAAGGCCTTCTTGGCGGTGATCGAACCGAATGGTCCCCCAACCGTGACTGATAGCGAAGCCCCGGGTGGGGTGTGTGGCTGGACGACGTCGGCGGCGGCGTAAATCAACGTCGCTCCGGCTTGTTCGGCCAGCACCAGCTGCGCCCGGGCCAAGTCCCTGGGGTTGATAACACCGGCCGGTCCGTCCTCCATGGCACATTGCATGCCCGGTGTGGTCGGCATGCGAATGCCGGTGGTGTTGTAGAGCCATTCGGGGTCGACCATGCGGGCGGTGCCGCCGCGATCGTTCGAATTGTTCACGGCCGATTCGATGCCGATACCAAGCCATGCCAACCCACGGGGGTCGTGAAAGGCAATACCGGAACGCTCGGCGATGTCGTCGTACCGGTTGATGGACCGGACGGCCAATTCAGCCCACACCGGGTCGGCCGAAATGATACGGGTGATCCGACCTGAGTCGTAGTGACTGGCGAATGGGCCGACGCCGAGTGCCCAGTCGTCAGGCTCGGGGGCGGCGACGACCACCGTTGACATGCCGGCCTCGGCCAGGTGGCGGGCGGCCGAACTGCCCATCAAGCCACCGCCGACAACGGCTACGTCGAATTCAGCCAACAGGGGCTCCTTTCATCTTCAAGCTGTCAGTTTCACGGTCAAGCTCTCAGGCACCCGCTAGTCAAGCAGCACGTCGGCCCGTTGACCGGCCTGCTGGTAGTGGATGGGTAGGACCCGGCCGTACAGCTGTTTGCAGCGTTCAGGCGAGGCGACCATGTTCGGCTGATCCACATAGGAGAAGATGCCGACGTATCGGGGACGTCGCCCGGTGAGGGGGGCGACTCGATGAAGACTGTGGCGGCCAAGGAACAGCTGCAGATCACCGGGTTGAAGATCTAGTGTCCGAACCCGGTCGGACTGTCCATCGAGCACTCGTCGAACCTCATCGAAGTTCTCTTCATGTGGGGTGCGAATAGCCGGAGCGTATTCGAATTGTCCCCCACCTTCGGCGTTCTGGATCGCCAGCGTGACGGTGTAGTCGTTGGTGTCAAAGTGCCACGGGAAACCCGGTCCTTCGGTCGCCTGATTGATGATGACGTCGGCCAACGGGTCGGCGTAGCGATGGAATGGTTCCACCTGAAGGCACTCCTGTATGAACCGGTCGAATCCCGGCGCATCGTGGATGCCTCGTAGCGGCCCTCCCGTGGCGAAGTTGTCGGCCGGGACGAAGGCGTTGGTGCGATCGTAGAACCGGCGTTTCGGGTGGGTTGGCTCCAGCGTGTTGTCGTCGGCGGTGAAGTAGGGGTTGGTTCTGTTGTAGGAGTGATGAGCGTTGGGGGCGACGCGGTCGGCCTCGTCGACCAGTGCCGCTACTCCGGCAGGGGTCAAAATGTTGTTGACGACGGCACAGCCAACGTCGGCCAAAGATCTCCGCATTCGTTCTACCAATGCCCGGTATTGGGCGCCGCCAGGTTCGTGCAGCGGGAGGGCGCTGTAGTTGAGGTGTCGGTTGAGTGTGATCGGCGTTGTCGCCATCCCCGCTTGAACTGGCCTGGCCATCAGCCATATGGTGCCCGACGGCCTCGTTACAAACAAATCGAGGTTTGGGTCATCAACCGGGTACTCAATCAGGTCATTAATCCGGCCACGATGGCCGCCTGCCCCAGATGGTAGAAGAGGTGCACCAGCCAACGGGTTTGCGGGATCGGCCGGATGAAACGATCCTCCGCCAGTAACCGATCGGAGCCGGCGAACAAGAGGGCGCCGACTGCAGTCAGGGCACGGCCGGAGGCCAACGCCAGCGTCACCATGGCGGCGATCACGCCGATGTAGGCCAGGACCGGGCTGACCATGGATGGTTGATGCTGTCTGACGCCGTTCACAAGTTGCTGGACACGAGCGGCGGCCAGTACGGCGATCGCCGTCGCAGCGCCGCCCAGCAGCCAGATCGTGCTCTTCGGGCCTGCGGTGGCCAGCGCCGCTATGTAGGCCAGGTGACCGACCAGGAATGCCGCCAAGCCGGCCCGGAACTGGTCAACTGTCTTTAGTAGGAGAACGTCGCCGATCAGGCCGAAGGCCAACCCTGCAAGTAGTAGCGGTTGAACCATCGGCGGTTCAAACGAGCCAGTGGCCGTTACCGCCAGTAAGAACGTCAGGGTCAGAGGCTTAAACCACTGTTCCACTGACGGTCGTCCCGTGGCCACCGACCACCAGTCGATCGCCGCGGTCAACGCAAAGGATGCCCACAGCATTGAGTGATGGTAGCGGTGGCCACGGCTTGACGGATAACCGTGTTAGCCGACCTGGCGGAGAACTCGGTTGAGTGCCGGCATCGACACTGGGACACTTGAGCCGATGTCGGCTCGGATGCATGAACACGAGATCCCCAACCCACCGGTCAAGCCGATCAAGCGACCCGATGGTGTCACCTACCTCAAATTGTTGGACGAGTTG
>JAHDFR010000078.1:0-2575 GCA_020628065.1 Acidimicrobiales bacterium
GGATGCCTCTGGGTCGGCGGTGACTTCCACGTCGGCGGTGTCGAGTCCGGACAGAGCCGCTGGCTTGGCGGCTTCGCCCGATTCTGTCCGACCGACTTCGACCCCAATCAGGCCGGTGGCGGCGGCCCGGCTCCGCAACCGGAGCCAGAACCGCAGCCGGAACCCGAACCCGAGCCGGAGCCCGAACCAGAACCGGAGCCCGAACCAGAACCAGAACCCGAGCCCGAGCCCGAACCAGAACCCGAGCCGGCTCCCGGCGAGCTTGTTCCCCTGGGCGCATCCTGGAACTACATCGACGATGCCAACGCCACACCGGCCGGCTGGTTGGGAGGCATCGACAACGGCAAGACCGGTCGCGCGGTGTTGGGCTTCGGTGAAGAAGTCCTCGGCACGACCATCGGTTCCGGGTCGCGGGCTTACTACTTCACCCGAACCTTCAACGTCGATGATGCGGCCGCAGTGGCCAACCTCACGGCAACCATGCTGGCCGACGACGGCGCCGTGGTCTACATCAACGGTTCCGAAGTGGTGCGGTTCAACATGCCTGATGGCGCCATCGACCACAACACCGCTCCCAACACATGGTTGAACGGCAAGAGGGAGCGCTACAGCAGCTACCGGATCTCGCCCGACGTCCTGGTTGACGGTGAGAACGTGGTCGCTGTTCAGGTCCACAACTATCGCAAGGGCAACAACGACCTTCAGTTCGATCTAGGACTGGAGTAACAGCCTGGCCCTGCCCCGGCTCTAAGCAGAAGCGGTCGACAAGGGCCGGGACGGGTATCCCCGTTCCGGCCCTTTGTCGTGCCCAGCCGGCCAAGACCACTCGGAGCGCCTCCTGAAATCAACATCTGAGCGCGGCATCTAAAGAAGCGACTTGAACCAACCGACCTAGTACCCAGGAGCGACTGCGCGATGCGGTGGCGAAAGAGGAACAGATGGGCACAGACGGAACGGCTTCGCTTGACCAGTATCTCAAGCCAATAGTCGAACACAAGATCATCATCGGAGCGGTGGCTCTTGTCGTCACCCTCCTGGGGTTGGTGGCCGCCGCCACCCTGCCGGCCACCTATGAGGCCACCGCCGTAGTCCTCGTGGCGCCGATATCGGCCGACCCCACCGACTCGGTGGCCAGCAACGCCGAGGTGGACGTTGAGACCGAGCTGCGACTCGTCACCTCAAATGCCGTCATCGACCGAGCCTCTCAGTCGCTGGAATCCAAGTCCATCGCCATCGCTCCCCGGGAGTTGGCTAACAGCGTCACCGCCTCAAGCCCCAAAGACTCCCGCATCATCGACATCGACTTCCGAGCCGGCACACCCGAGCTGGCTCAGGCCGGTGCCAACGCCGTGGCCGACAGCTACATCACCTATCGAGGCGAGCTGGCTGAAGAGTCCACCCGCTCGACCAAGGAAGCTCTCTCCCAGCAGGTGGCTGCTCTCAAAGACGAGCTCGCTCTGGTCGAGGCGGCTCTTACCACCGCCGAAGAAGGTAGTGACGCCTTTATCACCGCCGCCATCGAACAGTCGTCGTTGAGGCGCGACCTCGACACTCAGCAGGCTGCCTTGGCCAATCTCAACACCATTTCATCCAACATCGGGAGGGTCGTCGATCCAGCACAGGTTCCGTCTTCTCCGAGCGGTCTCGGAGCCATACCTATCGTCATCGGCGCTCTGGTTGGCGGTCTCGTCCTGGGTTGCCTGGCCGCATTCGCTCTTTCGGCCGTACGAGCCGGCCGGACCGGAGGCACGGACGAGATGGAGGTTCGGCGGATCGACTCGTCGGTCAGTGACCGAATCGACACTCGAACACAGCGAACAACTCGAACAGAGACGGCCGACGCAGCCGTGGCGCCAACGCAGCCGATGTCGGTTCCGGACGCACTGCTGCCAAGAGTCAGTCCGATTGATGAGTCAGCCGATGGAGAACACTCAGGTGAGAAGCCAAGCAAGAGTCGTCGGCTACGGCGACCCAAGGCTGTGGTGCCCGAAGTGTTGAGAGGTAAACGCTCCTCCAAAGCAGACGATCATCCCGACGACCACGAACTCGACATATCGGTTGCCGAGGACCAGATCTCCGCCGTGGTCGACACCGAAGAGGTTCCAGCCGTCGTCAATGGCATCGAACGGGAAGACTCCGAAGCCTTCCAGCCGACGTTCGAGGAACAAGCCCTGGTCGAGGAAGATCCGTTCGAGCGCGCCGAGCAGTTCGACCCGCCAATGGCCGAACAGATTCCGCCCATCGAACAACCGCAACCACCCATCACCGAACCGGCACCAATCGAACAACTACAACGACCCATCACCGAACTGCCACCAGTCGAGGAACCGCAGCCCTCCATGGAGATTGCCCACGGACTGGGGGCATCAATCGCATCCACACCACCGGTTGAGGTGCCGAACTTCACAGAGCCCGGTATTGAAGAGCTCCAGTCGGCTGAACCGGCGATCGCCGACATCCAACAATTCGAACAACAACCCGCTGAGACCTACCCGGCCGAACCACAACAGTTCGAACCACAACCGGTCCACACAGAACCGCAACAATTCGAACCACAACAATTCGAACAGCAACC
>JAHDFR010000078.1:2675-13234 GCA_020628065.1 Acidimicrobiales bacterium
TACCGCACCAGCAGCTTCCGGAACATGCTGAACCGGCTGCACCCACGATTCAATCGGAACCGGCAGTCAGCCAACCGACTCCCGCTCTGCCGGCCGACGTCCCCGAGATGCCGCCGCAACCTCAGTTCATACAGCCACAGCCCCGACCGGAACCGGCGGCTCTACAGCCACCCCAACCGGAACCGACACCACCAGCGGCCCCAGCGCCGCAACCGGAAACAGCAATGTTTGAGCCGCCCCAGCGGGTTAACGCCGGACAGGCATCGACCCCTGAGCCTGTGAGCGCCGAGGCGATGGGCGAACTGCTCTTCGCCGACGCGCCCCACGAACCCCAGGGGGCTGATCAACGTGCACCCGGAGCTCAGGCCACCATGACGATCGACGATGCTCTCGGGCCTGACGTAACCGTCCCCGGTCCACCCGAAGCCGACCAGGGTCAAACCAGGCGAACCGACCTGGACGACCTAATCGCTCACCCCGACTACGCCAATGCCCAATCCACCCTTCGGCGGCTGGGGCAGAACGGCGTGGTCAGCACGGTCGCGGTCGGAGAGGCGAGCCGGGAAGCCTCCCTGGCTGTGGGCCTGGGGCTGGCCGAAAGTCTTAAGCACAGTGGCGCCCAGGTTCTGGTCGTGGACATGATGATTGAAAGCGCCACCCTGCATCACCTGGTCGGCGTCGCCGGAGAGCCGGGCCTCACCGACGTTTTGGCTCGCCGAGTGGCGCTCCGGGACGCCATGAACGCACCGGACGAACTAGGTGGTATTCGGGTGCTCACCACCGGAGCCACGTCAGCCGATCCTGTCGCCGACCTCGCCCTACTCAATCAGGCCAACATGGCCGACCTTCTCGAACAGGCCGCCGGCCAGGTCCACGCCGTGGTGTTCCTAGGTGGCAGCATCGACCAGACGGTTCGACACGATGACGCCTTGGCCGCCGTAGGCGGATTGATCATCGGCACCGACGAGCCGGCCGGACTGCCCCTGGGTGAGCAGGAGTCGCAACGTCTGGCGCAAATGTCGTGTCCTGTGCTCGGACTCATCTCGATCAACGATGCGTTGACGTCCAATGGCCAGCCGGCCCAGGACGACGCCAGGCATCAGTCGCTCTGATCAGGCAGTCGGCAAGAACGTGACCCCTGTGTCCGCACTATCGGAGGCTGTTCGATCATCAGCCCCCGACAACGTCGCTACGCCATCGCCGACCGCCGGCAGCGGCGACGGTCGCCTTTTCACGTTCATGATCGGCGGTTACCCGTTGGCCTGGGCGTTGGGATTCGCCCCCATCATCTGGGTGGCCAGTGCCGCCTTGATGGTGTTGTGGCTGATGCGCAACCGCCCAATCCAGGTACCGCCGGGAACGATCCTTTACGCCTTGTTTCTGATCGTCGTCGGGTCGTCGATCATCCAGATCACATCGTTCGGCAAGATGGCGGTCTGGGTGCTACGGGCCTCGTGGTACGTGTCGGGGCTGGTGGCCTGGCTCTATCTGATCCGCCAGACCGCTCCTGAGGCTCGGGTCAAGATCATTCGATCGTTCATCGTGCTCTGGATCGCTACCGTCGTCGGCGGGTATGCCGCCATCGTCGTTCCCGAGCTGGCATGGCGGACGCCGCTGGCAGCGGTTCTGCCCGGTGTTATCGCCTCGCAGGAGTTCGTCTCCGACCTGATC
Source organism: Acidimicrobiales bacterium (assembly GCA_020628065.1). Taxonomy (GTDB): domain Bacteria; phylum Actinomycetota; class Acidimicrobiia; order Acidimicrobiales; family SZUA-35; genus JAHELU01. The sequence continues at coordinate 4,347 of JAHDFR010000078.1, forward strand.
AACCCCAGGGTGGCGGAAATCCAGGTCTTCCCCTGGACCGGCGTGGTTCTCAACAGGCCGGCAGCCCCCTACGCCTACACAAACGGGTGGGGTTCCTCCATGGCGCTGCTAACACCGTTCGTTATCGGAGCCCTCCAGGAACCTCGCCTGAGGATCGCCCGGTGGAAGGTTGTTCTCATGCTGGCGGCGGCCATGGTTCCGTTCTATGTAGCTCTGAACCGTGGCGCGTGGCTGACTCTAGGAGTCGGGCTGGTGTACGGCATCGTCCGATACTCGCTGGTCAACCGTAAGATCCTGCCCATTTTGATCATGGTCGGGCTGGGGTTCTTCGGCACGGTCGGCGCCCTGTCGACCGGCGTTCTCAATACCGCCATCGAGCAGCTGGAAACCCGCAGCGAAGACTCGAACGAAACCAGAGGCAACCTGTACGTCGAGACCATTCGTTACACCGCCGAGTCGCCTCTGATCGGCTTCGGGTCGACCAGAACCAACCCCTCGAACCCGGCCGGACCACCGCTTGGCACCCACGGGCAGTTGTGGTCGGTGATGTTCGCCCACGGCTATCTGGGATTGATCCTGTACACCGGGTTTTTCATCTTTGGATTCGTGCGGGCTCGGGGGCGGTCACCGGTGGCCAACTGGGCCAGAGTCACACTGCTGATCGGACTGCTCCAACTTCCGATCTACGGCCATCTGCCGGTCCAGCTCTTCATCATGATCGCAGCCGTGGCCATTTCCGCTTGGCCGAGCGATGCCCTCCAACCTGAGCTCGTACCTGAGCCCGAACTCGGGGCGGCAACGACATGACAGCCACCGCTGAAGCCTCCGATCAGCAGCAATCGGGATCCGATCAGGTTCGTCAGGCGGCGCGCGGTTCGGCGTTGAACCTTGTCGGCGCTCTGGTCGCCGCCGTCGCCAGCTTCGTCACCGTCGGCATCATCACCAACCACTACGGCCAGGTGGGAGCAGGCCTGTTCTTTTCGGCCACCGCCATCTTCACCCTGGCGGCCAACGGCGCCCGCCTCGGTTCCGAATCCGGGTTGACGTATTTTGTGTCCCGAATGCGGGCCAGTGGGGCTACTGGTGATCTTCCAGAGCTGATTCGACACGCCGTAGGGGCAACGGTCATCGTCTCGGCCACGTTGGCGCTGGGAGGCTTCCTGGCCGCCCCTGACCTGGCAGCCCTGTTGACCTCCGATGCCGACAACACCGAGGCCATGACCATCATGATTCGGGCGTTGTCGGTCGGCATCCCGGCGTTCGCCGCCAGCCAGGCGCTTTCAGGAGCCAGTCGGGGCTTCGGCACCATGCGCCCGTCGGTCATGGCCGGGCAGATAGTGAGGCCGATAACCCAGCTGGTGTTGGTCATCACCGCGGCCTTCGTGGCGTCGGCCGGCCTGGTCGGTGTAGCCATTGCCTGGAGCACCGCCGCTTACATGGCTCTGATTCCGATCTTGGCGTGGATGGTCCTTCGTCTTCGGCGACGCCAGCCGGGAGAGTCGACCCTCAGCCTCTCCAACTACTGGCGCTTCACCGGGCCCCGGGCGCTCACCGACCTGGTCTCATCGGCCCTTGAACGACTCGACGTTCTGCTGGTGGCCTACTTCCTGACCGAAGCCGATGCCGGCCTCTATGGTGCCGCTGCCCGCCTAATTCTTGTCGGGCAGATGATGATGTTCGCCACCGGCCAGTCGATGGCCCCACACCTGAGTGCCAACTTCCTTACCGGACGATTCGACGAGGCCAAGCAGGTTCTCCACACCGTGTCCGGTTGGAACGTGACACTGCTGTGGCCGGCCTTCATCGGGTTGGCCTTCGGGGCGGAAACCGTCCTTCAGTTATTCGGTGCTGAGTTCGCCGAAGGCTCGTCGATAGTCGTGTTGCTCTGCATCGCCCTCATCATCATTATCGGACTCGGTGTTGGCGACACCCTGCTGCTGATGACCGGCGACAGTATGGCTTCGCTCATCAACCACATTGCCGCTCTGGTGGTAATGATCGCGACGTCGATGCTCCTACTGCCCAACGTCGGCGTGATCGGAGCCGCATGGGCATGGGCCCTGTCCCGCATTCTTATCCGAGGCCTCGCCGTCGTCCGCGTTTGGCAGACCAGTCGAGTTCATGCCTTCGGACGCCCGGTGGTGGTGGCTGCAGCCATCGCCCTGGCGGCCTATTTGCCCACCGGCTTCGCCATGCATCAACTGGTCGGCAACGGCGTGGTTGCCATCGCTCTGCACGCCATCGCCGGCCTCGCCATCCAGGCGGCACTCGTATTCCGCTACCGCCACGAACTTGATCTCGACCAATTGCAAAACACATTGACCCGACGGAGTTCCAACCGAAAAGCAACGGAACGGACGAGTCCGGAACCGAGCTCCGGATCAGATCACCAACCCCCTAGTTGAGGACAGCCGACGATGACTACCACAACCGGACCCTTCACCCCCGGCGCACCGTCCGGGCCCGGCGGCACCGAACGCCGATCAAAAAAGAACGCCACCGGAACGACCAACAGCTCCATCGACTCCAACCCCAGCGAAAGTCCCCTCGAGTGGCTGTCCCAGATTCTGTGGCCAAGCGGGGAAGCCCGCCTGCAAGCGGCCGGCGAGGAACACACCGCCGCCACGCCGAACGCTCCCGGAAACCGACAGTGGTGGGCTTCGCCTTCAGCCGACCAGGCCGAGATTCTCGTACCGGCCGACCCGGTTCCGGCGCAAGCCGCCGTCCGCCGCTACCACGACGGGTTCTCCATTAAGAAGCGAGCCCGCAGCTGGGCGGCCGAAGCCGTCATGCACCTCCCGGGAATGCCCGATCGACTTCTCGGCTCACATCTTGTCGTCGTCGAGGGCCACAGCAGCGACCGAACGCTCGATCTTCTCCAACAACTCGGGGAACTGGTGGGCCAGCCCGATCTTCGAGTTGCCGTGTCGCTGGCCCGACCGAAGTCCAACCGAAAGCCTGTACTCCAGATGATAGCCCCCGATGGAAGCGGACTCGGGTGGGCCAAGATCGGCTGGACCGATTGGACAACAAATCTCATCTCCAACGAAGCCTTCTGGCTGTTAAAGAACTCGGATGGCCCGCTAGTCAAGCCTGTGCTCCTGCACGATGTTGATCTCTGCGGACACCGAGTAGTCGTGACGAGCGGTGTCATGGGAAGCAGACTCCCTCGTCGCGGCACTTCCGATTCGCCCAATATCGAGCTGGTGGCCGCCATCGCCGCCATGGGGACAGCAACGTCGTCCCCCGTGACCGGACTGCCCTGGTGGACCTCGGTCACCGACGTGCTCGGAGCCGCCGACCCGGCGGAACTCGACGTCATCCGACACACCGCCGACTCCGTCGCCGGACGGCTCATCACATCCGGTGCCTGGCATGGTGACCTGACTCCGTGGAACATCATGAGCCCGTCGCCCCGCAGCGCTCAGCAAGGTCTGCAGGTGATCGACTGGGAGTTCGCCGCCGACGGAGTCCCCCTCGGCTTCGACGTCTGCCACTTCCACACCCAGGTCGCTACCGAACTCCGGGGGATGGACCCCGACCAGGCGCTGGACTACAGCGCCCGACGTTCACCCCAGGACCTGGCCTCGCTCGGCGTCGATCCTCACAACCAGATAGCCACCTGGCAGCTCTATCTGGTCGAGCTCATGCGTAGGACGTTGGCCCTACGCCAAGCCGGCTTCGGCACTGAAAACGTTCATCAGGGCGCTGCCGCCGCACGTCGGCTCAACAGAATCCATCAAGGCCGACCAAAGGCCGACCGAAAAGCCTGAAGAGAAGAAGGTATGGCTCAAACGAGTCCGATGTTCCACATACGGAGGACACCATGTCAACCCGGGTAGGCACAAGTATCACCCACCACGAGATGTTCAACCGGTCAGGTCTGAAACAGATCAAGGAAGGGGCCAAGTGGTGTCAGCAACAGGCGGCCAAAGCCACATGGGAGCATCGCGTACTCCCTGATCTGGTGCTGGCCGGTGTCCAAAGAAGCGGAACGACCGCTCTGTTCGAAGCGCTGTATCGCCTTCCCAACGTCGAGCGACCGCGCCGGGGCAAGGGATCCCACTACTTCTCCTACAACTACTACCGAGGATGGGAGTGGTTCCAGGCCCAGTTCCCCACCCAGGCCTGGGCTAAAACGATCGAGATGCGTCACGGCCAGCCGATGTTCTGCTTTGATGCCTGCCCGTACTATCTGTTCCACCCGTTCGCGGTTGAGCGGATGGCTCAAGCCCTACCGGACGCCAAAGTCATGGTCATGCTGCGCGACCCGGTGCGCCGGGCCGAATCTCACTTCCATCACTCGGTCAGTCACGGACACGAAGACCTCGCGTTCACCGAAGCGTTGGCCGCCGAACAGGATCGGATGGCGGGCGAGGACGAGAAGATGCAACAGGACTGGTCCTACTGGAGCCACAGCCACGAGCATCACTCATACATCTCCAAAGGCATGTACGCCGAGCAGCTGGAACGGCTGTATTCGTTCTATCCCCAGGATCAGGTCAAAGTCATCCAGTCCGAAGCTTTCTACCGGGAACCAAACCGCATCCTGGAAGAAGTCACATCGTGGGTAGGCCTACAGCCAATCAGCTTGGACTCCGAAGACGACCGCAACGGTCACAGCTACAAGAAGATGGATTCCGAGATGCGTTCGCAACTGATCGACATCTACCGGGAACCCAACGAGCGGCTGTACGAACTGATCGGTGAACGGTACGACTGGCTGAGCTGACAAGGGACCGACCCGAACCGACCCGGTTGAAGTTGATCTTCGGCTAGTTGCCTGGTCTGATCCGGCCGTCGCCGATCGTGTGTCCCTCGGCCCGCAGCAGTTCAGCGTGACGCTTCGGGTCATGCGGGATAAGTCGACCTGAGGCGGCCACAACCCGCCACCACGGCAGACCGTCGGTTTGTCGCAGCAGGTTGCCAACCGCACGAGCGGCGCCGGGGAATCCGGCCTCGGTGGCCACCTCCCCGTAGGTCAATACGTCACCGGGCTCGGTTGCCTCCAGCACGGCGATCACCGCGTCGGTAAAGTCGAGCTGAGCTTGGCCGCCTGTTGCCTCTGGTCCAGCCTCCCGGACGACTTGACCGGAATCATCGGGCGGGTTGCGGCCGGCCACAGCTAGGCGTCCGGGTTATTCTCGGCCCACCATGCGTCCAAGCGGGACAGGACCTCGTCGTCCGACAGCACTCCTTCGGAGCGCTTGAGCTCCAACAGGTAAGCCAGAGCTTTGCCCACCATCGGACCGCCACCAATACCCAGATGATCCATGACGGCTTTGCCATCCATCTGCGGCCGCTCGGCAGCCAAACGATCCTGGCGGGCCAGTTCGACAATTCGGGCTTCAAACTCGTCCATCAACGCCTGAAGGCGACGAGCCTTGTTGCGGTTGCGGGTGGTGCAGTCGCAACGGATCAGCTCGTTCAAGTCACCCAGCAGGTGACCGGCGTCTCGGGCGTAGCGACGCACGGCCGAATCCGACCAACCGTCGGCATACCCCTTGAATCGGCCCGACATGCGAACCAGTTGGCTGACATCGGACACGAAGTCTTTCTCGTAGCCCATTTCCCGTAGCCGCCGCTTGGTCATTTTGGCCCCCACCGCCTCGTGGTGGCGGAAAGTGACACCGTCGTCGTCGATGACCCGGGTCCGAGGCTTGCCGATGTCGTGAAACAGCGCAGCCATCCGAATCTTCAACCGAGGGCTGGTGTTGGCCGTCACGGCGATGGTGTGAGCCAGCACGTCCTTGTGTCGGTGGATGGGATCTTGCTCCAACCGAAGGGCGGGCAGTTCGGGAATCAGATGTTCGGCCAGCCCGGAGTCATACGCCGACCACAACCCGTCGGTTGGATCCGCAGCCAGCAGGATTTCATCCAGCAGGTGCCGACGCTTTTCTTCGGTTAGGTCAGGAGAGTCAACGGTCATATCAACATTTGCGCCCGCTCGGAAAGTAGTTGTGCGGCCAGCACCACCTGCTCGGCCACGCCATTGGTGATGGACGCTTGGAGCATGGCTGGACCGGCGAAAAGGGCCTATTCAAGGGTAGCGGGTGAGGCTCGGGCGGCGGTACCGATAACCGCATGACCCTGAACCCTGAACCCTGAACCCTGAACCCGGAACCCTGAACCCGGAACCCTGAACCCGGAACCCTGGACGCTGGCTGCTACTGAGCGTTCAAGTGGACCACGTCGACGGTCAGACGACCGACAACGTCGATCGAAGAACTACCAACGTCAATGTCGTGGGAGCCTTCCACCAACACCCACCCCCCGGACTCGGTCGATTGTGACCATCGGCAGAACACGCGGGACGGGACCGCCACGTCCACCACCGACGTTTCGCCCGGGTCAACTGATACCGAAGCGAAGCCGGCCAGGACTCTCGGTCGTGGACGATCCGACTCCGGCAACGCCTGCTCGGCCTCGGCACCTGGACGGACGTACACCTGGACCACGCACTTGCCGGTACGGGTGCCGGTGTTGGTTACCGGTACCGAAACCGTCACCGGACCGAGGGCTGGGTCCAACCCGAAGGCTGTGGCCGCCTGGTCCAAATCGATGGCAGCCGCCGCAGCCGACAGCTCAGGAGTCCCGAAGTCGAAGTCGGTGTACCCCAAGCCAAAACCGAACGGCAGCAGCGGTTGATGACCGAAGCGCTGGTACCACCGTTGGCCGATATGAAGCCGCTCGGTGTATTCCATGCGAGGGTCTTCGATGCCGGAATCAGGCAGCTCAGGTCGAACGTCAGGGTGAGGAACGTTTGTCGCCGTCGGGCTTTTCTCCATCGACGTCGGGTATGTCACCGGTAGACGACCTCCGGGTTCGGCTGTTCCAAATAGCACGTCGGCCAGCGCGCCCCCGAACTCCTGCCCCGGGTACCAGGCAACCAACACCGCCGCCACCTCATCAAACCACGGCATGGCCACCGGACTGCCGGCGTTGACCACGACCACCGTGTTGGGGTTGGCCGAGGCCACCGCCGACACCAGCTCGTTCTGGGCTCCCGGCAGGTCATAGCTGAGACGATCGTGGCTTTCGGTTTCCCACTGGGCGTCGAGACCAACGACGACGACGGCCACTTCGGCCCCGGCGGCGGCCTCAACCGCGTCCGCCATCATGGCCGCTTCATCGACGGGAGGAAGATGCCCGAGAGACAGCCCCGCCAGCTGGTTGTCATCGCCCCGACTCCATTCAACGACCACCGACGCCTCGGCCCCTGCCGTCAAATCGATCGAACCCACTTGTTCGGTGGACGCCTTCTGAAAGTAGCTGTGACCGGGCTTGGGGTCAGACCAGTTGTCAACCACCAGTTCACCGTTGATGAATGCCCGTGCCCTGCCGACGGACCGCAATCCGAAGCGATGCTCTCCGCTGTCGTCCACTCTCATGGTTCCGGTCCAGCGCCATGACCACTCCAGAGTCTCACCCAGGTCCGGGTCATACCCGTGGATGAACGCATCGACGGTTCGGGCACTGGCGGTTACCTGGGCCGTCTCGGTCGAGGTGAAGTCTGCGCAGGCGAACTTTTCCAAACGGAGTGGACCGGCCCACAACGACCGGTCCATCTTGGGGAGATAGCGGTGAGTCAGGCATCCGATCTCGTGACGTACCGACCCGGTTCCCGATGCCTCTCCCAGCCCATCTCGGTGCCCATCTCCTGTCGCATCATCCGACAATGCAGCGACAATGCCGTCAAGCGGAGAGACGCGACGGTGCGAAGGAACCAACGCCGAGCCACCACCCTGCTCGACCCCCGGGTCAGCGTTTGGTCCGATAACGGCAACGGACACGGCCGGATTCAAAGACGGGTCCAGAGGCAGAAGTTTGGCGGAACCACCGACCGCCGTGTTACGCACCAGAACCATCGACTCGACAGCGGCGGTACGGGCCAGCAGACGTTCTGTAGGATCGTCGACCGTCTGCTCGGCAGACTGATCAACGCCGGCTGCGCCTGTGCGCTCAGCCAACCCGGCCAATCGAGCCACGGCCACGTCGATCTCTTCGATGGCGATTTCGCCTCGTTCCACCGCATCGATCAGCGGTTGTCCGAAGGCGATAGCCGGGCCCGGCATTTCCAAATCAAGTCCGGCCCGGAGCGAGGCGACACCGTCATGGGCAGCGCCCCAGTCGGAAATGACCACCCCGTCGAAGCCCCATTCGCGCCGCAGAACGTCGTTGAGCAACCAGGCGTTCTCGCTGCAGTGAACTCCGTTCAATCGGGGGTAGGCCGACATTACGGTGCCCACACCGGCGCCGACGGCCGCTTCGAACGGGATCAGGTACACCTCACGCAAGGTTTGGGCGTCAACGACGGTGTCAACATAGAGTCGGGCCCACTCGGCGTCGTTGGCCACCAAATGCTTGGCGCATGCGGCGACCCCGGACTCCTGGACACCGGCGATGTACGACCGGGCCATAGCCGCCACCAGGTTCGGCTCCTCGCCGAAGCTCTCGAAGTTGCGACCACCCAGCGTGTGCCTGGCCAGGTTGAGTGTCGGTGCCAACAAGACCTGTGACTGTTTGCGGCGAGCCTCGATGCCGATAAGGCGACCCAACTCACCGACAAGTGCAGTGTCGAACGTCGCCGCCATGGCAATCGGGGCCGGTAGACAAACGGCTTTGGCGCCGGTAGTGGAGTCGCCTCTGGCCCCTACGGGACCGTCGGTCACCTTGATCGAGGGAATCACTTCCCGCTCGCCCACAGAAGCGGGGTGGGTGGTCCAAGCATCACGGCCCCCAAGTACCCGAATCTTGTCGGCCAAGGCCAGGTCGGCGATCTTCAACCGGTGTGCGGTGCTCACGTTCGAACCTCCACAAGGTCACTTGCTTGCGACTTTTCGTCGCTCTCAAACGTCATTTCTAGTGCGTGAGTGCGTCTGTCTATC
>JAHDFR010000078.1:13334-21536 GCA_020628065.1 Acidimicrobiales bacterium
TATTGACAACCCCCGCAACCGTAATCGCTCCCATGAACCTCTCCTCCCACCCGGTGACAGAATGAACCGGTTGATTCAAACGATCGTCATCGGTGGCTTCGCCGCCGTCCTGCTGACCATGGCATTGGCCATCGGTTGGCTTTCCCTACCCGGACCCTCACTACCCGGTCTGGGCGACGTCGACGTCGAGGTGCAGCTACCGACCGAGGCCAGAATCACCGCTGTCGAACCCATCAGTCTTGACTGCCGGGCCCGTATTCACGCCGAAATACCGGTGGAGGGCCTTCGTCAACATGAGGCCTTCGACGTCGTGTATCGGACGGATCGCATCTCGATGACCGCAGTGGGCGACGTGGACACCTGCGTTGACGGTTCGGCTGCCAAGGTACAGCACCGATCCGACGGCTCAACCGAGGTGGTCATCCCCGGGGAATCAATCCAGTTCGTTCGCCCCCGGGTCGACACCGTGAAGACGGCCGAGAGCGTTCAGGTGGACAAAGATTTCGTCGGCAAGGTGACCGATGCCTTCCCTTGGGTCGACGACAACCTGGGCCTCACCCCTCTGGCCTACGCCTACGCCCAGAACGTCATCGGCTCCAGCCAGTGCATGCAGGCCGCCTACGAGGTGACCGAAGGAATCCTGATCGACGGCTACCGCCAGCAGGTCATTGATCAAGGCGTTGATGCCGACAAGCTGACTGTTCGAGTTGACGGCGAGCCCAACTTCGTCGATCCTGAGCCAATCGAAAGCGGTGACGTTGAGTTGAGCGTCGCCGGCAGCGACGTGTCGTGCGTGGCCAGTGGCCAGATGGAACGGGGATGACAGTGCGAGGGCAACGGAATGAGTGAAGGCACACCTGACGGTGGCGTAAAGCGGGCGTGGGACATGGTCGAAGAGGCCAAGTCTCAGATCGACAATCTGTCACCCGCCGATCTTCAAACAGAAATGAATGGCGACGATGCCCCGGTCGTGGTCGACATCCGCGACATGCGTGAGCTGTACCTCAAGGGGAAGATCCCGGGAGCAGTCCATGCACCCCGCGGCATGCTCGAGTTCTGGGTCGATCCTCAGAGCGAGTACTACCGCGACGTGTTCAGCCCCGACCGCCGGTACATCCTCTATTGCGCGGGCGGCGGGCGTTCAGCGCTGGCGGCCAAAACAATGAAAGACATGGGCTACTCCGACATCGGCCACCTGGAGCCGGGTTTCGGCGGGTGGGAGTCGGCCGGGATGCAGGTCGAAGACACTGCAGGCACATCCAAGTGGATCCCCCGGCCCGAAAACGAGGCCTAAACCAACGCTTCGGGAATTCAGGATCTCGGAGTCAGTACGTAGACCACAGACCCGTCATCGCTCTGCTGTTGATCGGGAATCTGCAATCCACCGGCGGGATTGTCGGCCAGCACCGTGCCATCACAGTCCCGAGCTTCGACCGCGTACAGCCCCTCGGGAAGCGTCATTGTGACCGAGCTCCCGGCGGCTATCTGCTGACCATTCTCAAGCTCGTTGACTCCGGCCTGACCGCTGCGTGACAGCGGATTGACGGCCAGCCGGCAAATCACCTGATCGCTCTCGTTCAGCCAGGTAACTTCGTGGCGCTTCAACTCGGTGGGAGAAACAACAACCCCTTCGGCAAACGCCAGAGTTCCGTCGAGAAACAGACCAACCTCATACACACCGGGATCGTGCCCGTCGGAGTCCTCGGCGCAGATCCAGAAGTTCCGACCCTGGTCCCCGTGCTTCCACACTTCCTCGTAGTGGCCGAGTTGCGGAATCGGGCTGCCGTTGAACTCCCAAACGGCGTCCCAGACCACTTCCTCCGGCATACCGTCCCAATCGACGAACAAGCACAGGTTGGTAACTCCGGCTTGGAAGCTGTCAGCCACCGAGGTCGGCTCGTTGTTCTCCTGACCGCTACTGAATCTGGGATTGGACATCACCACATTGGCCAGCCGAGATTTGACTTCCTCAGCCGCCACCGCAAGCTCGACCTCCAAGGCCCGAGCCTGCTCCAGTAGAGGCCGGGCCAGGTTGATCGGGCGAATCCCGTTGAGGAAGCCTCCGACAGGAACGCACACATCGTTTTCGTCTATCGAGCCATCGCCGTTGGTGTCATCCAATGGACGGCAGTCAAGAGCGGGGGCCGATTCACTCGCCCGGGCCCAGGTGGGTATCCCGATCACCCGTCCTTCGGTGTCGACCGCCATGCCTCCACTGCTCCCGGCGGAAATGGCGGCATCGGTCTTCATTATTGCCCGGCTGCCTATCCCCACCTCGTCGGTGAACCCGCTCACCGTGCCGGTGGTGACGGTGATGGTCTCCCCACCGTTGATGGGATAGCCCAGGATGGTCACCCCGTCGCCCAGCTGAACGGAGTCACTGTCACCCACAGGAGCGGTGACAAAGCCACCGGGTATGGCCGGCGATCCATTGAACGACTCAGAGATCTTCAGTACTGCCAGGTCGAGCACTTCATCGACAGCCAGGATCGTCGCTCTGTACTGCAGCAGCGGTGCCTGCTCGACATCGCCGGTGACGGCGACACCGATCGACACCGTGTTGCAGTTCGCGTCGGCCTGGACAACGTGGGCATTGGTCAGAATGGTGCCGTTGGCCTCGACCATCACCCCGGAACCGCCGCAAACCGGCTGATCCTGGTCGTCAAGACCGAACAGCTGGACAGTGGCCGCCGCCAGTTCTTCGCTGGAAGGTACGCCGATGGGCTCGGTAACGGCGTCGCCCGGGGACTCTTCCGGAGCGGCGCCAATGACCACCGCTTGGTCCTCGTCGGCTCCAGCGCCAACCTCTAGACCGGGCGTGGACGACGAGGTTGCATCATTTGCAGCGGTGGGGCCGGCCACCACCTGTGAGCCGTCGGCGTCGGTCGTCTGTTCTCCTCCACCACCTATGACAAATGCTACGAAGCCAACGACCGCACAACCCAACAACGCTGCCACCAGGATCACGTAGCGACCGCTTGAAGGATCGTTTACCGGTATCCGGGTTTGGCTGGGTGCCGGCGCTGCCGGCTGACCTCCGAACAGCTCGCCGGTGCGAGAAGCCCACCGACGCACGCGGTGGCTCTGATCGCCCCCCGGGGGGCCGGATCGGACTATTGGAGGAGGGCTTGGGGCTCGTCGAACTTCGCCAGGAGGCAGGTTGCCGGAGCGGCCCTCGTTCTCAGACCAGAGATCGGACATCGTGAAACGGACTGGATCCTCTATGGATACTGGGCGGCGGCTCGATCAAGTGTACCTGCCACCCGAAGAGCGCCCGACCTCACCGATACCCGAGCAGAATTGACTCCCAGCGGCTCACCGTCAGCCCACAGTTGCTCTGTTCCTTCGATGGTCAGTGACCGGCACCGGCGCACCGAAACCGCCTTATTACCCAGGTGTTTACCGGCAAAAACGAGGGGTAGGACCCGGCCCAAGGTGATGGCGCCAACCGGCTCAACCACCACCACGTCCATCAGCCCGTCGTCGTGACGGGCGTCTGGGCAAATCTTCATCCCCCCACCGAAGTAGGGGGTGTTTCCGATGGCCATGAACGTGATGGGTCGGGATCGGACGGGCTCATCGTCGAATCCGAGTCCGACCTCGACCGGTTCGAGTGAGCGGAGCTGTTGCAGCGTCGCCACGGTGTAGCGACTTGTGCCCCGAGGAAACTTCAGGCCGTTGGCCGTCTCGTTCACCCGCCCGGAGAAACCCAACGTGGCTACCGATGCGGCGAACATGGGGGATCTCGCTCGCTCTCTTGAAAGTGACTGAAGTTCCAGTACGTCGACAGGACTCACCGTGTCCGACACCGAGTTGGCAATGGCTATCCGGGTGTTGGTCGATAGACCCAGTCCTCGACAGAAGTCATTGCCGGTTCCGATGGCGATGACTCCGGTAACCACTTCTGAGTCGACCAGAGCGGGCAGCGCCAGGTGGACCATGCCATCACCACCGGCCACCACGATCCGGCGAACCCCGGACTTTCGAAGTTGCTCAATCGATCCGGCCACCTCTGATGGGTCCGATAGCCGCATGAGGTCAACGGTCCAGCCGAGGTCGGCCAGCTGCCCGACGATCCGTCGGGCCCGTGTCAACCCTCGATTGCCTCCGGCCGCCGGATTAACGAAGACCGAAAGTCTGTTTGCAGCCACCCGGCCGAGGGTACCGGGCGCCGGATGTGGGCAACCAACCAGAGACAAGCTGCACGCTGGCGGCCGAACATGACATCTCACCGTCGAGTGGTGGACAGACACCGCACCACCGGCAGTAGGCTGCGCCGATGGACGTGGCGTTCGGCTTGAGCCCCCCGGTGTTTTTGGTGTTGGTCCTAGCCGTCCTGGCATCGTTCTTCGTCAGTTCATCCGCCGGGCTTGGCGGATCGCTGGTCCTTATCCCCTCGCTTGCGCTCCTCATCGGGGCCAAGGAGGCGGTGGTCCTCGGTGCTCTGCTGCTCGGTCTCAACAACGTGGTGAAAGCGTTCGCCTACCGGGAGTCGTTGCCGTTTCGAGCTGCCGGCGTACTGGTGGGGTTGCTGATGGTCGGCTCATTTATCGGGGCGTCGGCGCTGGTTCGAGCCCCGGACAGGCTGGTTGGTATCGGTGTTCTGGCCTCTTTCGCCGTTTCGCTGGTTGCCGAGCGTCGGAACTGGCTGCAGGTTCGCCAGGTCGGCGGGCCGCTATTGGCCCTCGGTGCAGGGGCGACATCGGGTTTTACCGGCACGTCAGGCCCGTTGAAGGGCGCCGCTTTACGGAATCTTCGGCTCGATCGAGCGCATCTTGTTGGCGGGGCATCGTTGGCGTCCTTGGCCGGGGATGCCACCAAGACTGTGGTCTTCGCCCGGGAGGGCCTGCTGGTGGGTGACACCACCAGAGTGGCGGCGCTGTGTGTGCCGTTGATGTTCGCCGGCACCTTCCTTGGCCGCCGCTTCAACAAGTCGCTGTCCGAGAACGGCTACGCCTGGTTCTTCTGGTCGGTGATGGGCGGCTATTCCGTTCGGGTAGCAGTGACACTGCTCTAGGCCGTCGGACAACAGCACGGCAACTTGCCGGCGGTCCTGACAACGAACGCTGAACTCTCCATAAACATGGGCCTGTGGGGGACGAAGCCCGATCTCCGCGTGGTTGAGTGGACGTCCACAAGCAAACGAGGAGAGACAAATGCCCCGATCACTACTAGCGCTGTTGGCTTCACTGGCCCTAGTCGCCGCCGCCTGCGGCTCTGATTCCGAAGACACGGCTGCCGAAGCGGCAGCCGAGACCGAGGAGGCCATGGAAGACGACGCCATGGAAGACGACGCCATGGAAGACGACGCCATGGAAGAGGCGTCGCATTCTGTGTTGTCCATCGTCGCTATTGATTTCGACAGCGGTGAGGTGACCATCGCCAACAGCGGCGACGCCGACGTGTCGCTCGACGGTTACTTCCTGTGCAACTTCCCGAGCTACGGACAGGTTGAAGCAGGCGTCTCGGTTCCGGCTGGCGGAACGGTCACTGTGACGTCCCCGGTCGGCCTGCGAGCCGAGGACGGCGAGCTTGGCCTCTACACCACCGACAGCTACAGCGACCCAAGTGCCATCGCCGCCTACGTTGAGTGGGGCAGCGAAGGTCACGAGCGGGCCTCGGTGGCGGTCGAAGCGGGAATCCACGACGGCACACCGACCGCGGTCGAGGGTTCTGCTCTGACGGTCGAGAGCTAGCCAGCACGGCGACTCAAGGCGCTCGAACACGGAGCGGCGGGCTGGGAGCACCTTGCGTGCCCGTTCGGCGATTACTACCTTGTCCCCATGGCCAACGGCAGTAACAGTATCGATCCGGACAACTACACCAAGATCTTCCTCCCGGAGACGGAGATGCCCACTCAGTGGTACAACGTCATCCCCGATCTTCCCAGCCCGCCGCCGCCTCCCCTTCACCCCGGCACCCATCAGCCGATTGGGCCCGACGACCTCGCTCCCCTGTTCCCGATGGCGATCATCATGCAGGAGGTCAGCACCGACAGTTACATCGACATTCCCGGTGAGGTGCTGGACGTTTATCGACTGTGGCGGCCCAGCCCATTGTTCCGGGCCCGCCGCTTGGAGAAGATGCTCGACACCCCGGCCAAGATCTTCTACAAGTACGAGGGCGTCAGCCCGGCCGGTTCACACAAGCCGAACACCTCGGTTCCCCAGGCGTACTACAACGCCCAAGAGGGCATCACCAAGCTGACCACCGAGACCGGCGCCGGTCAGTGGGGCTCGGCGCTGGCCTTCGCCACATCTCAGTACGGCATCGAGTGTGAAGTTTGGCAGGTGGCGGCGTCATACCGCCAGAAGCCTTACCGCAAGGCGATGATGCAGGTGTGGGGCGCCACAGTCCATCCCAGCCCGTCCGAAGTGACCGAGTTCGGCCGCGGTCTGCTGGCTGAAGACCCCGACCATCCCGGCTCACTCGGTATCGCCATCTCCGAAGCGGTCATGATGGCGGTCGAGGACCCACAGACCCGCTACTCACTGGGCAGCGTGCTCAACCATGTTCTGATGCATCAGACCATCATCGGTGAAGAGGCCCTCAAACAGCTGGCCATGGTGGGCGAAACCCCGGATGTGCTGGTGGGTTGTACCGGCGGTGGCTCCAACTTCGGTGGCCTGGCCTTCCCGTTCCTACGGGAGAAGATGGCCGGCAACATGAACCCCACTATTCGTTGTGTGGAACCGGCGGCCTGCCCCACGCTGACCAAGGGTGAGTATCGCTACGACTTCGGTGACACCGCCGGACTTACCCCGCTGGTCAAGATGCACACCCTGGGCCACAGCTTCATCCCCGACCCGATCCACGCCGGAGGCCTTCGCTACCACGGCATGGCACCGCTGGTCTCTCACTTGTACGAGGAGAATCTGGTCGAAGCCATCTCCATCCCTCAGCTGGAATGCTTCGACGCCGCCGTCAAGTTCGCCCGCACCGAAGGCATCGTGCCCGCCCCTGAGCCGACCCACGCCATCGCCGCCGCAGTGCGTGAAGCGTTGGCCTGCAAAGAATCGGGCGAGGAGAAGGTCATCCTCACCGCCCTTTGTGGTCACGGCCACCTGGACATGGCGGCCTACGATCACTTCTTCTCCGGGGAAATGGTCAACTACGACCTGCCGGACGAGAAGATTTCAGAGGCCATGGCGGCTGTACCCGTCGTATAACTGGCGGCTGACATTAGCTACTCCGCCCGGGCTCACGCTTCGTGGAGCTCGGGCGGCGGCTAGTCACTCCATTCGGATAGACCGTTCAGGATCTGCAACATCGCCTTGGCGGGCCGCCCGGTTCGAGTGCCTCCGCGGCCCACGGCGTATAAGGGCCGATGGGCCACGGCGTCGCTACGTCGGGTCAGAGGCTCACTAATACTCTCGGCGATACCGGCCGGCAGTATCGTCCAGCCGGCCCCGAGTCGGACCAATTGGGCGATCACCGACGGGTTGGAGCTTTCATTGTCGACCACGGGGACGACGCCGAGGTCGTTCAGAGCCTGGTCGATATATCGGCGGGTTCGGCTTCGCTCGGGATAGAGCACCCATCGTTCAGCCCGCATCGGGTCATCCAGCGGCGGCCCGTATATGTAGAGCGGTTCCGAGATGACCGGCACCGCAGTGTCATTGGGCGCCGGGCCGACGACGATGGCAAGGTCCAACTCGTAGCGATCAAGCATCCCCAGCAAGCGGTCCGATGTGTCGACGGTCAGCCTCAGGTCAACCTCTGGGTGGCTACTCCGAAACTCCTGGAGCTGGTTGGTCAACAGATAGAGGGCGGCGGCATCGACCAGACCGAGCCGTAACCGGCCGGTCCGCCCGTCGAGATGGCCATCCAATTCTTCTTCGAAAGTGGCAACATCGGCCAGCATTCGACGGGCGAACGAGAGCGTGGCCTCACCGAGATCAGTGAGGCGCTGCGAGCGTCCAACCCGCTGGAAGAGTGCCCCACCGACCGACCGTTCCAGGCTCCGTAGCCCCTGTGACAGTGCAGGTTGGCTGACCGAAAGCTGCTCCGCCGCCTGGGCGAAGTGTCCGGTCCTTCCAACAACGTCGAGATACATCAGCTGCTGGAGCCGCACCCCGGCGAGACGATGACCCACCTCGCTCATTTGCCCGCACTCACAAGCTCTGGCTCACAAGCTTTGACTCACCCGGCTACTCATAAGTAAAGCTTATCTTTTCGATAGGAACTATCCGGTTATTCGAT
>JAHDFR010000079.1:0-1229 GCA_020628065.1 Acidimicrobiales bacterium
GAACGTCAATCCAGGGAACGTCTTTGTCCAGCCGGGGTTCGCCGGGTAGACCGAGAACCTGCTCGCCCAAGATGTTCTTCATCACCTCGGTGGTGCCACCTTCGATTGTGTTGGCCCGGGCTCGTAGGAAGGCGTAGCCGGGGCTGGAGCCGGTCATATCGGTTGACTCCGGTCGCCGGAAGGTGAAGTCGTAGTTGACCTGGCCGGCCATGCCTTGCAGGTCGACGGCGGTCTCCCAGATGTCCTGGTTGAGAATGGCTCCCACAGCCTTGCCGACCGAGCCCTCGGGCCCGGGGTTGCCGGCTTTGGCCATCTGAGCGGCTCGCATGTTGGTCAACCGTAGGACCTCGGCCCGGGTCCAAAGCTTCATCACGTCGTTTCTCATGGTGGCCTGGGCGGCCGGGGAATGGTCGTCGCCGTGGCGACGGTACAGGTCGACGAGATGACCGATGGCTCCGGATCCCCGCTTGGGTGGCCCACCGCTACCGGATCCACCGATGGCGGTCCGTTCGTTCATCAGAGTGGTGAGGGCGGCCCGCCAGCCTTCGCCTTCCTCCCCGATGCGATGCGAGTCCGGTACTCGCACGTCGGTCATGTAGACCTCGTTGAACTCGGCTTCGCCCGTTATTTGCCGAAGCGGGCGGACCTCCACACCGGGGGCCTTCATGTCCAACGCGAAGTAGGTCATGCCTTTGTGTTTGCGAACGTTGGGGTTGGAACGGGTGACCAGCATGCCGAAGTCGGCGATGTGCGCCAGCGTATTCCACACCTTTTGACCGTTGACGATCCACTCATCACCATCGCGTATTGCTCGGGTGCCCAGGCCGGCAAAGTCCGAACCGGCACCCGGTTCGGAGAACAGTTGGCACCACTTTTCCTCACCGGTCCACATGGGTCGAAGAAAGCGCTTCTTCACGTCATCCGAGCCGTGGGTGACAATCGTTGGGCCGGCCAGGGCGATGAAGAACATTGAAAGGTGTGTCGGCGCGGCGCCGGCCTTGGCTAAACGTCGGTTCACCTGGCGCTGCAGTTGGGGTGACACTCCAAGCCCACCGTGACCCTGGGGAAACTGAACCCAGGCCAGCCCGGCATCGAACTGGTGACCACGAAACTCCTGATAGCTCTCGGCCGTGGGATCGTGCTCGGCCAGCAAGGCGTCGAGAGCGTCTTCTACTACGTTCAGGTCCGAGCTTCGATCGGGGGATGTCATCTACGAAGTATCACCGACC
>JAHDFR010000079.1:1329-3767 GCA_020628065.1 Acidimicrobiales bacterium
TCCCGGCTGAGCGCTGATCGGCGGCACCCGGTACGTTTTGGCATGGACAATCGAGCCCTCCCGACGGCGACATCGGACCTGGCCGATCTCTGCCTAGACCTGGACGTTCACGGGTACTGCATCGTCAAAGACGTTCTCGATCAGGAGACAGTGTCGGCGGTAGCCGAGCGATTGTCGGCCCAGGCCGCAGGCGAACGGGAGGCCAAGCTGGACCACCCCTTCCCGGCCGACGCCGAAGGTGACGACGTCAACCAGTGGGTCTACCTGCTTCACAACAAAGGCACGGTATTCCATCAGCTGGCTTTGCATCCGACGGCCAGGGCGCTGGCCGCTCATGTCCTCGGCGCCGACCACAACCTGGCGGCCATGGACTCTCACATCACCTATCCGGGCAATAAGCCAATGCCTTTGCACACCGATCAGTGGTGGATGCCGCAACCGGCCATGCCCGGGGAGCGACACAATCGCCAGGGTGATCTCAAACGTGGTCAAGGACCATTCGGCGAGCCGACCCCGGCCACCCGAGCCATTTCACCGCCGATGGTGCTGAACTTCATGTGGATGATCACCGACTTCTCCGTGGCCAACGGCGGCACCCGCCTAGTGCCCGGAAGCCACCTGAGTGGCGTGCAGCCAATCGGCGAGCCTCGACAGGACGAAGTGCAGCCGGAAGGCGCGGCCGGATCGGCTCTGGTATGGGAGGGCCGGACCTGGCACGGCTCGGGGGTCAACACGTCGAACGAACCTCGACTCGGGTTGACCACCTTTTTCTGCGCCCCCGTGGTGCGGGCACTGACCAACATGACGTACGGAACTCGACCGGAAGTTGTGGCCGGATTGGATGACGAGATGAAGCGCCTACTCGGCTTCGCCCCGTGGAACGGCTACGGAGCCACCGACGAACCCAACGCCGAGTTCGCCCGCCCGGCGGTGGAGACGGTGGGCCAGCTGGGTTGACGGCTCCGTATGTCCGAGGGTCGGCTCAATCGAGGGTCGAGGCCAGGAAGGCGTTCAATTCGTCAACATCGGTGTCGTCGACATCGAGATGGGTGACGATTCTGCATCGATGGGAGCCGAACGCCCCGAAGGAGAAGCCGGCGTCATCGGCGGCGACAACCAGCTCACCGGCGGTCATGGCGTTGATGTCGAAGATGATGATGTTGGTGTCGACCGGCTGAACGGTGGTGACCCCACCGAGCGATCCGAGCGTTTCGCCGATGCGGGCCGCTCGGGCATTGTCGTCAGCCAGGCGGTCAACGTGGTGGTCCAAGGCGTACAGCCCCATGGCGGCAATCACGCCGGATTGACGCATGGCGCCACCCCACTGCTGTTTGTAACGCCAGGCCTGTTCGATGAACTCAGCTGAACCGGCCAGCACCGCCCCCACGGCGGCACCCAGGCCCTTCGTCAGATCAATCCAGGCGCTGTCCATGTCGCGGCAGTAGCGGTCTGCGCTGACGCCGGAGGCAACGACGGCGTTGAGAAGACGGGCACCATCAAGATGAGTGGCCAGACCGGCTTCACGGGCGGCAGCGGTGACGTCATCTAGCTGGTCGACAGGCCACACCGTTCCTCCGGCGAGGTTGGCGGTCTGCTCCACCGCCACCAATCGGGACCGGGGCATGTAGCGAGACGTTGGACGTACGGCGGCCCGAACCTGATCTCCGGTGAACGTGCCCCGGTGGCCGTCGATCGGGTGCGGCATCGCTCCACTGAGGGCCGCCATCCCGCCTCCCTCAAATCCGATGAGGTGGCTGGAGCGTTCGCAGAAGACCTCGTCGCCGGCTTCGACGTGGACCCGTAGAGCAATTTCATTGCACATGGTGCCGCTCGGAAGGAACATGGCGTCTTCTTTGCCCAGGAGAGCGGCCACACGACGTTCAAGTTCGATGGTGGTGGGATCGGCTTTGAGTTGTTCGTCGCCGACGTTGGCGGTCAGCACCGTTTCGAGCATGGCCGGAGTGGGGCGAGTCTGAGTGTCCGAGTAGAAGTTCCGCACGGCCGCAGACTAACAGCAACCCTCCCCTCACTGTGAGGTTGATCTGACGCGGGGTGATGGCGATCTCGGCCCGGCCGAGGCATCAGTATGGCTGTCACACGAGCTTGGTACCTTGCCAGCAATGGTCGAACATCACCGGCCCTTCCCCCATAGGCCCTCTGGCTGACTGAGGATACGTCCTCCGATAGCAGCACGGAGCGCGCTAGACGCGCTCGGAGAATATCTGGGATACTTCAATGACCGTTACCGACCAACAGCGTCGAATGCTTTTCGACCGTCTGGCCGCAACGTTGGGAGACGAGGCCGCCAACATCTTGACTGAATTACTGCCTTTCCAACCGTCTAGCGATCTCGTCACTCGAGAAGACCTTGCTGCCACCACCACCATGTTGCGGGGTGAGATGGCCGAACTGCGGGCAGAGTTGCGGGGTGAGATGGC
>JAHDFR010000079.1:3867-4939 GCA_020628065.1 Acidimicrobiales bacterium
GAGTTACGGGGTGAGATGGCAGAGTTGCGGGGTGAGTTCATCGGCTTCAAGGGTGAGATGAAAGGTGAGTTCTACCGCTGGGGCATGGTCGTGGTAGCGGCGAATGCTGTCGGCATGGTCACTGCGCTTCTCACCTAGGAGTTTCCAGATGCTCGAAGTGTCATATCCGAGTGATGTCGAGCCGTCGGTAGTCGCCGAGACGGTATTGACGAACGGGTATGCGGTGGTGCACGACGTGCTCAGCGCGGAGACTCTGGCCACCGTCGATGCTGAGCTGGCCCCGCACTTCGAAGCCTGCCACACCGGTCATGAAAGCTTCACCGGCTCGCTAACCAAACGCTTCGGGGCGCTGGTGGCCAAGTCGACGGCGGTCCACGAGCTTGTTCTCGATCCCATAGTGTTGGCGGTTGCCGACCGGGCGCTGTTGTCGTCGTGCGTGAACTATCGCCTGCACTACACCGGGGTGATGCAGCTGCTGCCAGGCCAGGACAGTCAGGTACTTCACCGTGACAGTTCGATGTACCCGTTCGCCTGCCCTCATCCACCGCTGACGGTGGCAACCATGTGGGCTATCAACGACTTCACGGCCGAGAACGGGGGAACCCGGCTGGTTCCCGGCAGCCATCGGTGGGACAGCGAGCGGGCGCCAACGGCTGAAGAGATCGTCGCCACCGAGATGCCGGCCGGATCGGTATTGATCTACCTCGGCAACATCATCCACGGTGGTGGGCACAACCAATCCGACGACGTTCGCACCGGTCTGGCCCTCCACTACTCGCTTGGCTGGCTTCGCCAGGAAGAGAACCAGTACCTGGCGGTCCCGGCGGAGCAGGCTCGCCGGCTACCGGCCAGATTGCAGGAGTTGCTGGGATACGCCCTCGGATCGTCAACCTTCGGCTTTGTTGATCACATCGCTCCTGACGACTGGCTGCACGGCGTTCGAGACCCGGCCGAAAGCAACCTGTCTCCTCCCGGTTTGAGCGAACGAGTCGACGCCTTGGAGAGATTCCACATCAGCCATACCGCCCGTGGCGCGTCCCGCTACTATCCCGATCCGAGCGTGTGAGTAAGT
>JAHDFR010000079.1:5039-17327 GCA_020628065.1 Acidimicrobiales bacterium
TCCGCTTGTTGACGGAAGGCGGAAGCTAAACCTGCCGTAGGACCACATCCGGCCGGCTGCTGCTGCCGTGTACCAACCTGGCGTTGGGAAGGTCGTTTTCTTCCAGCTTGGCCGTGGCATCCGCCTTCGACAGGCCAGCCCAACGACGGATCAACCGACGGTGAATCTCGGCTTCGGGAACGTCGATGTACACGGTGACATCGAACAACGACGCCAGCTCGTCCCATGGGGCCTGATTAAGGAGTAGGTAGTTGCCTTCGATCAGAACGTGAGTCACAGAGCGGGGGATGATGCGAGCTCCGGCCCGAGCTATCTCAATCGAGCGGTCGAAAACCGGCACAGCGATCTCGTCTTCGTCGTTGGCCCGCAATCGACCCAACATGTGGGCCAGTCCGGCGACGTCGAAGGTGTGTGGTGCACCCTTGCGGGCGCGGTGGCCTCGCTCGCCAAGAACGGCGTCGTCGAAGTGGTAGCCATCCATGGCCACCACCGCAGCGCAACCCGGCTGGCGTTGATTGAGGGTCTCGGCCAGGGAGTCGGCTGTAGTCGACTTTCCGGCCCCCGGAGGACCGGCGATGGCCACCATCAGCCGATCACCGTCGATCTTGTGGCCCGCCACCAGCTGGGCGAGCTGGCCAACCGTGGTCACATCGGTGGGTTGATTGCCGGTGGACACAGATGTAATCCTACGGATCCGAGGCGAAAGGATCGACATCGGCTGCATTGTCGTAGGAGTAATTGTCGTTGGAGCAAGTGCCTGTAGTGGAGACCGCATCGGACATGATGGTGGTGTCAGCGGTGGCCGTCGCAGCTGTACTTATTGGCATGTCCAAGGGCGGTCTGCGGGGGTTGGGGTCGATCGGGACCATCCTGGTCGCTCTGGTCCTTCCCGCCCCGGTGGCCGTGGGCTTGATGTTGCCACTCATGATCATCGCTGATGCCGTCGCAGTGATGGTTCTTCGCCGCCATATTCTCTTGTCGGTTGCCGCCCCCATCGTTGCCGGCTCGGTGGTGGGGGTGGTCGCAGCGTCATCGGTCTTGGCTTCGCTCTCGCCCCGGACCATGGAGATCGCTATCGCCGTCATGGTGCTCCTGTTCGTTTCATACCGGGTGGCGTCTACCGCCGAGCGGCTCGGTAGCCTGTCTCACTCACCGATGTTGGCGACCGGTCAAGCCGGCGTGGTGGCCGGGGCCGTTGCCGGGGTGACGTCAACTGTTGCCCACGTTGGTGGCCCTCCGGTGACAATCCATCTGCTGGCTCGACGGATCGCCCCGTTGGAATTCGCCGGGACGTCGGTGACAGTGTTCCTGGTGGCCAACTGGCTTAAGGTCCCGGGCTACCTTTACGCAGGCCTGATTGACTGGCCGCTGATGCGTTCACTGGCACCGGTGGCCGCACTGGTAGTTCCCGGCGTACTGGCGGGTCGGGCCGTCGTGGCCCGACTGGACCGGCAGCGATTTGAGTGGTTCATCCTGGCCGGTCTACTACTCGGCGTCGGGCTACTGCTGGCTTGAGTCAAGTGGACGGCGCGGGCCTCAGCCACAATTCGTTCCATAGGTAAATGACCGCACTAGACCCGCAAATTGGGGCGCCGTTCGTTGGGCGGGATCGGGTTGACGGGAGGAATGGGGTTAACTGGAGGGGTGGGCCGAGCGGACCTACCCGTCAGCGACCATCGGTCGTTGGACGTGGCGGAGGAGACACACCGTCTGGAATTGGCGAAGACGGTGATGTTTCGACGCGCCGCCATAGCCCGGTCCAGGGCGCTCACGTTTGGAACAGAGGTGGTGGGGAGCGGCTTGGTGCGGCATTGAGCCAGATAACTCTCGACGTCCCCTACATCGACGATCCCATTGAGATCGGCCACGGTGGTAACGCGGTGGTGTTTCGAGCCATCGATCGTCAGCTCGACCAGCCGGTTGCGGTCAAGATGCTGACCTACCGCCCGGATGACACCTCGCTCAAAGCCTTCGACCGGGAACGGCAGGTGCTGGCCAGGCTGTCCACTCACCCGAATGTGGTCACGTTGCACCGAACCGGGATTACCACCAACGGTACGCCCTACCTGGTGATGGAATACGCTCCCCGAGGTTCCCTGGCAGACCGGGTCAGGCGGGACGGCCCGATGCCGTGGGAGGAAGCGGTTGAGGTGCTGCTGCCAATCTGTGATGCCGTTGAATACGCCCACAGCGAAGGCATCCGCCACCGGGACATCAAGCCTGAGAACATCTTGATGTCAAAACATCGGGTCCCGCTGCTCAGCGACTTCGGTATCGCCGGGTTGGCTGACGGCACACAGACCCACACACAGAGCGCCAAGCTGAGTTTGCCCTACGCCAGCCCGGAGCAGGTTGACGGCCGTCGGCTGGATGACTCCACTGACGTGTACTCGCTTGGCGCCACTCTTCATGCGTTGATCTCCGGTACGCCGCCGTTCAGATCAGACGGCGAAACCAGCATGTTGGTCCTGGCCCGCCGTGTTCTGGAGGAGCGTCCGGCGACCCTCAACGGCAACGTGCCGGTTGACATCAGCCGGGCCATCTCGGCCGCCATGGCCAAAGACCCGGCCAACCGACCGTCCATTGCCGACTTTCGCCGGGCGTTGGCCCGGCAGCGGGGTGTCGCCGCTCCGCCCACCGATGACTATCTGCCTGGCCTCACCCGGGATGTGCCCGGCCAGCCGGCGGCCGGTGTCTTCCACGATCCGGCCGGGTCCCGTCAGTTCAGGTCGAGCGGCGGTCTGGCGGTTGACGGCCGCAAGGCTCTCCTGGCCGGAGCCTTTGTTGTGACTATGTTGGCGGCCGGTCTGCTTCTCTCCCGACTGAGTGTCGGCAATGGCAGCGGTGAAGGGCAGGATGTCGCCGCCCCAACAGCTGAGCCACAGACCACCTCTGTGGTCCAGACGGATAACGGGGTTGCTGTAGGCGAAGAGGCCACCAGCGACGTCGCCAATACCGACAGCGATGGCGATGGCGTAGTGGATTCGGTTGACAACTGCGCCGAGGTGTCCAATCTGGATCAAACCGACACCGATTCCGACGGCATCGGCGACAGCTGCGACCCTGATGACGACAACGACGATCAACCCGATGCAATAGACAACTGTCCGGCGGTCGCAAACTCTGACCAGGTCGACGTTGACAGCGACAGTCTCGGCGATGCTTGCGACGACTTCCCCGACGTTGACGCCGACGGGGTGGTCGACACCAACGATCCATGTATCGAACTACCGGACGACACTGACACCGACGGCGACGGTACGCCCGACAAGTGCGACGCCAGCCCCAACGGGATGGTGGCGATTGCCGCCTCCGCACAAATAACCAGGGTGACCGTCGAGAATCTGGATCCAAACGATTCGGACTCTCCCGACTTGTTCGGTGACATCGAGTTCAACGACAACGTCAAGACAGACCTACCGCGGATCCCCGACCAGTCGGACATCAACCCCGGCAACTGGATAACCCAAGTGCTCACGCTCGATCCCGGCGACCCGTTGCTTCGGGTCCGGGTGTGGCTCCGAGACGAAGATTCCGACGAAGGTCTGTTTGCCCGCGACACCCTGGTCGATCTGTCACCCAACCCTGAAACCGAACGACTGCATTTCATTGTCGACACCGCCTCGGCCGAAATGTTTCGCAGTGACAGCGGCTGGAATCGGCTGGAGCAGATCGGGACGTTGACCGGTCCGGACGACGGCAACCTTTCCGGCTCCATCACCTCTCGGGGTATCAACGACGACCTGCACCTGGCGTCAATCGATGTGACCGTGACCTTGTTCCGGGAAGCCGTCGGCTAGGAGCCCGTCGACGGGAACGTGCTGATTCCGACGGCGTACTCTTGTGCAGCGGATGGTTGTCTGCCATCCGGGTTCTCGCTACTTCGGAATGATCTGCACCGGCAGGTACTTGTAGCCGTTGACAAACGACGACAGCGTTCGGGTGGGCTCTTCGACCACTTCGATTCGCTTGAACCGCTGGAGTACCTCTTCCCACAGGATGCGGAGCTGAAGTTCGGCTAGACGGCTACCCATGCAGAAGTGGATTCCGTAGCCGAACGACAGGTGACGGTCGGCGTTTGGTCGTTCGATATCGATTAAGTCGGCGTTGTCGCCGAACATGTCTTTGTCCCGGTTGGCCGAGATGTACCACATGAGGACCTGGTCGTGTTTGCGGATTGTCTTGCCGCCGACTTCGGTGTCCGCTGTGGCGGTACGCCGCATGTAGGACAGCGGCGTCTGCCAGCGGATGATTTCCGGAACCATGGAGCTCACCAGGTCGGGGTTGGCGATCAACTTGTCGTACTGATCAGGAAACTTGTTGAGTCCGTAGATGCTGCCCGACATGGTGTTTCGAGTCGTGTCGTTGCCGCCGACGATCAACAGCAACAGGTTGCCCAGATGGTCCATGACCGACATGTCTTTGGTGTGCTCACCGTGGGCCAGCATCGATACCAGATCGAAGCCGGGGTTCTCCCGCCGTTCGTCCCATAGCTGGCTGAAGTAGGAAACACACTCCAGGAGCTCCTGCTGGCGTTGCTCGGCCGACTCGATCACGTCACCCTGACCGGGGATGGCGAACACGATGTCGGACCACCGGGTCAACTTGCGTCGATCCTCGAATGGGAAGTCGAACAGTGACGCCAGCAGGATGGTTGTCAGCTCCACCGAGACGTTGTCCACCCAGTCGAATGTCTCACCCACGGGCAGGGCTTCGAGCGCGTTGACGGTGCGCTCACGGATGGTGTCTTCCAGGTTGCGGAGGCTGCTGGGGGCAGAGATGGAGCGAACGGTCTTGCGCTGCTCGGTGTGGGTCGGAGGGTCCTGGGCGATGAACGGGTTGACGGTGACCAGGTTTGTTTCCGGCATGCGGGTGCCGTGCGGGGCGCCCAGGGTGATCCCGTTGGCCGAGGAGAAGTTGTGCCAGTCGCCGTCGACGGCGCGAACATCGTCGTACTTGGTGATCGACCAGTAGCGTCCGGCGGTCGGCAGCTCATTGAGGTGGACCGGGTCTTCTTCTCGAAGGCGCTCGAAGTAGCGATGCCAAATGTGGCGTTCCCACAGGTGAGCATTGAGTGGGTTGATGTCTTCGATGGCCAGCTCGTCGGCCGGAGCCACATCCGCACCCTTTTCGAACATCTCAAGTTCGGGCGTGATGATGTAGCCGTTTTCGTCGAGGATGGGGTCGAGATACTCCGTCGTGTCCGTCACGCGCTTCTCCTGTCCGTGAGTCCTGCTGGTGCCGTAATCCCCCTGGTGTGCCTACCAATCGGTAACAGCAGCTTCGGCTAACTGTAGACCGTGGCGGCTGGAAACAAGAAAGCGGGTGCTCAGTAGGTGACTTCGGGACCTTGGTCCCTACTGCTGACGTCGGGGTTGTCTGACATTGAACGTATGACGTTGATTGCGGAAAGTCCGACCCTTTGGACGAGACGGTAACGGTGGTCCCGGAGCGAACCAGCAGCCGCCAGAGGCCGGTTCTTTCTCCGGTTCGAACCGTTGCTGTTGTTATGGCACTGGCCGTTGTCGTGGTCATGGTTTCGACCGCCACGCTGATCGAAGGAGAGTCTCGTCTTGAAGCGGGCGGCCCGTCAGACCCTCGACGTGCTGGCCTGACGCGCCGCGCAGCATCACTCGGCGGCCGCTACTCCAGGCCGGTGATGGTGCCGGGCAGCACCATCAACACGCCGTCCATGGCGATGGCAGTGTCGACGGTGTTGGCGGCCAGGTTCACAACTTGGCTGGCCGGTCCCCGCTCGGCGTCCTCCCAGACGATGTCGCTCC
This sequence comes from Acidimicrobiales bacterium, assembly GCA_020628065.1. Taxonomy (GTDB): domain Bacteria; phylum Actinomycetota; class Acidimicrobiia; order Acidimicrobiales; family SZUA-35; genus JAHELU01. Next base: position 10,823 of record JAHDFR010000079.1, read on the forward strand.
TGGTAGAGGCCGGGCCTGGCTGGCCCGGGGCGGCCATCGAATTCAGCCGCTACGTTGAGCGTGCAGCATGGCGAGCGAGGAGCCGAGGTCGTTCTACGACACCGTTTGGTAGTTTTTGGACTTCAGCTGCTGCTGATGAGTTTGGCCGAAGTTTCGGCGATGGCGTCGACGAATCCGCTGGGCCCGGTGTTGAGCAGGAACCGTGAATAGTTGGCCAGTGTCCGATCGGCGACCGACGAGAAGATGAGCGGGAAGTCTTCGGCGGTAGCCCCCTGTCGCCCGAACCCGGGAGCCAGGATAGGACCGTTGTGGGCGGCAAGCCGGTCGGTGTGATCCCGGAGCGTAGCGCCGATGACCAGGCCCATGGAGCCAATGTTGGTTCCCTGATTCCATTCGGCGACCGTGTCCTGCACCTGTTGCCAAACAGGTCGACCATCGTGGCCGGTGACGTCCTGAATGGAGCGGCCTTCGGGGTTTGACGTGCGGCAGAGTATGAACACCCCTCGGTCGTTGGTGTTGGCTGCAGCCAACAACGGTGCCAGCGCCCCGACGCCGAGATAGGGGGTGGCGGTGACGGCGTCGACCGACATCGGCCCATTCCCGAGGTAGGCGTCGGCGTATCCTTCGGCCGATGATCCGATGTCGGAACGTTTGGCGTCGAGGATGACAAGGTGACCTCGTTCCCGCAGTGCGGTGAGGAGATGCTCCAACGTCGACCATCCGGCCGCCCCGAAACGTTCGAAGAACGCTGCTTGAGGTTTCACCGCCGCAATGTTCGGCGGCAGAACGGACAAGACGGCGTCCACGAAACGGGCGAGGCCGTCGGCTGATTGTTCTTGGCCCCAGGCTTCCAGCACCTCCACGCTGGGGTCGATACCCACACAGAGTGGTCCGTAGGTGGAGATTCGCTCAACCAGGCGGGTACCAAACGATTCGCTCATGTCAGGCCTCAAATCCGGATGCATGTCCGGTCGCAGGGTAGGCGGTCCGGGCTTTAATCAGAACGACCGCAGGGTTGGACCATAGTGATGGCGTCACCATAGTTTCCCTGTCGCCGTCGACGCCTGGCCCCTATCTTTGATCCTGAAGCCCGATTGGGCTGGAACATTGGGAGTAGAGGTGCGTCTGTGGGCGGTTTAGGTTCGCGTTTGTTCAGAGGAACAGGTTTTGTCGGCGGCAAATTCATGCTTCGCCAGTTTGAACGGACCTCGGCCAAGGCGGTGGAGGCCAACCGTAAGACGCTGGTGAACATCCTGTCGGCCAACGCCGAAACCGAGTTCGGTCGCAACCACGACTTTGGACGCTTGGCCACCGACCACAGCGGCCGGGCGTTCCGGGAAGCCGTGCCGTTGAGCACCTACGCCGACTACGCCGACGCCATCAATCGGATGGAGCAGAACGGCGAAACCAACATCTTGACCGCCGACGAGTTGTTGTTTTTCGCTCTGTCGTCGGGGACCACCGGTTCGAGCAAGCTGGTGCCCACCACGAAACGCCATCACGGCTTCACCTTCAAGTACATGGGAACGGTGGTCCAGGGCGTGATCGCCAACGAACTGCACGGGCCGGGGCCGTCCGAACGCGGCATCGACCTGATGAGCTTCGCCGGTGAACAAACCATGTCACCCGGTGGGGTGCCGGTTGGGAGCGCCACGGCCGAAGCGGTGCGACGGATGGCCAGGATCGTGCCTCACCTGTGGAACTCGCCGATCGAGATCTACACCCTCGATCACCTGCCCAGCGCCCGCTACATTCACGCGCTGTACGGACTGCACAATCGAGACAACCAGTTTGTTGAAGCGGTCTTCGCCCCTCGACTGCTGGAGTGGGTTCGAGACGTTGAATCTCGTTGGGATGAACTGGTGGCCGACGTGCGAAACGGCACGTTGACCGAAGACCTGGACATCCCGGCCGAGGTGCGGGCTCAAGTCCTGGCGGACCTGTCGGCCGACCCGGCCCGGGCCGCCGCGCTGGAGGCGGCGACGTCCGCCGAAGCCGGAGGCTTCGACGGTTTCCTGAAACGGGTGTGGCCGTCGATGACCCACATGATGACCATAACCTCCGGCTCGTTCGCCGTGTATGTCCCAACGCTGGAGCGCTACGCCGGCGACCTACCGATCTACAGCCCCAGCTATGGGGCCACCGAGTCGTTCGTGGGCGTAGGTCTGTGGCCGGATCGGCCTGGGCACTACGTCATGGCCACCGACCCGTCGTATTTCGAGTTCATCCCGATCGCCGAAGCCGACGACGACCAGCCCGCCACCGTTGACATGGGTGGGGTGGAAGCAGGGGAGATCTACGAGCTGGTGGTGACCAATCACGCCGGCTTCTACCGCTATCGCCTGGGCGACGTGATTCGGGTCGTGGGCCGACACGGTCAGGCCCCGGTCATCGAATTCCTGCATCGGCGCGGCACCCAATTTGATGTCACCGGTGAGAAGACCACCGAGGAGCATGTGGCCGCCGCAGTTTCCGCCCTGCGGGAGAAGCATCCGGAGCTGACGGTGGAGGACTACACCTCAACGGCTGACACTGGCGTGTCGCCGCCCCGCTACGTCATCTACTTCGAGCTTGAACCGGGATCCGATTTGGTGAATGGGCCGACGCTTTCCCAATGGGCCGAAGACTTTGACCGTGAACTTCAGGCCGCCAATCCGGAGATCGTGGGCTATCGGGATGGTGGATTCCTTGGCGCGCCCCGATTGGCCATCGTCAAACCGGGAACGTTTGCCCGCCTGGCCGACATGGCCGTGTCGGGGGAACGGGCGCCGTCCCGAAGCCAGCTGAAAACTCCGCGGCGGGTTGATGCCGAGGGGCAGATCGGTCTTCTGGAGGCGTCGGTGGTCACCTCCGGTTAGCAGTCTTCGCTGCCGGGTGACCGTTGGTTTGGGCAAAAGTCGAGGAGCCGATCCACTGACGCCCAGGCCAGTGGATCGGCTCAAGGTCGAGGCTGGCAACATCCCTCCAGAGTTACCTGTCTCGAGACCTGTTGAGTAGTGGCGAGACCCGACCCGCCGCAGGAGGATCTCGCCACGTACTCAGACAAGTTGTTTGGGGTGCTGTCCAGTGTGTCTGCTCGGTGCTGGACTGTCTGCGGACATTTCCGCATAGAGTCAAAAACTTGACCGGGTGTCGGCAAGTAAGGATGCGGTGACGAGTGGGCGAGACGTTTTGGCAGCACCTTTCGGTGGCTGATCGTACTTCGGTCGAGTCCGTCGGTGTTCCTCGACTGTTGGATGACGGCCGATACTTGTTCCGCCAGGCGGATCCTTCGGCTGCGGTATACATCGTCATGTCCGGTCGTCTCAAGCTGGTTCGCACCGCGGCCAACGGGCGAGAGATTCTGGTCGAGATCCGAGGGGTGGGTGAGCTGGTGGGGGAGCTTGGAGTCATCGACGGTCGCGAACGCTCCGCTGCAGCCCGGGCGATGGGACACGTTGAGCTGCTAACAATCGACGCGGTCAAGTTTGGTGACTTGTTGACCGGGGAAGCGTCGATCTCCAATGCGGTGTTGAAGTCTCTGGCCGCCCGCATGCGCCAGACGGTGGAGCGTCGAGTGCAGGCCGGCGTGGGCGATGTCCGCTATCAACTTTGCGGCCGCCTGCTGGAACTGATCGATGAGCCGGAGGTTCGAACGAATGAACCGGTGGATGTTGAGTCGCCGTTGACCCAACAGGAGCTGGCCGACTGGCTCGGCATTTCTCGCGACGCCGTGGTGATAGCTCTTCAGCGTCTGCGTACCGATGGCGTAGTCGAGACCGGCCGTCGCAAGATCCGGGTTCTTGATCTTGACCAGCTCCGCCGGATGGCTTCACAGCTCGATTGAACCGTACGCTCATCTTGTGATCTTTGAAGTTAATCGTCAGGACTTCCGTCAAACCCGTGTGACCCGGCCCGAATCGTCGCCGCTTAACGCCGGACAGATCCGTCTCGGAATCGACCGATTCGCTTTCACCAGCAACAACATCAGCTACGCCGTTGCCGGTGACCTGCTCGACTATTGGGGTTTCTTCCCGACGGGGCAGCCTTGGGGGCGCATCCCGGCGATCGGGATCGGCTCGGTGTTGGAGTCGGCCAATCCTGATGTTGCCGTTGGGGGCCGCTACTTCGGTTTCTTCCCGATGGGCGCAGAGTTGACTATCACCGCCGAGCGCCGAGGCGCCGGTGGGGTTCGCGACGTCGGTGCTCATCGGGCTGGCCACGCTGTGACCTACACCGACTTTCGTGACGTCGGCAACGATGCCGGGCGGGATGACGAGCACACCGACCATTACCTGCTGTTGTGGGGCATGTTCATGACGTCGTTTCTCATCGACGACCAGCTGGGCGAGCGGGACTTCGCCGGGGCGTCTCACACGCTGGTCACCAGCGCGTCATCCAAAACGTCCATCTCGTTGGCGTCGTGCCTGGCTGCCCGGGCCGATGTCAAAGCGGTGGGGCTGACTTCCGAGCGCAACCGCTTGTTCGTCGAAGGCCTGAACATCTATGACCGGGTCATCACCTATGGCGAGATCGACGAACTTGACGCCTCGACCCGGTCGGGCATCGTCGACATGGCCGGCAACGCCGAAGTGCGGTCTTCGGTGCACAATCACTTCGGCGACAACCTGGCGTTCTCCATCAGCGTGGGGGCCACCCACTGGGACAAGATGGACGCCGGCAGTGAGCCACTGCCCGGCCCTACGCCCGAGTTCTTTTTCGCTCCCGGTCAGCGGGCCAAGCGAGTTGAAGACTGGGGTGCGATCGAGCTTGATGCCCGTATCGACGAGGCTTACCGGAGCCTGGTGGAGCACAGCGCAGGCTGGCTCCGTATCGAGCATCGCCACGGACCTGAGGGCATTGAAGCCACCTATCGGGATCTGCTGGAGGGTCGGGCCGATCCGGCTGCCGGCCACATCTGTTCGTTGACCGCAACCTGACTTGGTCCTCTCGGACTGACCGCCGACCGTTAGGTCCCTAGCACGTCGATGCTGTTGTCGTCGAGCGTCGTGTTGGGGCCGAGGCTGAGGGGGCCGGACGTGTTGTCCCGAGTGACGCCCGAAACCTGACAGTAGGAGTTGTCTCCCTCGAAGAAGAACCCCCACTGTTGCCAGAATCCTCGCCCTCCCTCGTTCTTGTCGTAGGCCTGGCAGCCGATCAGCTGAACTCTGCTGCGCCACTGGATGACATGGAAGCCGTTATAACTGCTGGTGGGAGCGGCGCCATTCCAGCTATTGGAGTCCGCATGGCAGGCGGTGAGTGACACTTGCCCGGCCCCGATGTAGTAGCCGTGCTGCTCGTTGTCCTGTGATTCGCAGGCGGCTAGCTGATTACGTACCGCCAGGATTTCAAATCCACTTCCGTCGGCATACCAGGCCTTCGAGTTGGTGATTCGATTGTTGCTGCTCCGAAGCGAGAACCCGGCCAGACCTGAGCTACCTACCTCGCACTGGTCGTAGAACCCGTCGGGGCTGTCCAGGTAGTATCCGTAGCCACCAGGATTCCAGATCCGGACCTTTGACACGTTGGCCGCTCTCATGCGCCCGCCCTCGAATCGCACACCATCGAGGCCTGGCGCGTGTATGTAGACGTCGGTCAAGAAGTTGGCTGCGTCCGGACTGCCGTCGTCGAAGGAACCGTCATCGGTGACATTGAAGTGAATACCGTGGACGTTCTTGTAGTCGCCGTCAATCCCGAGAAAGGCAACGGAAACCTTGTCGGTACCGGCATCAAAGGTCTCTATGATTCCGCCGCCCCACCCGGTCGTGGCCTTTAGAATGCTGGCTCGACCAGCACCTATGAGCGAGGTGCGACGTCGCATCCTGACCGAGCCGGAGCAGTTGAAGGTTCCGGGCGAGAGTTGTACAACTCCGCCGAGGCCGTTCGTATCGGGATAGGTGGACTGCAACGCTTCGTTGATTGTGGCCTGGTCGTTGGATCCGCTGCACACGTAGTCGGCGACGTCTCTCATCGACTGAGGCGCATTGGCGGCAGCCACCAACACGTCGAAACCGCCTGTTGGCCCGTTCGGCTGTGGTGGGGCTGTTGTCGTTGTTGTTGTGGCTTCGGTGGTGGTTGTCGTCGGCTCGGTTGTGGTGGTTGTGGTTGATTCCGTCGTCGTTGTCGTCTTTTTGGGTGGAGGGGCCAGAACGGCTGGACCGACGCTGGCCGAGACGACTCCCATAGCTGAGAGGTCGCGAAGAAATTGACGTCTATTCGACATGGTGGTGTCCCCGAATTCCGGCACGCTCGAGTGGTAGTGGTGATGTGCCAGCAAGCAATCTAGCAGGCGGGCGGAGCGCTAGGCGGCGTTGACGCTTCGACGCCCGACCAGGCCGCCGATCCGGCTGCGGTTGCGCCACAGGTGGACGAACATCAAGATGATGCTCAAGAAGCCGGTGATGGTGTGGGTCGTAACCCAGAGTGCCGCTTCGGACCACTCCAGCCAGATGGGGAATCCGGTGAGGATGCAGACCACGGCCATGAGGCCGAGTATGGCGTTGAGTACTCCTAGTGAGAACTCCCG
>JAHDFR010000079.1:17427-21416 GCA_020628065.1 Acidimicrobiales bacterium
AGACCACGGCCATGAGGCCGAGTATGGCGTTGAGTACTCCTAGTGAGAACTCCCGGTCGGCCCGACCTCGTGAGAGCACTCGCCTTATCCATCCGGCGTTGCCAATCAGGTGGACGACGATGATAGGGACAAGGATGATGCCGACCCACGAGTGAAGCGCATAGCCGGGCCCTTCCCGAGTGATGAACTCGGTCAGGAACCCGACCAACAGGGCAACGTCGATAACGATCTTGGCCCACCGTCGTCGGGCCACTGTCTCTAGTGCGCTAGCCATTGGTGTTGCTCCCTTGTGCGCTCGTTCTTCGCTTCGGCCATCGAGGCTAGTGAATCGGGGCGCTGTGAAAGGGGCGTTTGGCCAACATCAAGCTTTTGTAAAGCTGGCGATCGGCTCATCGGCAGCTTCTCCATCTAGCTGTCTGATCAATGGTTGATGTGTCAAAGATTTAGTTATCAATTGTCCAGCGTTATGCTGATGCGGTGCCCGGGACGCCCAGCTTCGACGATGAACGGTTCACCCAATTCGGGATGTTGGTCGAGGGCTACCAGCAGGTGGTTCGAGCGCTTGAAGACACGCTTAAGTCCGACTGTGATCTCTCCATGCCCTGGTTCGAAGTCCTGTTGCGGCTGGGACGCTCGCCCGAGTACACCTTGATGATGAGTGAGTTGGCCGCCCAGCTTGGCGTAACCAGCGGAGCGGTGACCCGCCTGATCGACCGGATCTCAGCGGCTGGTTACGTCAGTCGCCAGGCGTGCGACGAGGACCGCCGGGTGCAATGGGCCAAGTTGACCCCGGCCGGGATTGCAAAGTTGGAACAAGCGGCAGCCGTCCACCTGTCCGATCTGGATCGGGAGTACTTCGGGCGGTTGTCCGACCGTGAGGTTTCGGCCGTGTCGAAGGCCATGGACGAACTTCGACAACCATTGGGGACTGGCCTGTGACCAGAGACGTGTTGCCGGTTCCCGACATCGACATTGACGAAGTGCGGCGCTACCGACTGAACCGGGTGCGGCAAACGATGGCCGACAATGATGTGGCGTTGACCGTGCTCACCAATCCGGTCAGTCTTCGCTATGCCGTCGACTTCCGCGAATACCAGTTGTTCCAGTCCAGGATCCCGTCCTACACCCTGTTTGTTCCGGTTGAGGGCCCGGTGGTCATGTTCGGGGCGGCCCATGACGTTGATCAGGTTGACGAGCGCCGGCCCGGTCTGTTGCTGAACACCTTTGACCGTGGCCTCAACCGGCAACACGTCGGCCGACACCTGGGGAGCGCGGTGGACGAGTTCTTGGTCGAACTCGGCGTGCCCGACGATTCCAATGTCGCCCTGGACCGAATGTTTGTTGGCGACCTGTCGTCGTTGAGCTCGAACGTGACCGTGGTCGACGCCGATCCGCTGATGGAGTTGGCCAGGGTCATCAAGTCGCCGGGTGAGATCGACTGCATGCGACACTCGATTGCTGTCGCCGAACACGCCATCGACCAGATGCGAACCATTCTTCGCCCTGGAGTGACCGAGAACGAACTGTTGGCCGTAATTCACCGGGTCAACATCGCTAACGACGGCTCGTGGCTTGACGGTCGCATGTTGGCTTCCGGTCACCGCACCAATCCCTGGTTGCAGGAGGCCACCGACAAGGTGGTTGAGTCGGGTGAGCTGGTTGGTTTGGACACCGACATGATCGGGCCGTTCGGCTATTGCGCCGACATCTCACGAACGTTTCTGTGTGGAGACGTCGCCCCAACCGCCGCTCAACAGGATCTCTACCGTCACGCCTACGAGGAAGTTCACACCAACATCGATTTGATCGAGCCGGGTATGACGTTCGCCGAACTGTCGCAGAAAGCCTTCACCCAAAAGCCGGAATATGTAGCTCACCGGTACGTCTGCATGGCCCACGGCGTGGGCATGACCGACGAATACCCACAGATCCGGTACCAGCCTGATTGGAGCCGGGCCGGGTACGACGGAACGATTGAGGCGAACATGACGTTGTGTGTTGAGAGCTTCACCGGCTCCGAGCACGGCGGCGAGGGCGTCAAGCTGGAACAGATGGTGCTGGTCACTGAATCCGGCTGTGAAGTGCTCACCGACTATCCGTTTGATGACGCCCTACTGGGGACCTGAGAGAGGACGACCCATATGGCTTTGACCCGCTGGCAGGCACCTGCATTACGGCACGAAATTGACGACCCACACAGAGTCACCTGGCTCGAACTGTTTTTTGATCTGGTGTATGTAGCCGGGCTCATCCAGCTGGGTGATCGGCTGGCCGATGACATCAGCTGGTCGGGAGTCGCCCGATTCGCCGGAGCGTTTGTGGTGCTCTGGTGGACCTGGACCGGCACCACCGCTTTCATCAACCGGTTTCCGAGCGACGACGTGCCACATCGCATGCTGACGTTTGTGCAGATGTTTGCCGTGGGCATGTTCGCCGTGGCTGCTGCGTCCACCAATATCGAGAACCCGACCGCCTGGCTGGTGGCCGCTTATCTCGGCTCTCGTATCCCGCTGCTGATCATGTACATGCGGGCCCGTCGAATAGCCCCCAACGAGGCCAGCATCAACCGGTTCCTTGCCGCTTTCGGGACCGGCGCCGGGATGTGGTTGGTGTCACTGGCGTTCCCCATCTCGGTCCGGCCGTGGATCTGGGCGGTTGCTTTGGCCATTGAGTTCGCGGCGCCGATTCTGGTGGTTCGCAAGCTGCAGTTGGAGGCGCCGATCCAGAACGAGCACTTCCGCGAGCGGTACGCCCTGTTCACCATCATCGTATTGGGTGAGACGCTGGTGAAGACGGTGTCGGAGATCACCAAGATCGGGGTATCGGCCCAAACCATGGTGTTCGGCTCACTGGCGTTCGCCATGCTCATCGCCTTGTGGTGGACCTACTTTGATGACGTAGCTGAGTCGGAGTTGTCGCCGTCTTCGGTGCTGGGTCGGTCCGGCACCATTAATCGCCTCTGGTGGGTATACACCCACTTGCCTTTAGCGGCTGGGCTCACCGCTTTTGGTGTGGCGGCCAAGAAGGTGGCGTCGGTGGAGGGGTTCGACGACTACTTGAAGGCGTCGTACACCTGGCTGCTGGTCGGCGCCTTGGCGACGGTGCTGATGGCGGTGGCCGTGATCGATCTGGTGACGGTGAGTCCGCACTTTGGTGTCAGGGTCGGCCAGCGGGCGGCGCTGCGTTTCATGGCCGTAGCCGGCCTTTTGCTGGTGGGCGTTTTGGCGGCTGCCGGTTCGATATCAGCGTTGACGGCTTCGTTGCTGTTCGCTCTGGTGTTGGTGGCTCAAATCGGCATTGAGGTGTTGATCGCCGCCCGTGCCGACCGTCGGGTGGACGCCAACATGGCCAGTCTGGACATCTCCTCCGGCAAGACGTGCAGGCATCTGGTCGAAGCCGAGACACCTGCGAGCGAGGTGCCGTCGTGCGTCACCTGCGAGGAGAAGGGTGTGCCGGTGGTGCAGCTTCGTCGGTGTCTGACCTGTGGCTACATCGGTTGTTGCGATGATTCCCCTGGCCGTCACGCCACAGCCCACTTCGAGGAGACCGGTCATCCGACGATCGCCAGCGCCGAACCTGGTCAGGACTGGGCCTACTGCTATGTCGACGAGTTGTTTGACGCCGACTGGTGGGCATCTCGCACCTCGGTGTGAGCTGTTCAGGACCGGGCCTACCGGGTCGGCGCAGGCTAGACCCGGTTGGGTACCAGGCGAATAGTTGAGCTGGCTTTGGCCAGTATGTTGCCGTCGGCGTCGGTGAGTTGGCCTTCGGTGAACACCGTCTGTTTACCGGCACGCTCGATCCAGCCTTCGGCGGTCACTTGGCCCGGACCGGTGGGGCGGAAGAAGCTGACCTTTACTTCGAGCGTGGCGATCCAATAATCGGTGGTGTAGCGGGCGATGCAGGCGTGAGCCATGGCCGAGTCCAACCAACCGGTGACGAAACCGCCTTGAGCGACTCCGCCCGAGTGGCACATCTCCGGCTTGCAG
>JAHDFR010000274.1 GCA_020628065.1 Acidimicrobiales bacterium
TTGATCCGTCGGGGTTCTCGGCCAGCGCCTGAAATTGTCCCTGGTCGAAGACCGCCACTGAATCGGTTGTGCCGGCCGGGCCGACCTGAGCCGGCCAGCCGAACACCGGCGCATCGTTCGTGGCTGTTGTGGTGATCGTGGCGGTGGTGTTGGCGACACTGTAGGCGGTGCTGTCACCGGTGGCCGGCGATCTGACCGTGGTGCCGGCCGTGCCCTCGGTTTGGTCCCAGGCCCTGAAGGTGATGGAGGCTGTCTCAGCGCCGAACCCGGCGGGTACGAAGCGGATACGGTCGGTGTCGCGGAGGAGAAGACCGTTCCAGTACCAGCCGTAGCGGGTCCAGGTGGTGCCGCCGTCGGTGGAGAACTCCCACCAGCCGTTGTCGTCACCTTCGTTGTGGCCTGTCCAGATGATGCCTTCCGGGTCGCCGTCGGCATCGGTGATGCGGTCGCCGCCGGCTGAGGCGATCACCTCGGCGACGGTATTGCCGCTGTTGGTGTAGTCGTCCTCACCGACGGCGGTGAAGGCCATGGTTCCGGTGTTGTCCAGGACGGGAGCGGTGTTGCCAGCAACAAGTTCGACGACGTACACCGAGCCGCTGTTGTCGGTATTGTCCTGCCATGCACCGATGGCCAGGTCGAGTATTCCGTTGCCGTCGAGGTCACCGAGCGAGGCGACGGCGTCGCCGAACATGGCGCTGCTGCCCAGTGGGCCGGTGAAGCCACCTACCGTGTCATTGATCTTGGCCGACTCTTTGACCGTGCCGTCAGCGTTGAGATACAGGACGTAGATGGCACCGGCTACGGAGTCACCCGACGCTCCGACGACCAGGTCGGCCACGCCGTCGCCGTCGAGGTCGCCTACGCCGGCTAGGCCTTCGCCCAGCACGTCATAGTCTTCCAGCGTGGCGGTGAAGCCGCCGGCGGTGTCGGAGATCTTCTGTTGGGCCTTGACCGTGCCGTCGGCATTGAGGAACAGAACGTAGACAGCGCCATGGCTGGCTCCGCCGTCGTCGTCGCCGGAGGCGCCAACGGCCAGATCCTCGATGCCGTCACCGTCCAGGTCTCCTATGCCGGCCACGTCGGCACCGAAGAAGTCGCTGTTGGCCGGTACTTCAACCAGTCCACCGGCCAGGCTGGAGATCTTCTGTTCGGCTTTGACGGTGCCGTCGGGGTTCAGGAAGAGAATGTATACAGCGCCTTCGTTGGTACTGGCCTCTTCAGCGGCGAAAGCGGCCACGGCCAGATCCTGAATGCCGTCGCCGTCCAGGTCGCCCAGCACGCTGAGGCCGCTACCGAAGCTGGTGGCGTCGCCAAGAGTCGCAGTCAGTCCGCCTTCAAGGTCGGAGATCTTCTGCTCTGCTTTGACGGTGCCGTCGGGGTTGAGGAACAGGATGTAGACGGCTCCCCGATCAGTTCCGCCGTCATCGTCCCACGTAGCACCTACGGCGACGTCGATAATGCCATCGCCGTCCAGGTCGCCCAGCGATGTTACTGCAGCGCCGAAGTCATCCATACTCTCCAAGGTCGTGGAAAGTCCGCCAACTCCGCTACCGATCTGCTGCTCTGCCTTGACGGTGCCGTCGGCATTCATCATCAGGACGTAGACGGAGCCGCCGGTGCCTTGGCGTCGAGCGCCGACCACCATGTCGTTGACACCGTCGAAGTCGAAGTCGCCGATGCCGGCCACGTCGTAACCGAACCAACCGGCGGTGGACAGCGGTCCGGTAAAGCCTCCGACTCCGGTAAAGCCTCCGACTCCGGAGGCGATCTTCTGCTCGGAGCCAACGGTGTTACCGCTGGGTCCGTAGGTGGCGTCCAGGTAGTCAGGTTGGCCGTCCCAGTCGGAGTCGACGGCGTCCCGGGGATCGTTGTCGCCGTTGGGGTCGGCGTTCTCAGCCGACGTGAGCAGCGTGTCGTTGTCGTCGTCGGCGTCGTTCTCGTTGAGGGTGGTGTCGCCGTCGGTGTCGCCCTGGTACTGCTCCCAGGTGTCGCAGATCCCGTCACCGTCGGAGTCGAGGACGCAGCCGGTGGGACCGAACTCGGAGGTGGAGCCGTAGTCTCCGCCACTGAGGTCTTCGGTTGCGGTGGCGCTCAGCCAGTAGGGTCCGATGTCGGGGACCGCCACCTGGAAGGCTTCGACGCCCGAGCCGGTGTGGGTGATGGAAGTGGCGCCGACCATCAGCTCGCCGGCGCTGTAGCCGTCAGGGTTGCGGGGCTCGGTCTGGTCGCCGTAGAACTCGATGCGATAGTTGCCGGCCGGGACGTCGAGCACATAGTCGATGGTGGTGGTCCCGGCGGCGGTAACCGTGTTGGTGACAATCGGATGGTTGAGCAGGTCGTTGTCACCGATGTCGCCGTCGCCGACGTCGTTGGCGTTGATGCCATTGGGCCCGATGTCGAGGTTGATGGCTTTGGAATCGGTGTAGGTGTTGCCCAGCACCGAGTTGCCGGTACCACCGGAAACGAATAGCGCCGTCTTGAACGAGTTGTCGCCACCGGCGAAGGCGTTGCCTTCACCCGGGTTGACACCACCGATCATGTTGTCGTTACCCGACACCGAACCCCATTCGTTGTCGTTGCTGGTGCCATCGGGCAGATAGCCGTAGAGACCGTTCTGGGCGATGTTGCGATCACCGTTGATGATGAAGATGTCGTTGAGGCTGTCGGCCACCACGATCCCGGCCGCCGGGGTGCCCAGGATGTTGTCGTTGCCCTCGATGTAGAACGGGATGTCGTTGTTACCGACCAGATCGGCGGTGCCGGTGACATGAGTTCCGATCCAAATGTTCTGCACGATGTTGCTGTTGGACCGCAGATACAGGCCGGTGTTGGAGTAGCCATTGCCGATGAGCACATGATCGGCCGGGTTGGGCCCGCCGATGGTGTTGCCATCGGATCCGACGGCTGAATAGATGCCGTCGTCACCTCTGCCGATGCCGTCGCCGGTGATGTTCATCATCACCCAGCTTCCGTCGATGGTGTGCCCGCCGGTGCCGCCCAGAGTCACAACCGTCGAGCTCGTGTTGCCGCCGATCAGGTTCAAGCCTCGGATGGTGCTGCCTGAGCCGTCGAGTGTCAACAGATTCCAGTCGGTGCCACCAACCACAATGGGCAAAATGGCGTCTCGGGCGGCGGCACCGGTGGCGGTGTTGGGCTGCCAGCCGGGCTGGGTGGTGCCGTCGATGGTCACTGTTGAGGTGACGGTGGGCAGGGCGCCGGTGACCGAGATGTCCCACCACGAGAACGGGTTGACCGGGTAGTCGGAATCGAAGTCGGTGATGGCGGCGTCGGCCAAGGGGGTAGCCGTCGGTGCCCCCAGCGAATCAGCCGTGGCGTTGTCGGCGTAGTACAGGTGACCCGCGTCGCTGTCGGGGATGTTGAAGTTGATGGTGTCGACGGCGGCCGAGGCGTTGGCTTCTTCGATGGCCGCTCGAAGGGTGCACTCCGGATCTCCGGCGGAGTTGGTT
>JAHDFR010000275.1 GCA_020628065.1 Acidimicrobiales bacterium
GAGGGGTCGTCGCCGTTGGCGTCTGTCCTCCCGGCTCAAGGTCTGCCTCGCCAGATTCTCGTTGACGGCGACGGTCTGGCGGTGAACCGGCTGGCCGGAGCGGGCTTGTTGTCCGGTGGGCATCCGGTTCGGTTTGCGGCCACCGTACGGCCTAATGATGTGTCGACGTTGGCCGGAGATGTGGCCTTGGTGGTGTTGAGCGACACCAACCCCCGCCGGGATCGACGGATCACCTATTACCGTTTCGCTCACGCCGACCCTGAGGTCGACGGGTCGGGCTGGAATCCTTGGCTGCCCGACTTCAGTCCCGATTCGGCCACCACCGTCGTGGTTGACGGGGCTTCGGTCGGTTCATCGATCGATCGGTGGAATTTGGGTTTCGGCCGCGGCCCGACCGCCGCCATCGATGGTGATGTGGAAACCGCCTGGACGGTCAGCAGTGCCCTCAACCCTGTGGGAGCCTCATGGTGGATTGAGCTTGATCAAACCCAGCCGATCGGGGTTGTCGACATTGCCCTGTTGGACGACATCAACCGCATCGTCAATGTCGAGGTTACGGTCGACGGCCGTGCGGTTGACATTGAACGGAACCGTGACGAGGTGCAGGCCATTGTCAACCGCTCCGGCCAACGGATCGAGATCACGTTCGGGGCGGTCAGTCCCGGTTCGTCCCCGGTTGGTCTTCGCCAGGTCACAGTGTCCACCGGTGAATCCGGCAGCACCGGTGATGGTGATGCATCCGGGATAGCGGGCGATCTTGCGCCATCGGCGGTGACCAGACTGCCGTCAGGGTTTGTTGATGCGGTCACCGGTGACACCGAGCTGGCTCAAGCCTTGGCCGACACACCGGTGCGGTTGTCCATCGGCCGTCAGGAACCGTCGACCAGGCCGCTTCGGCGCCTGGTTCATCTTTGGCGGGACGACGAGTTCGACTTGATCGCCCCGGTGCTCACCGACTCTGAGTCGGCTCTTTGCCGCGACGACGTGTTGTCCGTCGACGGTGAGGCCGTGCCGGTCCGAATCGTTGCCGATCCGGTTGATGGCGCTGATCCTGAACGGGGCGGTGTATCTGGTCGCCGTCTGGCGTTGTGCCGTGGCTCGGTCAACTTGACTGCCGGGTCCCACCTGATCGAATTCGACCCTTCGCCCGTTGGCGAACTCGCACTGGTGTCGTTCGACTCCACTCCCGGTGGTGTCACTCTTGATCCCGTGACCAGACGGGCGGTGCCCGCCGAGTCGGTTCCGGTGGCGGCCGGTGACATCGTCATCTCTCCGGCCTCGTTTGATGCCGGTTGGTCATCGGGTTCGGGGTCGGCCACCCCGGCCGACCAGCCGGTGGTGTTGGACGGGTTGACGGCATGGGTCGCCGACGACGACGGGGCCGTCGCCCCCAGCTTCACTCCACAAGACACTGTTAACCGATCGCTCGTTGTCACCTCCATTGGTTTGGTCGTCTGTTGCCTACTGCTGTTGGCCTCTACTCTTCGGCGAAGTCTGTCGTCTGTTCCCTCCGTCACTCTTGGTGTGCTGCATCTGCTCACCGGACGCAAAGCATGGTTTGGCGATCAGGTTGAAGCCGACGCCCAAGCGGAGGAAGTCGAAGCCGAAACAGAGGTCAAGGCCAAGGCCGATCGACAGCCACCGGCCATACCTGTCCGCCTCGAGGTCCGACCTCGTTTATGGGCCGTGTGGTGGGCCTGGCCGCTGGCGGGGGCCACCGTGTGGTTGGCGCTATTCGTGCTGGGGGTTGAGGCGGCGGTGGCTGCGGGTGTCGGATGGTTGCTGGTCATGGTCGGCCGGGCAGGCCTGTTGCCGGTCGCTGCCGCGTCCGCTCTGTTGGTCGACGTGCTGGTCCATCTTCGTCAGCCTCTGGCCGGTGACGATGGAGCCCGCATAGCTTTGGGCGTGCTGCTGGTAGTTGTCTCGACGGTGCCGTGCCTGGTCATGCCCGGTGGTGGACCGACCGATGACGAGGCGGACACCGACTAGCGACCGTCTAGCGTCGACGGGCCTCGATCACACAGTTCCAGGACGCCACTTCCCGTAGCCCGGGAACGGCCATGATGGGTTTCATGAACGGGTAGTAGCGAGGATGGACCGACCTGATGTCCAACCCCGGATGGCTGCGGGCTTGGCCGACGATTTCCGACACGTACGTTGGCCATAACCCGTCGAACGGAACGTTCTTTCTGGGAGGGCCGAACAGCCGGTTCCACACCTTCGGCCCAAGTCTTGGTCCCAGCAAATGGAACGGGACGATCTCATGGCCGCCCCACGGGGAGTACCACGGCGTCCAGCTGATCCACAGCCACCCGCCTGGTCTGACGATGCGGGTCATCTCGTCGATGACAAGTGCCGGGTCGGGGACGTGTTCCATGAGGTTGGAGCAGAAGATGCCGTCCACGGAGGCCGAGGCGATGGGAAGCCGTTGCCCGTCACCGATCATGGCGGCCACTGCTCGCTGGTGGGCCTGTTTCACGTCGCCGGCGTCGAGGTCGAGTCCGACAACGCTTGCCCCTGCTTGGGTCATGGCTGTCGAGTACCAGCCGGGTCCGCAACCGAGGTCGAGGATCCGGGCACCGTCAAGGTCATAGGGGAACGAGCTGATGGTGCGGGCGGCCAGACCCACATAAAACGGCTCGGGGTCGGTCTTTTCGTGCCGGAAACGTCGAAGAATCTCTACGACCCCCGGAGGCTGGGTCGTAGTGGTTGTCGGTGTGCCCGACTCAGGCTTGGTGGGAAGCGCAGTCATGGAGCAAGGGGGCCTGCAGGTGGGTGTGGCCGACTCGTTTCGGACGGTCAGCCCTGGACCGGTTGTCGGCCGACATTGAGGATCGATTTAGTGGCCACCGAGACTCGTTCGTTGACCGCTTCCAGAGCGACCGACTCGAACGAACGGACCAGCGTCTCGGCGCCGAACTGGTGGGCTCGGGTACGAGCTGCGTCTCCGGCGGCGGCGGCCAGGTCGGATCGGCGGGCGGTTTGAAGCCAGAGGTCAACGAAGTGATCGAGGCTGCCGGCCAACCAGCCGGTGGAGCCGGCGACGATGGAGTCCCGCATACCCGGCACATCAAATCCGATCGATGGTGTGCCCTGAGCGGCCGCTTCCATGACGACCAGCCCCCAGCCTTCGACATAGGACGGGTGGACCAAAGCGGTCGCTCGGGCCAACAGTTCGTTGCGCTGGTCGTCGGTGACTTTGCCGGCCAGGGTGGCCCCTTCGCTCAGGAGAGCTTCCAGTCGGGGTCGCTCAGGGCCTTCGCCGATGATGACCAGTCGACCGCCGGTGGCGGCTCGAATTTCCGGCCAGCGTTCGAGCAGAAGATGGAACCGCTTGTGGGGTACCAGTCGACCGACGGCAACAAAAAGCGGTGTGTGGTTGGTTGGTGCCGCCGGTCGCTCCGGAACGTCGGTGGCATTGTGAACGAGGCGGATCCGATGCCGGTCTACACCGAGCTTGACCAA
>JAHDFR010000276.1 GCA_020628065.1 Acidimicrobiales bacterium
GTCTGACCGCTCAGGTTCCCGATGAGACGATCACGTCGCTTCTTGAGGCCGCCCCATCACCGGACGACGCCTGCGACGCGCTGATTGACGCCGCCAACAGACAAGGCGGGAGCGACAACGTCACCGCCGCCGTGGCCTTCTGCCTGCCACCCATCGAACGCCCTACCAAGCCTCGGCCATCATCCACTTCTTCGGGCGGGTAGAACCGCTGCTGCGCAGTAAACCGCTGCTGCGCAGTTGATGGCTGCTAGACAATAGACAGTGGCTCGACTGCCTGATCCCGTATCGCCCGCTGAGGCCGCCGACATCGTGTTGGCTGGCCTTGAGCCCAACGCCAATCTTGTGATTCCCATCGCCAACGGCGAGCCGGTTCACCTTATGGACGAGCTGGAAGCCAGAGCGTCGTCGATGACCGGGGTGAGCGTCCATCAAATGCACGCACTACGGGACCGACCGTACCTGCATGGCGCCCACCGGGGCCGAATGGAACACGTCGCCTGGTTTCTGTCGGAGGTCACCCGCCCGGCGTTCTGGTCCGGCGGCTGCCAGTATGCGCCCGCCAATTTCAGCGAGGTCCCTCAGTTTCTGGCCGAGAAGAACCCGGCGTTTGTGCTGGCCGCCGCCAGTCCGCCCGATGAACACGGCTACTTCAGCCTTGGTGTGTGCGCCGACTACGCCGCCGCCCTCATCGGGCGGGTGCCGTTTGTACTGGAGGTCAACCCGATGATGCCCTCCACTTTTGGAAGCAATCGGCTGCATGCCGGCGATGTTGCCGCCTGGTGCCAGGCCGAGTACCCGTTGATTGAGGCCGGAAAGCACGGCGAACCCCGTCCCGAGGATCGAGCCATCGCCGAGCTGGTGGCCGACCGGATACCGGACCACGCCACCATCCAGTTGGGTATTGGTGGTGTACCGGGGGAGGTGGCTCGCCTGTTGTCCAACCACCGCGATCTCGGGGTTCACACCGAGCTGCTGTCGGACCCGGTCGTTGATCTAGTGGAGGCCGGCGTGGTCACCGGGGTGCACAAGCGGTCTCATCGCGGTCGGATTGTGACCACGTTCGCCCTGGGCTCCCAGCGGCTATACGACTTCTGTCACCGCAACGACCTGGTGCAGTTTCTGCCGGTTGACCAGGTGAACGATCCCCGGATCATCGGGGCTGAACCGAATTTCATTTCCATCAACGCCACCTTTGAGGTCGACCTGTTGGGTCAGTGCGCATCGGAAACGCTGGGCACCCGCTACTGGTCCGGCAGTGGCGGCCAGGCCGACTTCGCCCGGGGCGCCCAGTACTCGCCGGGAGGCGATGGGTTCATCGTGCTGCGGTCAACCACCGATGGCGGAGCAACCAGTCGGATCACCCCGACCTTGAAGCCCGGTGCGGTGGTCACCACCATGAAGAACACGGTCGACAATGTCGTTACTGAGCACGGGGTGGCCGAGCTGCGTGGCCGCACCCTGGCCGAGCGGGCTCAGGCCCTCATCAACATTGCCGCCCCTCAACACCGGGACGCGCTGACCGAGGAGGCCCGGACTATGGGCCTCCTCGGTGTCAGCTAGGTCGGGTTGACGTAGGGGTCAGGTACCGTCCGGTGTGGCGTCGGTTGAGTCTTCCCCGTCGGTCCCGTCGGCCGGCTCCCCGATGGCCGCATCACTAGGAGCCGCATCACCAATGGATACGTTGCGCCAATTGGTTGGATCAACCGGCCAGTCGTCGGGGTCAAAGCCCGGTGTTTCGTTGACCACGATGGCGGTGACCATGCCGAACATGCCGTCGGAACGCTCAACGTGGGTCAGGATGTTGCAGTGCCAAACCCAGGTGCCAACGTCGTCAGCCCGGAACAGCACCGTGTACCGCTCACCCGGAGCCACGTTCAGAGTGTCAACCCAGTACGGGTGGTCGAGGGGTACGCCGTCCTTGGCGTAGACCAGCTGAGGGAACTGGTGCAGGTGCATGGGGTGAATCTGCAGACCCTCGTTGTAGTAGGTGATGCTGACCCAGTCACCCTGGTTGATCACCAGTGGTTCGGTGGCCGGGAAGCTCTTGCCGTTAAGGCTCAAGCCGATGGTGCCGGCGTCGTTCAAGATCATGGGGATGTCCATTGCCACCTCAAGATCTTCCGGGATGGTGACGCCACTGAACGTTTGGCCGTAAGGAATGGGGTTGTCTCCCACACGGAAGACACCGAACATGCCGTTCACCACTGCCATCTGGGCGTGGTTGTGAGCGTGATACATGCCGATGGCGTCGTCCTCCACGGTGAAGGAGTAGGTGAAGGTGCCGCCATTGGGCTCAATCAAGTCCTGGGTGTAAGGGGCGACACCGTCCTGATCGTTGGGGGTGTGTACACCGTGCCAGTGGATGTCGGTTCCGATGGGCAGGTTGTTGGTGACGTTGATCTCCACCGAGTCGCCACGGTCCAGCAGGATCTGTGGGGCCGGCACCACGCCGTTGTAGGTCCAAGCCTCAACGAACTTGCCCGGCTCGACCTCCCAGTCGACGATTTCGGCGGTGAGGTCAAACACTTTGGTCCCGTCGGCTTTCACTTCGGTTGGGGCCAGCACGGGATTGCCCCGGCCTTCGGTCTCGGCCGGGAAAGCCAACATGGTTTCCATCATGGCTGCATCCATGGCCGCCCAATCGGGATCGTCGCCGTGCCCACCGTGTCCTCCGGCGCTTTCACCGGCACCGGTAACTGCGGCCTGGCCGTCACCGGTAACGGTGAGTGTGTTGACCATGCCCGACTCCTCGTGTCCGGCGATGTCGCAGTACAGCTCGTAGACGCCCGGTGCCAACTCTCCCAACGGGAGTTCGACCACGCCGCCAGGCCCTACGGTGGTGCTCATCAAGCCGAGTTCCCGAACGCCGACGTTGTGATCCGTCGAACCGGTGTTGGTGATACGCAGGGTTACCTCGCCGGCCGGTGCGGTCAGGTTGCCGCCGATGGCGAACTCCCGGGCTGACACCTCAACGGTGGTCGAAGCCACCTCGGGTGCCGCCTCGCCGCCGCTGAGAGCCATTCCACCCAGCACGATGGCCACCAGGCCGATCATGCCGATGGCCAACGCTCCGAGGATCACTCCGAGCATCCACCCCCGGTTGGACTGCTGCGGAGCCTGGTCGGTGTAGTGCACCACCCGGGGGGTTGGAGTGATGTCGGCGTGCCCGTTGGCATCGCCTTGGCCCGCCCGCCCCTCGAGGTTTCTTTCGACAATGGTCATAGCCGTTCCAATCTTTCTCGCTACGGCCATGACGTTATGGCGGCGGCGGCTGAGCCAATAGGGTCGTTGGTCCTGTCGTTGAGGTGACGGTGGCCATACCTGATCCGGACGGGACCTTGGCCTCTACAGGTCCTTCAGTACCGGGCGTACGGTTGGCTTGTGACGGTTGCAGCCATGCCGGGAGATGATGTGGAGACG
>JAHDFR010000277.1 GCA_020628065.1 Acidimicrobiales bacterium
TGGTCAACTTCTCCTCGGTTGGGCAGAAACGTCTTCTGCTGGCCTGGGCGCCGCTCGAAAGGGCGTCGTAGCCGGGCAGCCCACTCGATGGCTCGAGCTGAGGCGAAGCCAAAGGCTGTACTAGGCTGAGCGAAGTGGCTGCTCGGGTCTGTTTCAGCTGCGAATCCGAGTCGCCGGATGAGGCAAAGTACTGTCCGATCTGTGGAGCATCGGTCGCAGACCAATCGTCGATGCTGGACTTGGGGACGCTGGACGGCGAGGCCGGTCCCGTCGCCTCCGGTGCGGTTAGGTACGGCTTTGGTCGCCGAGGCCTCGTGGTGGCCGGCCTCGTTATAGCGGTCGGCCTTGTGGCGCTGGCGCTCGGTCGGTCCACCGGAGGCGATGGTGGCGGACCTGAATCGGAGGCGGCGACATCTGAGGCTTCGGTCGAGCCAGAGGAGGCGCCGGGCGACGAGCCCGTGGACGACGATAACGAATCCGTATCAGGCGACACGGCGGCCGATTCCGCCGATGGCGGTGAGCCGGCCGACGGCGACGAACAAGACAGCGTGTCCGCTGCCGACTGGCCCCCTCCTTCCATCAAGCGGGCGGAAGGCTCGGGCCGGCCGGTTCTCGGGCAGGACAGCGGCCACTTCTTGTTTGCATCGCGGTCGGCTGATGTCATTCGCCTTGACCTCGACACCGGCGACACCGAGACCTACGGCACGCTTGCCCGCCCCATCGCCGCTTTCGGCGACGAGATCCTCATGTGGTCCCGAGAGGGTTTGGTGGCGGCGCCGGCCGATGACGCCACCGCTACACCCCGTGTTGTCTACAGCCGACCGGTCGACGGAACGCTCCGCTCCTATCTGGAAGCGTTGAGTGTGTTGGACGGGGATCGGTTGGCGTTCGAGTTCGCCCTGTTCGCCAGTGGTGACGTCGGTCCGGCCAAGGTGTTGGTCGACTTGTCGTCGGGCGAAACCAACAACATTGTGGTGCCTCCGCGCTCCCGTTCGGTTGGGGGTTTGGTGTCAGTGCCGGGAGGGGGAACGTTTGACTTCGTCGACGGGGAGTTCCGCCCGGTGTTTCAAGGCGACGTGGTGGCTGTGGGGCGTCGAACCCTGATCGGCTATCAATGCCTCGATCCCAGCGAATGTGAGCTGACCGTGGTTAACCGGGAGACGGGCGCCACCGGCCAGGCCGAACTGCCCGACGTGCCGCTACTCACCGAGTTGTTCTTCGTCGACCCGGAGGATCGGTTTCTCCTGGTGATCTTCGATCGGCCCCGCTTGGGGGAGTTGCAGGCCGGAGCCTACGTGGCGGACGGGTTCCTCGACGCTCTTACCGCCGATGGCCCTCCCCGACAGACTCCGACTCAGTTTGCGGTTTCCCCCGACGGCATCTGGGTGGCTTCCGGGGGCTTCAACACGGTTCGATTCTTCAATCTGGAAACCGGCGAGGAACATGCTGTCGAGCTTCCGCCGTCCGGGGTCCGGCTGGACAGCATCGAGCAGGTGTTGTTTGTGCCCCGCCCCGATGTTCCGTGATCACCTCACGGCTGGAGGGCGTTTCCAGCGGCCCTCCGGCGCGGGTCTTCTTCGTCGAACGCTCTAACCGGCGAGGCTGTTCAGTCGTTCGTCGATGAGTTTGGTCGCCGCCGTTTCCGATGCTGCCAGGGCGCTGAGCGTGCTGAGCCAGGTGAGCGAGACGTAGCCGTTGTCCACTGCCCAGGTATCGGTTCCTTCCGTTCGCTCGAGTGGCGTCTCGAAGGTCACGTTCACGTGGTACTGGCCCTTGAAGCCAGGCTTGGGGGACAACGAAGCTGTGGCCATGGCGGTGCGGGGCTTGGTTGCCACCTCGGCCCACTTCCAGCCGGCGATCTCACTCATTGGGCCGGCAGGCACGTTGATGTTCAACACCCGCACGTCGGCCGGGTCCAGCGGCTGGCTGTTCTCACCAACAAGGCCCGCCTCGATCATGGCTCCGACCGCTTCGGCCGCCACCGTGACCGCCGGTTGCCAGTCCACGGCGGCGACAATGTCCGGCCAGGCTTGGCCTTCCGCACTGATCTTGAGTTCCTGACTGACGGCGATGCCCGGTATGCCGTGAACCCGCCCGGCCAGGGCTGCGCCGACGGTTCCCGAGTGATACACCGAGCGGCCGAGGTTGGCTCCAGGGTTGACTCCGGAAACGATGAGGTCCGGTCGTCGTCCGAATGCTCCGAGGTTGGCGTACATCACGCACAGGGCCGGAGGTCCGCTGATGGCGTAGGCTTCGTCAACCCCGTCGATGTGGCCGTCGTGGGCTTCGGGGTTTCGGGTCCAGATATCGCCGATGGCGGCACCAAAGCCGGAGTATTCACGGTCGGGGGCTACGACAACCACCTCACCCAGAGGTTGCATTGCTTGGGCAAGCTCATGGAGCGCCACCGAATCGATTCCGTCGTCATTGGTTACCAGGATTCGTCGAGGCATCTGAGTCATGTCTGCGACCCTATCAGCGGAACTTCTGAAGGTTCCCCGGACTGCCTCGTGCTAGATATCTGCTGAAGGGTCATCGTGTACTAACATTCGACACGACCTTAGCGAAACTCAAGAACCTTGGTGATCGCCGTCTTTGAACAGTGGGATTTGCCCTGGCTTGCCAGTCGCTCGCCAGGTCACATTGTGACTGCTCGCACGGCCGCTTTGCTCGACGAATCCGTCCTCTCGAAGCTCCGAGAGCCACCGGTTAGTAGTCCGCTTGTCTCTGCCGATCAGCTGCGATAGTTGTTCGCGAGACATTTTGTCGGAGCCCAAGGCACGTAGCACGATTGCTCGGCGCTCGGTTCGCGTTGTGCGAGCACTTGTTTGGTTCTGTTGAGCAGGCGCTAGAACATATTTCGTCCATCGCTTTGAGCCGATTTGCAGGGCAAGTCCCCGCGTTACAAGGTCCTGTAGCTCCTCTCTTGCGACAGTGGAATCCAAGCCCATCGCTCGCCTGTAGCCGGGGTTGTCAAGGCGAGCGCCGTTGCGCATCATTGCCAGTCCTCGAACTTGGGTCTGTGTCAGACTTTCTTGATCCAAAGAGGCAATCCAGTCCACTACGTCGGACCCTAGAAGAGCGTCTGCTGGGAACCTCACGGTGAAGGTCGCCAAGTTGTCTTCGAATTCGGGAGGGCTCATGCCAGCGGCAAACAGTTCCGAGATCATGGTTTTGATCCCCGCTCCCCGGTTCTCGACGATTCGTTTGCCGTCACTGAAGCGCACGGCACCTAGAATGCGGACGAGGCAAGCATTGCGTGAGCTACTGGCACCCGAACCGATATTCTCGCTCGTCACGGTGCCATGTAGACCGCCGGGACTCCTTACCTCAAGTCGGTCTGGGTACATCTCGATCTGAACCTGGCTGCCGCGGGAGAACTCAGAGAGGTCTCGGTGAACTAGTGCGTTGGCGA
>JAHDFR010000080.1 GCA_020628065.1 Acidimicrobiales bacterium
CGCCAAGCTGCTGCAGGACATGGGCTACAACAACGTCCGCTACGTCGACGGTGGCACCCAGGGCTGGAAGGACGCCGGTCTGGCCGTCGAAGACTTCGACGGGTAGTCACCGGTTCAACCTGCTGACGAGTATTCCATGGCGCGACGTGCTGCATTGATCGGCCGTGGCAGGTTGATCTGTGCCGTCGTCGGCCTGGTGGCGTTGACCGGTTGTTCCTCAGGGTACGGCGATGAGAATCGGGCGCTGGCCGCAACTGTTCTGGAGTTGGACGCCGTCACCACCACCGGCGAGCCGGTCAACGAGTCCTATTGCAGTCAGGACAGCTGCTGGTTGGGTGACGACGCCACCACCACGTCGTTTGAACTGGAGGTGGCTGGCGATGTCCAAGACGTTGCCGATCAGCTGACGGACGCCCTACCCGGCTGGGGTGTGATCGTGGTCGACGAGTGCGATGACCCCGAGGCAGACTGTGGCGCCGACAACCTGATCTACGCCGTCAGGGACGGCCAGCTCATGCAGCTACTGTTCGACGACGACGGTGAAGGACAGCTACTGGTGGACGCCGGCACAACGGCGGTTCAGACCTACAACTGACCTAGACCATCACTCCGCTGCCGGCGCCGTCGTTCAACCAGACCAGAGCATCACCTGACAAGTCGCCGCTCGAGACCATCTCCCGACCGTAGTCGTCCAGCTGGTGGAGAATCTCAACCGGCAGTAATGCTGCACCCCTCCCGTTGCCTCCCTTGTAGAAGAACGAGTCGGCGCCTTTCTGGAACGAGACATTGAGACCCGGGGCTTCGATTCGGGCGGTCTCCCGCATTTCGTCGAGCCCGCAGCGGTCCACTACCTGAGGCCAGCACTCGTCGGGAACATCGAGGTGAAGAAACTCGGCCAACCTCCGCATACCGGCTTCGAGATCGGCGTACAGGTCGGCGTAGTGCAGCAGGAGTACGTTGTCGGCGTGGCGGCGAGGCCACCAGGTGGCCAGAAAGTCGAACGAGTTCCAGTACAGCGACCACTCCGCCAACAGGTAGTGGTAGTCGTGGCCGTCGAAGTCTTCCCGAAGCGGAGTCAGTCCGTCTTGGGCACCGACCTCGTTGAGCGCCGCCACCCGATCGGGAAACATGGCCGCCCGGTGGTTGGCCCAAGACACCACCGTGTCCGCCGGGTTCCGGAACACGGCGACATAGCTGACATCATCGGACCAGGGCAGAGCAGTGGCCGGAAGATGGGCCTTGAGCGACCGTCGACCGGGCAGACTCTCGGCCAACGACACCATTTCCTCGACGGGAACCGAACGCAAATCCGGCCAAACCGAGAGCGGCCGACCGATGGTGGGGGCATCACCGTAGGGCCACTGCAATGACTTGACCATGCCTTGAGTCCAAGTGGTGCCGGACTTTGGCGGGGTGGCTACGACGATGTCACCCGGGCGAAGGTCAACATGATCCCAACGTCGGCTGTCCTCCACCGGTGTCAGGTAGTGCTCGGTTGCTTGTCTAACGTTCACTGGAGGCTGTCAGCCGTGGACTGACATTGACGAGTCGGGGTTGATTTCCCGATTGCGACTGTAGGCAGACAGGTCGATCTTCAGCCCGGTGTAGCGGCCGGTGACCTGGATGGGATCAGTGTCGTGGTCATGCCCACTCTCGACCGCCTCGATCAGGTCGGCCATGGCCTGGCCGACCGCTCCGGCATTCTTATACTGGTTGCCGCTGGTGCCGATGGCCACGTAGAACCCGCCGAGTTCGGTGCGGTCGTAGATGGGCAGCCAATCGTCGCTGACGTCGTACAGGTCGACGATACCTCGGGCTTCGTGGTCGGGCGGGACCCCCATTCCCGGCATTCGTCGGGTGGCCCGCAACACCTGGGTCTTCCACTGATCACGGTCGATGCTGGTGTCGTAGTCGTCTGGATGGACGTATTCGCTGGGGTCGCAGTCGGCGTCGACACTTCCCAACAGCACGTTGTTGCCGACCTCGGGACGGAAGTAGAACCCGATGTCGTCATCAGCCCCAACCGTCCCGGCCGACATGAAGTCAATTCCTTCCGGTGACGGCACGTGGTGGACTTCGTGGCGAAGCGCCCGGGTCTTGATGTTCATTTCGTCGTAGACCCCGGCCATTTGGTTAATCAGATAACTGTGAGGCCCGGCCACGTTGATGACGATCGGAGCCGACACATCAACGCTGTTCCCGACGCTGTCGGTTAAGGTCACGCCTGAAACCTGTCCGCCTGCGGTCGACACAGCGGTCACTTCGGTTCGGAATCGGAACTCGCCGCCTTCAGCCTCGGCGCCCCGCTGCAGGTTGTGACACGACAGCTGAGGATCGGACACGTACCCGGCGTCGGGACTCCAAAGAGCTCCCTTCACCGGACCTTCGGCATCCTTCCAGAAGGCCGGGTCGTCGGGCCGGGTTGGAGGCCCGTACCAGCCGAAGTCCATGAACGGGAATCGCTCGTCCAACTGGTCCGGCGTCAGGTACTCGTACGGGATGCCGACCTCATCCCACAACTTGTGCACCTTGGTGAGCCGTTCGGCGTCGTCGGTGAACAGGTTGAGCTGCCCGACCTGGTGGTAGTCGATGAGCCCCAACTCGTCGTCAGTACCGATGTAGTTGGCCCAGTCCTTCCAGTACTGGCCGCCCTCCCAAGAGAAGGCCACGCCCACCTTGGTTGAGTAGGTGAAGCGGACAATGGCACACGAGTTGCTGGTTGAGCCGGACCCGGCAGCCGGGGCCTTGTCGACGTTCAGGGTCCGTTTGCCTCGACGGGACATCTCCAAGGCGATGGCGCACCCCAGTACGCCCGCCCCGATGATGATGGCGTCATAGTTTTGGCTGTCGGTCACGACTTCTCCTAAGAACTCTCCGGCCGGCCGATAGGACCGGCCAGGGCTGGTCGTCCGATGGGACCAACCAGCTTTTCCATCACCGCCATTGTGGCCAGAACGCCCGGCTCATCAAAGTGTCTTCCGATGATCTGCAAGCCGACCGGTAGACCCCCGCCATTACCGGCGGTCCCGTTGGCCCGACCAACGCAAACCGTCCCGGCGGGATGGCGGGTCATGTTCAAACCGAAGGTGAACTGCACCCAACCGAGATCGGCGTTATCGCCTGCAATCTGTGCAAGGGTCGGAGGCGTCCGGGCGGTTGTCGGAGTGAGGATGGCGTCGGCGTTGTGGCGCTCCATCAGCCCCGAGACCTCGTAGTTTCGGGCCGACATGCGGTCGATGGCGTCAGCGGCCTGGCCACCGGTGACGTCGGCGCCCATCTCAATCATGGGTTTCAGAGAGTCGCTGATTTTGTCCCACTCCGGGGTGCCTTTGTGGTGTCCTAGCAGATTGTGGAAGTAGACAAACCAGTTGGTGGCCCATCCTCGCAACGGTTCGAGGTCAAATACCGTGTCGTCGACGATCACTTCGGTCCCGGCCGCTTCAAGCTTCTCCACCGCCGCGGCGCACGGGCCGGCCACATCGGGCGAAACATCGGAGAACCCCATGGTGGGCGACCAGACAACTCTCTTCGGTGGCTCGGCCCGCCCCACGACATCGTGCCAGGACGTCGGATCAGGCGGGAGTGAGAAGATGTCGGCCCAGTGAGGGCCTTTGGTGGCATCCAGGGCCAGGGCGGTGTCGGCGGCGGTGCGGGCCATGGGACCGGCGATGCTCAACAACATCGACGGTCGCTGCCCGGTTCGCTCGGTACCGATCCGACCCTGCTGGCATTTGATGGCTGACAGACCGCACAACGCGGCCGGGATGCGAATGGACCCTCCACCGTCGGATCCGGTTGCCAGCGGGACCATTCCGGCGGCCAGAGCGGCTCCTGTGCCGCCGGATGAACCGCCCGGGGTCTGCGTCGGATCCCACGGATTGGCGGTGGTGGGGAACACCTCGTTGTCGCTGGTGGCTTTGTGACCAAACTCGGGTGTGTTGGTTTTGCCGATGACCACGCACCCGGCCGCTCTCATCCTGGCCACCAGAACCGAGTCGTTTTCGGCCGACAGAGCGTTGGCGTGCAGAGCCGATCCGTAGGTGGTGACGAACCCGGCGGCGTCTTCGAGGTCCTTCACCCCAATCGGTATCCCGGCCAGCGGTCCTGGGTCTCCACCGGAGGCCACCACCTCATCCACGCCATCGGCTGCCGCCAGCGCCGCGTCACCGTCGACGGCCACGAACGCGTTCAGTGTGGGGTTCAGCTCCTCCACCTTTGCCAGCGCATGTTCGGTAAGGCTGCGGGCGGTGGTGTCGCCGTTTCGCACGGCCGCAGCCAGGTCGGCCACCGTGGTCTCGAGAAAATCCATGCCATAGAGTTAGCCGCTTCTCGCGCCGGATGAGTAATCGCCGAGCGCCAGACGTCACAGAGAACTTCCTTGCCGATCGTCCGGCGGCTGCTTAGGGTCGCCATCAGGGAAGCCGCCAACGCAATCACACCAGCAAACTCAGACCAACAAGATCAGACCAGCAAAATCAGACCAGCAAAATCAGACCAGCAAATTCAGATCAGCAACGATCGGAGTCCAATAGTGAGTGACCGCATCGGTGAACGTAACGTTGACGATCGTCGGGTTCCCGGCGAAGTAGTCGGTGATGCCGTTGCCCGACAAGGGGGCGGTCGACCGTTCTGGCTTCGGGCGTTGATGGTGCTGTTGGCCGTGCCCAACCTGATCACCGGAGGATGGGCGGTCATCTCGCCGCGCAGCTGGTTCGACTCGTTTCCCGGTTGGGCACCCGAATTGATTGCCGCCCATCCACCGTTCAACGACCATCTGGCCTTCGATGCCGGGGCCGGTCTGCTGGCCTCAGGGCTGGTGATGACGCTGGCACTGGTGTGGCCTCGGGCTGAGGTGGCGGTAACAGCCGCCGTCGGGTACACCGCCTTCGCCCTCCCCCACGCTGTCTGGCACCTCGCCAACCCGTCGGAGCTGATGTCTTCGGTAGACAACGCGGTCAATACCGGATCACTGGTAGCGGCGGTTGCCGGCTCTGCCGTGGTTCTGTTCTGGCACACCCGAGATGGCAGGCTCGGCGCTTCGCAAGGTCTGCAACACAACCAAAAGGCAAGAACAGTCCCGGAAGTAGTAATCCTGGAGGGAGAACAACGATGAGCTCCACCTCGGTCATGAGGGTGTTGGGTCGACGCAAATCCATTCCCAGCCCGTATCGCATTGCCATGGCCCACCGGCCGAGCCTGTTCGGCAAGTTGGCTATGGAACGATGGATCTCGTGGAGCCGTTCGGTCGATGACCGGCTCAAAACGTTGGCCGAACTGAGAGTGTCTTCCATCATCGGCTGCATGTGGTGACACGATTTCGGAAGCGCCGTCGGCCGTGAGCTGGGCATCGATCAAAACACCATTGACGCCGTCGCCAATTGGCGGTTGTCCGACGACTTGACCGAGACCGAGAAACTGGTCATCGAATACGCCGAAGCGTTGACGGTGACACCGTCGGTCGCCGATGACGACCTGCGGGCCAGAATGGCCGACGCCTTCACCCGCAAACAAGTGGTCGAGCTGACTCAGGTCATAGCGTGGGAGAACGCCCGTGCCCGGTTCAATCGGGGTTTCGACGTCCAGCCTGACGGCTACTCCCTCGACTCGTGATCCGGGGTCGCCGGCTCATTCGTGACATCCCGGTATCTGAAATCACAATGTGAGGCGCCGCTCATGATGGTCTGCGTTCGGGTGAACTCAACATTGGGGTTGAACCCTTGCATCAGACTCCCGTCACGATTGCAAGACAGGGATGCCCCCAACTCGGCCAGCCCGAGCTCCCGATACAGCTCGGCGTAACGGCAGCGGGTGACGTTGAACGAGAATTTTTCGTCGGTTTGCTCCAACACCTCGATCTCCAGCGCCCCACCGGCCGTCCAGGCCGACATCGATCCGGCCATAGCCGCCAGGCCATTGTCACCCACCGCCTCGGCCAGCGCCGCCCCTTGAGTGCGGGCGATGTCAACGATGACCTCGGCCGTCAGTTCATGAACCCGTTGCTCACCGAACTCTTCGGCCAATCGAGCCACCAGCGGTCCAATGATCCGAGCCTCGATCTCCCGACGCTTCAGAACGCCAATCTCGTTCAGGCTGTCGGGCTTGGGGCTGTCGGTGGTCATCGCCCCAACTGTAGATTCGAGCCGGTCGGTCGCCTAGTCGGACAGCTCCGCCGATGCCCTACGCCAGGTCACACCGACATCGGTCATCAGCAACGAATCGGCCTCGTGGGCCGAGGAAAAACCTTCGAGAAAGGCCGACGACAGGTCTACCAGTTCGACCGAGTCGGCCCGCAGATCAAACGGTTGCATGTCGGCTGCTTCCAAGCGACCTCTGTGACCAGGAGACAATCCGAGGAAGGTCCGCACCCTCGGCCTCCTCGGAGTCGGCCACAACGGCGTCGGAAGTGGATACCTGAGCGGCAATGGCAAACGACTGGTCGCCGCCACCGGTCACCGGCTCCAATCGCCAGGAAATGCTGTCACCGGATTCGCTCACCGAGACATCGGATCGTTGGTGGACACCGGGAAATATCCGCCCACCAGCCGCCACCGTGGTTCGCGAATCGGTGTGCCGCAGCGGGACGTAGACCGCGTTGGCCGGGTTCGACTTCGGTCCGGTCTCCACAGAGATCCGATGAGCAGCCGCCTTGACCGATGTGCCTAGTACGGCCGGTACCGGCCATGGACGGATCGAATCAATGGCTATGAGGCAGCATCCAACCACAACCCCGCCATTGGACCCGAGCCGGGGCCGAACCCCTTCAGGCAACATTGGCTCCACTTCCGCCGGGTCAACCCAGCGGTTGACGAGGAGACGATGGCGGATTGTTCCGACCAGATCACCAATACCGATATTGACATCCGGCCGAGCGGACGGCGCATTTGCGGCCATGGAGCCAGGGTAGACCAGGTCGGGTGGCGCAGAACCAGCGCCCGGGCTAGACCGGAGGTAGTTGAATATCAAACGCCTGGCGGATACGGGCGTCGATCTCAGCCGAGACATGAGAAGGTCGATGAGTGGCCAGCGTTTTGGTCACATAGGCGTGAGCCCGATCAACCGCCACCTCAGCCCCGGCATCCACCCAGTCATCAGGGCTGAGACGGTCGCCAACTTCGGGGTAGATGTACTCCGTCTGCATCATGGACAACGTCTGGGCATGACCGAGGAAATGACCCGGTTCTTTCGTGACCTCTTTAATGGTTTGGGTGGAAAGCGTTTCCGGGGTGATCTCGATACCTCGAACGGTGCGGTTGATGGCCCCCAACATGTCGTTGTCGATGACCATCGCCTCCAACGAACAGGCCATGAGACTGGCCAACATGCCGGCCGACTCGTACACGATGTTGGCTCCGGCCTGAGCGGCCAGCGTGACCGCCAGACCCTTCTCGTGGCCGGCCTGGTTGTCGGCCAGTTTGGAGTCGGCCATTCCGGCCGCCACACCGGACGGCAGGCCCAGATAGTTGGACATCTGAGCGGCGGCGGCGTTGAGAACCGCTTCTTCGCCCGAACCGCCGGACATGGCGCCGGTACGAAGATCGGAAACAAACGGCCACAGCCCCATAACGCAGGGGTGGCCGGGAGACATCAGATTCACACAGGTCAACGCCGCCAAACATTCGGCCAGCGCTTGAGCCAACGACCCGGCCAACGCCGCCGGTGAGGTTGCTCCGGCCTGTCCGGCCGACAACAGGTTGATCGGCATCCCGGCCCGAACCTGCTCGGCCATGCAAAGCGCCGAGTCCACGGCAAACCGCAACGGGGGAACCACAAAGGTGTTGTTGGCCTTGACGAACGGTCGTTTGCGGAACTCACCTTCACCGCCCAGTGCCATGTCGTACATGGCCACCACATCGTGAACATGATGGGGCTCAAAGAACGACGTGCCTTGAGGCTTCGACG
The DNA here is from genome assembly GCA_020628065.1 of Acidimicrobiales bacterium. GTDB lineage: Bacteria > Actinomycetota > Acidimicrobiia > Acidimicrobiales > SZUA-35 > JAHELU01. The sequence continues at coordinate 7,900 of JAHDFR010000080.1, forward strand.
TGCCGGTCATCATGGCGTAGGCGGTGTTCAGGTCGACGTCTTTCGACGTCTCCATGTCTCGGGCAACCACGGTGCGGACGGCAACGTGAATGTTGTCCAGGGTGTCGATCAATCGAGCGCTGTTGTAGACATCGGCCAGTGTCGATTCTCTGAACCGCTGAGTCTCGTGATCGAGCATGAGCACGGCGGCTCCGGCGGTGCTGAAATGCACCTTGTCGCCGCCCAGCTCAACGCCATCGTTATCGGAACCAAAAGCGTGCAGCCGGAACTTCTTGGCCGCCAGCTCAATACCTCGATGGATCAGCGCCCGAGGAAAGTGCAGTCGCTCGTTGTCGTCCATATGGCCACCGGCAGCGGTAACCAGCTCGATGAACTCCGGGGTGGCTTGACCCATCCCGACGTCTTCCAACAACTCAAGCGCGGCCTCAAAAACCTGGTCGCACTCGTTGTCGGTCAGCGGTTTGTAGCGTCCGCCGGGCATGCCGGGCCAAACCGCCCGGGCATCTTCGGCCAACGGCGCTTGACGCAACGCAACACGTGCCGCCCGGCCACCCGCCCGGCGTGATCGCTTTTCAGCCATAGTTGTTCTCCCGGCCTTTACGCTCGAGGCTTTTCGTTCTTGGGATCGTAGGCCGGTTCGGCCAACACTGTGGCGGATCGCCGATCGCCCTGCAGCCGGATCTCCAGCTTGGTTCCGGGTTCGCGGTACTGGGGCTGCACATAAGCGAAGGCCAGGCTCTTGCCCACCGAGTGCCCGTAGGTCCCCGACGTGGTGATGCCGATAATCTCGTCGTCGCCGACCCCGTCCGATGACACGGCGTAGACCGGTTCGTTGCCTCGACAGTCGTTGTCGGTGGCGTCGACCTCGCAGTAGACACAGAGCATCTCCAACTCGTCCACTCGCTGCGCCCGATCCTGAACGACATCTTTGCCGACAAAGTCGGTGTCCATGGCGATGAACCGACCGATGTCGGCTTCCACCGGAGTGATCTCGGTCGTCAGCTCGGAACCCATGGCCTTGTAGGCCTTTTCGATCCGCATGCAGTTCATGGCGTATGAGCCGTAGTGAACGAGGCCGTGCGGTTCGCCCGCTTCGACGATGGCGTCGTACAGCGTCTCCATCTGCTCCATCGGGTGGTGCAGCTCCCAGCCCAACTCACCGACATACGAAACCCGCAAGGCAATGCAAGGTACGCCGGCGATCTCGATTTCCTGGCCGGTCAGCCAGCGGAACGCTTCGTTGGACAGGTCGGCATCGGTCAGCGGGGCCAGCACCTCGCGGGCCAACGGACCCGACAGACCGAGGATGGCCCGTTCTTCGGTGACGTCGGTGACGTTCACATCTTCGCCGTCGGCGATCTGGAACGCCAGCCAGTCCCGGTCGTGGAACTGCGACATGATGCCGGAGTTCAGGTAGAACCGATCGGCAGCCAGGCGGGTGATGGTCATCTCCGACTCGATGCCACCGGAGCTGGTCAGGAAATGCGAGAGCCGCATACCGCCGTCTTTGGCCGGCATCTTGTTGGCGGCCAGACGGTCGAGGAAAGCCAGGGCGTCGGCCCCGGTCACCTCGAACTTGGAGAAGGCGGTGAGGTCGGCCAGGCCGACTCGTTCCCGGGTGCCTCGTACCTCTTCGCCCACGATGTCGAAAGCGTTGGACCGCAGGAACGTGTGCTGTTCGGCTTCACCGAAGTATTGCGGGCGCTCCCAGCCGAAGACTTCCTGCCACTGGGCACCCTTGGCGTCCAGTTTCTCATAAATCGGGTCGGTCTTTTGGGGCCGACCGGCGAAGCGCTCCTCACCCGGCAGACGGGTGGCGTACATCTCGTGGAACTCATCTATCGCTTTATCAATAGCAAACCGGCCCGTAGGGCCAGCGTGGTCCCCGAAGCGGCGAGGGTCCATGCCTGCCACGTTGATCTCGGTTTGACCGTGCACCATCCATTGGGCCAGATACTTGCCGGCACCCGGACCTTGAGTGATACCGATGGAGGCTCCGGCGCACAGCCAGTAGTTCTCCACACCGGGCGCCGGGCCCATCAGGTAACCCGAGTCGGGAGTGTGGGTAATCGGACCGGACACCACCGTCTTGATACCGGCGTTCTGGAAGGCCGGGATGCGCTCGCCGGCTTCGATGAGCCACGGCATCAGAGTGTCCAAATCGGGCGGAGTCAGGTAGAAGTGCAGGTCGTTGTCGATCCCGTCGACACCGTAGGTCTGGGCGTTGGCCCGTTCGTAGGGCCCGACCAGCAGCGAATCAATCTCGCGGCGGTAGTACGACGAAGCTCGAGGGTCACGCATGACCGGCAGGTCCCGGTCGCCCAGATCGATGATCTCCTGCATGGGCTCGGTGATCAGGTACTGGTGGATGACCGACACGATCGGAACGTCCACACCGGCCATGGCTCCCACCTGCGGGGCGTAACAGCCGGCGGCGTTGACCACATGTTCGGCCACGATGCGACCCTTGTCGGTGATGACCTCCCACCGACCGTCGGCCATCTTGTTGGTTTCGGTCACCAAGGTGTGTTTGGCCAGAGTGGCTCCCATCTGACGGGCGCCGGCCACCATGGCGGCGGTGACACTGGATGGATCGGTCCAGCCGTCGTTGGGGGTCCACATGCCGACCTTGACGTCGGACACGTCAACGAACGGCCAGTGCTCAAGAATCTCATCCGGCGAGATGATGTGGTTCTCCAGCCCGACCAGGTCGAGCACGCCACCAACGTGTTTGAACCAGTTCACCTGATCGTCGTCGAGCGCCAGACGGATGGAGCCGGTGTCGTGCCATCCGGAAGCCATCCCCGTCTCCTCTTCGATCTTTCGATAGAGGTCGGGGGCCACGGCGTGGCATTTGGCCATGTTGAGATCGCCGATGAAGTGCGGGATGAGCCCGGCGGCGTGCCAGGTGGATCCCGAACTCAGCTCACCCTTTTCTATGAGGACCGTGTCGGTCCACCCTTCGTGGGCCAGGTGGTAGAACAACCCGGCCCCCATCGCCCCTCCGCCGATGATGACTACCTGTGCTTCTTCTTGCATCGCTTTTTGTTCTGCTTTCGCGTACTTGTAGGGGCGAGCCCGGCTACATCCGGACTCGTTCGTTCTTGGGATCATAGAAGGACCGCAGCGATGGTGTCGCCGGGATCACGGCGGTGGCCACTTCGATGCTCCAGTCGCCGTCGTCCAACCACTGACCGTCGACACCGGCACCGTCTTCAATTTCTCGGTTCACGTAGCCCATGGCCAGGCAGCGGTTCTCGGTGTAGCTCCACATTCCGGAGGAGACCCGGCCGACGGTTTCGCCGTTTCGCATGATCGGTTCGTCGTGATACACCAACCGGTCGGCGTCTTCGAGCCGGAACTGAACGAGACGCTTGGTTCTCGGCTGGCCCCGCTGGGCCTCAACCGCTTCTTTGCCTCGGAATCCGCCAGGTTTGTCCCAGGCGCAGCAGAAGGCCAGTCCGGCTTCGACCGGGGTGTCTTCGTCGGTGATGTCGTGACCCCAGTGGCGGTAGCCCGACTCAAGCCGCAGAGTGTTCATGGCGTGGTAGCCGGCGTGTTTGATGCCGTGGTTCTGACCGGCGGCCACCAGCGTGTCGTGCAGCTCGGCTGCCTGATCCCAGGCCACGTAGAGCTCGTAGCCCAGCTCACCCACGTAGGTCATACGCAAAGCGGTGACGGGAATGGTGCCGCCGCTTGGGGTTTTGATCTCAATGTCCTGGAACCAGGCGAACTGATGGTTCTCGTTGGTGAGGTCGGCATCGGTTAGCTGCTGGAGAACGGCTCGGCTGTTCGGGCCCATGAGGCCCAGCATCGACAGTTCGCCGGTGACGTCTTTGATGGCAACGTCTTTACCGGCGCAGGCCCGGCGCAGCCAAGCCCAGTCTCTGGTGCCGGCGGCGGCAGCGGTGACGACCAGGAAGTCATCGTCGCCTCGGCGTTGGATGGTGAGGTCGGCTTCGATGCCGCCGTGGTCGTTGAGCCACTGGGTGTAGACGGCTCGCCCGGCGGGGACGTCGATGTCGTTGTTGGAGATCCAGTTGAGGACTTCCAGCGCATCGGGGCCTTTGACTTCGAATTTGGGGAACGATGTCTGGTCGAACAGCCCGACGGCGTTGCGGACCGCTTCGCAGTCCCGACCGGAGGACTCGACCCAGTTCTGTTTGCCCCAGGAGTACTCGTACTCAGGATTCTCGCCGCCGTCGGCGAACCAGTTGGGCCGCTCCCAACCTGCAGTTTCTCCGAACACCGCACCGGCGGCGGCGAACTGCTCGTGCACCGGTGACAGTCGAACGTTGCGGGCGCTCTCGTACTGGCGGAACGGCCAGTGCATGGCATACAGCAGACCGAGACTTTCCGAGATTCGGTCGTTCAGGTACTCGTCGGCAGCCTGGAAGGAGAATGCCCGTCGAAGGTCGACCGCCGACAGATCCATGGGAGCGTGGCCATCAGCGATCCAGTCGGCCAGAACCCAGCCCACACCACCGGCTGATTGAATTCCGACGGAGTTGAAGCCGGCGGCCACAAAGCAACGGTCGACCTCGGGCGACTCACCCAGGTAGTACACACCGTCGGGGGTGAAGGCTTCGGGGCCGTTGAAGAACAGCTGCAGGCCGGCTTCGCCCAGTGCCGGCATGCGGTGGATGGATCGTTCGAAGATAGGGCCGACATGATCCCAGTCTTCGTCCAGGGTGCCGAACACGAAGTCTCGGGGGATGCCGTCGAGCTTCCAGATTTTGCCTCTGGGTTCAAAGAAGCCGGCCATGATTTTGCCGGTCTCTTCTTTGAAGTAGGTGTAGTTTTGCGGGTCACGAACGGTGGGCATTCCGGGCTCTACGCCGTCGATCGGCTCGGTGACGATGTAGAAGTGTTCGCACGCTTGCAGCGGCACGTTGACGCCGGCGGTCTTGGCCAGCTGACGGGTCCACATGCCGGCGGCCAGCACCACGGTTTCGGCCTCGATGGTTCCCTGCTCGGTTACCACTCCGGTTATCTGGGGGCTGCCGGTCGGGCCGTCGCCGGTGACCAGGTCGGTCACGGACACGCCTTCGACTACTTTGGCCCCTTTGGCTTTGGCCCCTTTGATGAGGGCCATGGTGGTGTCGACCGGTGAGGTCTGGCCGTCTCTCGGTATGTAGAGTGCGCCGACCAGATCGTCGGTCCGTAGTAGCGGGCACATCTCAAGTGCTTCGTCGAACTCGATTTCACGAATATCGACGCCCACGGTTTTGGCCATGGAGACGCCGCGGAGCAGCTCTTCCCATCGCTCGTCGTTGTCGGCCACCGAGATGGAACCGGGCGTGCGGTAGCCGGTGGCCTGGCCGGTTTCGGCTTCCAGCTCTTCGAACAGTCGAGCCGAGTAGGTGGCCAGGGTGGTGAGGCTGTGTGACGACTTGAGCTGACTGACCAGACCGGCGGCGTGCCAGGTGGTCCCGCCGGTGAGTTGGCCTTGTTCCAGTACGACTACGTCAGTGATGTCTCGGCGGGTGAGATGATACGCGATAGAGGCACCAACAATGCCTCCCCCGACAATCACCACCTGCGCCCGGTCAGGGAGGTTGTTCTGCATCCGCTAGACGGTATCACTACTTTGGAAGGGTGTCTAAGGTCTCTTCGCCTGCAATTTTTCTCCACGGTTTGGCCGGTCACGGAGGCGAGTAGCGGGGATCGACGGGCGGCCTCGTAGCCATGCGGGTGGCGCGGCGAGTCCCTGAGTTACTTCGCATCTCGTCCTGATCGATGCCGACGTCGACCGGCGAAATCGAATCCATGCTGACCGTCCGTCCCGACACCAATGTTGTTCACATTGCCGATGCCGGGCACGATGTTCACCTCGATCAACCTGCGAAGGTCGCTGCAGTCGTGGCCGATGTCATGTTGATGTAGGCCCACAGTCTCTACTCCCGCTTCCGATGACGTGGTTTAGCAGCGGGGGTTTCGGACGGGGTGGCCGGTCGGGTTGACCAGATCCGCCTGCCAACGGAAGCAGCCTCGCATTGAAGCGTGTGGTTACGGTGATGGAGGTCGCCGTGACACCGCTGACATAGCAGAGCCAATCCATCGACATCCGTTTTGCCTTGCCCGGGTGCCGTCCAGGGCATCACATGGTGCGCCTGACACCGATCCACCCCGGCCCGACACAACACGCATCCTCGGTCTCGAACCGCCAAGGCCAAGAACTGAGCGTCCGAGGCCCGTCTGCGACTCCGGCCGAACCACAGCGGCGACCCGTCAAACCTTTTCAAGACAGCGGCGATCGAGCCCGACACGGCGTATTCCGCCAACAACTTCTCGGGTATCGGCCCGACGCCCAGCTGAGATGCCACCACTGGAGCGTCGGTGTCGCCAAACAACGACTCGGCGTCCACAGTTATTAGCACTGACGGACGCCCTGCACCCCGGTTGCCAACACCAGGCTCACCGATCACAGCACCAGCCACGGCATCGAACCGACGGTTGTCCAACGATGCATGGTCCTTGACCGGAACGTCTCGGCCGCCTTCGGCTTGGTAGGCGGCGTCGGCCCATGCTGACACCTGGCCCCATACCCGGGCAATGTCAGCCTCCGGGCCCTCCAGCGCAATGCCGGACAACGCCGGGCGACTGCCCGACGCCGGGCTTTCGTAATGGTATGCCCGCCGGGCTTCGCGCTGGCGGTCATACTCGACGGCCACGTCAGTGGCTGTAGCCACAGCCTCAAGATGCTCGGTGACCACTCGAGCCGCCTGGTCGGGGGCCAAACCCCTTACCGATTCAACCAGCTCGACCGGGATCTCACCGGATTCGTCATCGGATGCCTTTACTAAGGCATCCACGGCTTCCGGCGTCAACCTTCCGCCAGAGACAGCCTCGGCCAGGTGACGGTTGGCGACAACGGCCGCTGACCGGCGGGCATCACGGTTGACCGCCCATCGCGAACGCTCCGGACCGGAGCCGTTGAACATGGCGTTGCGGGCCCGGCGCCGGTCAATAGCGGCGTTGCCGGACGAGCCGACCATGCGAGCCACAGCCAGCAACCGCTCTGCCGTGAGCGCCTGCTCATAGCCGGTGCAGGCATCAACGACCATGCCGTCAGGCAACCGCCGTAGAGCGGTCACTAGTACATCGAAAGCGAACTCAGCTTCCAGACGGGAGGCTTCCACCTCATCGTCCGAGCGGTCAACCGAGATTCCTGTGGCTGCAGTCAACGCCGCATCGAAGGCCGCAAATTGATCGTCGCTCGCCGCCTCCGCCACATCACACCCATCGAGTACCGCCATGACCGCTACCCTAGCTGAACCGGGTTTAAAAAACGAACACCAGTTCGATTACCTTAGGAATTTCTTGTCGCTGCTCGCTCGCCGTCGGCCACCACAGCTTCGAGAGCGGGCAACACCCCATGGACATCGGACATGACACCAAGTCGCATTCGTCAACAGTGGGGCACCAGTGGAAACGTGCCCACAGAGCCGCATCTGGGTCGGCCGTAAAACCACATCATGTTCAACCTGGTAGCGAATCGCGATCGGCCTTGCCGAAAGCGGCCGTGCGGCCCGACTTCCAGCATCCCGATAGGAATTGGCGGCATGCCTTTCGTACACCTGCTTGACTCGTACTGTGCTGATCATGTTCGACCTGGACAACACGCTGTCCGATCGTCGCCGGGCCGTAACCGATTGGGCCGCCGAGTTCTGCTTCCTCCGCAATCTCGACCCGACAGCAGTGCATTGGATCCTGAAGATGGATAACAACGGATACTCGGATAGACGCCAGGTTTTCGAGACCATTAAGAGCGAGTTCGATCTACCCGGCTCGGTCGACGAGCTCTTGGTCGACTACCAGTCAAGAGTCACCGAACTAACAGAGCCGACACCGGGTGCGGTCGAATGTCTGACCTCTCTCCAGGAACACGGCTATGCCCTGGCCATTGTCACCAACGGGGCGTCACAACGACAGCACACCAAGGTCGACAAGTTGGGCCTGAGACCACTGGTCGAAGCAGTGGTGGTGTCGGGCGACCTTGGTGTCGAGAAGCCGGACGCCGCCATGTTCAACACCGCCGCCGAGGCCGCCGGCGTTCCGCTAGGGCCTGATACCTGGATGGTCGGCGACTCGCCTCTTCACGACATCCACGGCGCGAACCGGCTCGGGTTGCACACGGCGTGGCTTCACCAGGGCCGCACCTGGCTTCACCCATCGACGCCCGAGGGTTGCCAATGCGCCCCCACCGTTCAGCTCGACTCGCTACACGACTTTGCTGAAATAGTCTGACAGCGATCACGGCGACAAGCTCAACGGCCTAGCGCTTGGCCAGGTGGGCTTCCAACGCCTCCAAGCATTCGGGCACGTTGCGGCGGCCGATGCCGATACGGAACCGATCTGTTGGCACCTCGGCCAAACCGGAGCGATACACGGTGTGAGGCAACAGCAGCACGCCGTCCTCTTCCACCGCCCGGGTGCAGAACGCTTCAACTCCGTCGCCACCCAGGTACCGGACGAACGAAACACACCCGCCGTCGGGTGTTTGGTAGTCGAATAGCTCGGGGTATCGACCGAAGACCTCGGTGACGGCGGCGTCACCGGCAGCCACGACCTCACGGTTGCGGGCCAACACGGCACCGGAGTTACGTAGCGCCACCGACGCCAGCTTCTCCCCCGGTGCTGCATTGCAGATACTGGTGTAATGCTTGGCCCGCTCCAGGCGGCTGAGCGCTTCGTGATCCTGTGATACGACCCAGCCGACCCGAAGCCCGGGCAGACCGTAGGCCTTCGACATAACCGACACGCTCAACGCCGACGGGTTGATCTCGGCCGCTGCGGGCAGGGTTCGGGCCGGGTCAAGCTCGACACCTCTATACACCTCGTCGCTCACCACTCGAATGCCGCGCTCATGACATATCTGGTTGAACCCCACCCAAGTGTCGAGGTCGGGCACGAAGCCGGTGGGGTTGTTGGGAAAGTTCACCGACACCAGCGAGGTCTCGGGGCGAAGCAACGACTCGAACAGCTCCAGGTCCATGGTCCACTGCAGATCGGCTCCCGAGCCGGTCCACAACGGAAGGCCGGACACGTCGACACCGGTGGCCACGGGAATCGATTCGACGCTCTGATAGTTGGGCACGTTGACGACAACGTGATCGCCCGAGTCGACGAACATCTGCATGGACCAGAAAAGCGCTTCTCCCGCTCCGGCAAAGGCCAGCACATCGGCGGCCGATCGGCCCGAATACACCGAGGCGATTGCGTCACGCACCTCATCGGTCCCCCACGTTGGCGTGTAGCCGAGGTGAAGATTCTCGTAGGCTTCTCGATCCTCGTCAGAGCCGAGCGCCAACAACTCGGCCGTCGTCATCGATTCAGCATCGGAGGCCGTCAAGTGATGGCGAGCCGTAAACTCCCACTTGGAGAAGTAGGTCTCCAACTCAAAGTCCGGCAGGTTCAGTTGTCCACTCGATGACATCGGCTCAGTATTGCCGAGCATTCTCACCGACTGTTTCTTGTCGGTGCCCGACGATGAGCAAACCAAGGGCGACAACCGATGGCACCATCTGGGGCAGCCCCGTCCCGAGCTCGACGGTGATTGCGGCCACCAATCCGGCAATGGCCACAAATCCCAGGAAGCACGACGCAATGCGGAACTGCCACTCACGGTCACTGATGAAGAGCGACCAGATGAGCCCGACGGCCAGGAAGAAGTTGTACGCACCTTGATTGGCAGCCAGCTCGACTGTCTGTTCGAAAAGCTCTGGCGGGAACGTGCTGAACACTTGGGGGCCGCGCTCGGTCCAAGCGAACATTTCGAACCAGGCTATGTAGAGGTGTAGCAGCGCTATCAGCGCGACAAGGACGAGGGCGACTTTTCTCATGACAGCAAGCCACTGTAGTCCCTGCACAACCATGTGTTCAGAGGCACTGATCGTTGACCCTCGTTGGCCTGACTCCTGGACCATCTGACACAATCGAGGCTGTGACTTCTTCACTGACACGTCCCCCGATTCGCATCCTCGACCTCAGTGGCAGCCCCGAGCAGATGGGCCATACTCATGGGTCGTCCCACCGCGATCTCATTCAGGCCTACACCGAAGAACGGGTGTCGCTGGCGGCGTCTTCGCTTTGGACCGGGCAGGCCCTTGGACGAGAAGCGGTGCTTGAGCTGGCCGATTCGATGGTGAGCGCCCATGAAGCCCACTCCCCCGCTCTAGCTGCCGAGATGTTGGCCATGGCCGAAGGTGCCGGGATCTCTCCGGCCGAAGCGGTGATTGTTGGCGGTTTCACCGACTTCATCGACACGGTGCGGGCCCACAAGGGCGGCGCCCATCCCGAAGAGGTGATGGAGGACGACTGCACCGCTTTCATTGTTCCCGACCACATGGCATCTGGCGCCGGGTTCTACGGTCAGACCTGGGATATGCACGACACCGCCACTGAATATGTGGTGCTGCTTCGCCTCGCTCCCGACGACGCCCCGAATGCCGTGGTGTTCACCACCACCGGCGCGCTGGGTCAAATCGGTATGAACGAACTTGGGGTTTGCGTCGGCATCAACAACTTGACCGCTATTGACGGCAAGCCGGGGGTGACTTGGCCGCAGGTGGTCCGCCATGCGCTCACCACCGAGTCGGCGGCCGACGCCAAGGACGTCATTCTCGACGCCGACCTGGCCGGGGGCCACAACTTCTTGGTGTTCGATGCCAACGGCGAAGGCTTCAGTATCGAAGCCATGCCTACCGCCCGACCGCTCGACACGTTAAACGAGGACCCGTTGGTCCACACCAACCACACCGTTCACGCTGAGGCCACCGCCGTTCAGGGTGACCGCTCCCCCATGCTGATGGACTCATCCCAACGTCGCCTCGACACCGCCACCAAAATCCTGGGCGACAGCGGCGGTGACATCACCGCCGAAGACCTCATGGAGTTGACTCGGGAACCTACAGCGGTCTGCCAGGTTTCGGTTGAGCCCTATCACGTCGAGTCCAGCGGAGCCGCCATCATGCGTCCGCAAACACTAGACTTCTGGGCGTGTTGGGGGCTACCTTCACACAACGAGTTCACATCGGTAGGTATGCCCGGCTGAGCGTCGACCCGGGTCATCTCCACTACTCAATGACGAGTCTCTAAAGGGGATCATGGCCAATCTGGTTTACACCAACCTCACGGTCGAACGCATCGAAGATGCTCACCGTCTCGAGCACACCACCTTTAATACGGTCGCCACCGAGGATCTCTACACCGTGGAGGAGATGGTGAACGTGGCATCGGTGTTCCCTGAAGGCAACTTCATGGTGCTCGACGCCGACCGTGACCATGAGCTCATCGGACTCGGTATGGGGATCTTCATCGACTTCGACTTCGACCACTCCGATCATGGCCTTACCGAGGTGCACGGTGAAGGTGGAGTAGGGAACCATTCGATGGACAACCAGTGGTATTACGGCACCACTATTGCCGTTGATCCGGCCTACCGGGGCCAAGGCGTCGGTAGGCAGCTCTACGCTCTGCGCAAGGGTTGCGTGATCGACCACAACAAAGCCGGCATTGTGGCCGGCGGTGTGCTGCCCGGGTTCCGGGACCACATCGGCTCGATGACTGCCGATGAGTACATCGGGAAGGTCCGGGCTGGCGAACTGTACGACCCGACGCTTTCATTCCAGATCTCCGAGGGGTTCCGGGCGGTCAAAGCCATCCCCAATTACATGCGGGACGAAACCGTCAACAGCTATGCGGTGCTCATCGTCTGGGACAACCCAGACTACGAGCCGGGAAGCTAGCGGCCGGGACGATTCGCTGGTCAGGCGATCTTTCTGACCGGCGGCTGATGCGGTAGCGGGCTATTACCCTCATGGGTTGACGCATACGGGGCGCTGAAAAGATCTACCGTCCGGCGCCTGCCGGTCGACAAGTAGACCGTGGACGACCTTGTCTTTACCAACCTCACCTTGGATCGTGTTGACGACGCTCACCGGTTGGAGCATGACACGTTCGACTCGATTCATCCCGACGACCTGTACGGGGCCGAGGAGATGGCGGACACCGTCCGGGCGTTCCCGGCGGGGAACTTCATGGCACTCGACCCCGCCGGCGGTCACCGGCTGGTGGCCATAGGCATGGGCATCCTCGTCGACTTCGATCCGAGTACCGGGGACCTTGGCGACATCGAGAGCGGTGATGGAGCTGCGGCTCACTCGTCGGACCACGCCTGGTACTACGGAAGTACCATCGCCGTCGATCCCGACTATCGAGGGCGGGGTGTCGGCCGTCAACTCTACGCTCTCCGAAAGCACTGTGTGCAACAGCTCAACAAAGCCGGCATCGTCGCCGGCGGGGTACTCCCCGGATACAAAGACCACGTCGGGCGCATGACCGCAGATGACTACATCGAGAAGGTCAAGACCGGCGAGTTGTACGATCCGACGCTGTCGTTTCAGCTGTCCGAGGGCTTCCGGGCGGTGCGGGCCGTTTGCGGCTACATGCGTGATGACACCGTCGGGGATCAATCGGTTCTGATCATCTGGGACAACCCGTTGTACCGACCCGACCGGACGGGAACCGACGGTCGATAACAAGTCCGACGACCTGTACTCCCTCGACGAGATGGCTGAAGATCTACCCAAGCTGCCGGGAGGCAACTTCATGGTGGTCGGCCCGGCCGCCGGTCATCGCCTGGTTGGCATGGGACTTGGGACGCTCATTGACGTCGACCTCACCGATCCCAGCCTGGTAGTAGGCAGTGATCTATCAACTCTTGCGAAACTCGGGACTGTCGGCTCCCTGTGTGAGCGACATCGTTCCTAGAATCGGTGGCATGGCCCGTTCTCGCTTCTCGCCGTCCCGGTTAACCGCAGCGGTGGTGCTGGCATCGTCGTTGGGTTTGGCGTCGTTGGGTTTGGCAGCCTGCGCCGCTGATAACTCGACCGCCTCCGGTTCGGCTGGTACCGGTGGAGACACCGGCGAAGTGCAACCGTTGGCCCTGGTGGCCGAAACCACCGATGGCGGGCAGTTCGAGTTCGGCTCACTTGAAGGCCAGGACGCAGTGTTGTGGTTCTGGGCTCCGTGGTGACCCACTTGCGTTCGTGAAGCCCCTGCGGTCGCAGCGGCGAATGACACCTACGGTGACCAGGTCACCTT
>JAHDFR010000081.1 GCA_020628065.1 Acidimicrobiales bacterium
ATGATCATCCGACTCGAGCTCGCTCCAGGGTCACTACTGAACGAGTCCAATCTCATGGAGCAACTCGAATTCGGTCGCACCCCGATTCGAGAGGCGGTGCAACGCCTCCGTCGTGACCAGCTGGTAAACGTGCTTCCTCGTCGCGGTGTGTTCGTCACCTCTCTCGATATCGGTGACTTACCGGTACTTTTCAGCTCTCGGGCCGTTATCGAACCGCACCTGGCCGAACTGGCCGCCCTCCGGGGCACTGACGACCATTGGGACGAGATGGAATCCGCCCTGAGAGCCAGTCGGGCGGAGACCGCTGATCACTCGGCCGATGCCATGCTGGCAACCGACAACCGATGTCACGCCATCGTGTGGGAAGCGGCCGACAACCGATTTCTGACATCGACAGCCGAAATGTTGTACTCCCACAGTTCGAGACTGTGGCATCTCTACCTCGGCGAGATCGAAGACATGCAGCCCGCCTTGGCCGAACACGAGGACATTTTGGCCGCGCTGCGATCAGGCGACGCCAGCCGGGCGGCCAAGCTGACCGAAGAACACGTTCGCTCGTTCGAACGAGGGCTGCAAGAGGCTATGCAACTTCGAATGGTTGGTGAGCTGGGAAGCTCCGCCTAACTCGCCGGCGCGATCCCGAGCCGGGCTTCCGCCATCGTCACCAGCGCCGGATCCAGCGCCTCAACGATGGTATGACCGGTGGCCGAGGAGTCGCCGTTGAAGAACACGTCGGCGAAATCCGGGTCGCCGAAGGCAAACCCATCGGCTCCGATATGGCAGATACTCGGAACGATCGGGCCCAGCATGTCCACCGGCTCCAGTCCACCCAGGACCTCGTAGTCCAAACCGAATCGGCGACGCATCAGATCCGGACCGTGAACATCTTGGATCTGAAGAAGCCACTTGGTTCCAATTCGACGAACCAAGTAGGCACCGGCGGCGAACAGGGCGCGGACCGGCCAGTGATTGTCGACCTGGCGGACGCTTGGAGCGACACTGGCGGTCAGCACCTCAACAATGCGATCGGATGGAAGCACCCCGCGATCGGCCAACAGGAGGTCGAGGTCAGCTCCCCACCATCGACGAAGGTCGGCTGCGACTTTGAGTTCTTCACGTGGCGCCACCTCAAGTCGGCAGGATCCGACCGTGTCGCCGGTGCTGAGATCGGCCATCACCACCCACATTGATGAGGCGTCGCGACCTCCAAACTCCGATTCCACCAGATCGGCCGAATAGCCGAGGCTCTCGACAAAAACCTCCCGCTCCAGGTCTTTAGCCAATGCAGCGGTCGGGCTGAACGGGCCCGCCCAGCGCAAGTGCCACCGGGCGCCGGCGTCCCTAAGGTCGATAACGTCAGTCAGGTCGACGTCCAGCTTTTGATTGGAACCGGAGTCAGGGTTCTCGTCCAAGGGCGCGTTTGGAAGGCCAGCCATCGTACCATCTCCGAAATTCAGTTTGGGTCGCCCCGCGTCACCAAAACTCAGCGGCGACAGGTTTTGCTAGGAAGTTCGAAAGGTGCCGCTCAGCGATGCTTGAGCCACACCCTACGAGGCCTGAAGTCTAGTCAGAGCGCCGCCGGGGTCGACAAGTCATGCCGGGAAGCGATCCAAGACACGAGATCTTCCAACGGCAACGGACGACTGAACAGATAACCCTGAAGCTGGTCGGCCCCACAGTCGGTGAGAATCTGGGCCTGATCCGCCGTCTCGACGTTCTCGGCAACGACGGACATGTCCAGGGCATGAACGCTGTCGACCACTCCCTTGATGAGGCGCTGATCTCTTGACTTGGCAAAGTGACGCGCCAGCTTGACTTCGCTCACCGGCAGCTCGGCTACACGAGCGAAGTTGGATTCGCCGTCGCCGAAGTCATCGATGGAGAGTCGGACTCCGAGTTCCACCAGACGATTGCAGGCGTCGACCAGTGTTTCCATGCTGGTCGACCCGAGCGCAGTCTCCGTCACCTCGAGAATGAGCGACGTCTTGGCTTCCGGCACACTATCAAGTTGTTCCACTAGTCGTCCAAGATCTGGTTCGGCCATGGCTGCCGGAGCCAGATTGACGTGGAGTGATAGATCCGGAATGAACTGTTGCAGACGGTCAAGATCGGCCACTGCGGTAAGGAGGACAAAGCGGTCGATCCTGGCAACCAATCCCAGCCGCTCGGCGGCAGGGATGAACTCGTCGGGAAAGATCGGCCCGAACACCGGGTGGGTGCACCGTACCAGCGCCTCAACGGCCACAGGGTCGCTGGACTTACCGTCCACGATTGGCTGATATTCAACTCGGAAACCATAGTCGGCCAGGTCGCCGGCACCCATCGCTTCGGTCAGATGGGATTCAATGTCCCACACTCGACGGAATGCCTGGTCCAGCCGGTCGGTGAAGACCGTGACCTTCCCGGGGGCGTGGAGCAGGCCGTGCTTGAGCGCCAGACCGGCTCGGCGAATGGCGCCATCGGGCGTAATCGTGCCCGGAACCTCTACCAGGCCGACAGTGAGAGCCGGCGAGGTGTCGACCAACGGCTCAACCGTCCGTGTAAGTTCGGCTATGCGATCGTCGAACCAATCGGTGCCTTCACCGAGAGGAGAGACCACCACGATCGTCGGTCCCTCGCCTCGCCACGCGTTGTCGTCGCTTCGAAGTCGCCCACAGACGGCGGCGGCGACCTCGCCCAGGAGTGGGGTCGAACGGTCGTCGGTCGCCCGATCTGTGCCGTGGACGTGCAGGAGATAGAGCACCACGCCAGCGAGGTCAGGTCGCGATCTGAGCGCCTCGATATTCGGTAGCGAGGTCTGCGGGTCGATCAGAGCAGCTGCCCGCTCAGTGGAAACGTCGATGATGGTACAGATGGTCGAACCGTCCGGCTGTTCCGAGCGCGTGGTCTTAACCCACTTACCGCTGCCATCCGGATCGAGGTACGCCTCTTCCGAGCCTGCCCGAGGATGATTCAAGATGGCGATGTCAACTACGGGCATCCCGACGGGATCAAATCCGATCTGCCGAGTCGAGTTGGGAGTCGCCCGGACCACCACGTCGTCCTCGACCAGCAGGCCGACTACGTGGGCGGCCTCGGTTATGGCTCGCCACGCGGCCTCAGCGTCGGCCTGGGCTTCAAGCCTCATACGGCGATGACGTTCAACAATCGACCGAAGGGCTGGATCGAGAACGTCGGCCAATTGAGCGAGAGCAACGTAATTGTGTGGAGCTACCTTGCCGTTCACGTGGATGGACACCCGCTCACTGGTCGACAGCACCGTCGACCATCGGGAACTGTCGGTTCTTCGCTCGGCCGATGGCGACTCGAGCCGCCCAACCTCATTCCGAGTGTCAATTTCGACCTTGGCGTGACCTTCCAAAATTGAGAGACAGGCTCGTTCGGCCGCAGCGATGGCGGCCTCGGTGGTGTCGGCTTCGGAGAGGTCCTGCCCGAACCGGCCCTGCGTTTTGGCTAGACGGATCAGTCGCTGAGAAGTAATGCTGGCCAGGGCCACGCGGGATGAAGCAACGCCGATGCTGACGAACGTGGCGGCGATGCCAACCGGGTGTCTCGTGGCCAACGCCAGCGCCACCATGGACCCGAGGGCAAACGGATAGAGACCGGCTCGAAACTGTTGGGGCCGAGTTCCCGGTTGGGCGAAGCGAACAAAGTCCGGGTGGGTGACACCGGCGGCGTAGCAGATCATCGCCAGCGGCGAGATGCGCGCCATCTGGTCGACCCATCCAGCTCCGGTGGCCAAACCCCAGAACACACCGAAGTCAAAGGCCATCATGATTGTTCCGGCCAGACCAAGCCAGATCGACGCCGGAGACTTGGACCCGGGCCCGTAGATCATCAACAGAACTGTCGCCAGAAAGGCGATGTCAAGGGTGAAGACAGCACCGTTCACCAGTCGCTCGGCCAGACCGGCGCCGGTACGGCCAAGAAGATAGGGCCAGCCAACGACGGCCAAGGTGGCTGCCGGCATCAGCGCCGCTGCGGCGGCATCAAGCACGTCATTCAGTCGGGAGGCGGCTGCTCGTGCTCGGGCGGCCAGGACCAGGGAGACGATTACAACCACGAGGGCCGGAACGGACAGAATGTCGGCATAGCCGGGCAGCGGCACCTTCCCTCCGGCGAGAGCTACCTCGACGAGACGGATGACAGCGGCGACAACACCGAGGCCAACACCCACATGCGTCCACCTCAGCGATGTGGGCACCGTCGTCCATTTGGAGCGGATAGCTCGTGTCGCCAGCCCGTAGGCGACAAGAAAGATCAGCATCCCAAGTCCGACGGCGTACTCCAGCACAGGATGCAGCGAGACCGCCACAGTCGCCGCCAGCGCACCAACCAGCAACGCCCGTCGACTGACCCGAATGTTCACTTCAATCACTACGGCATGTCGCTGCTCTATGTGAGGCGATCTTCCAGGTGATCAATGAGGCTCGAGGAGGCTGGCAGCGCTGGTGTCGGGTGCCAACAATCGGTGGACGACAGATCGCCTGTTCTGTATTGTGGAATCGTTCCGCTCTGTGGAACAGCTCTGACCGGCGGACCACGTCGCCGACCAAGGCCAACTACATCTACTACTGGTAAAACTTCTTCACTTTAAGTAAAGTCCGGGAACGTGTACGGGCAGCGGAATAAACCAAGCCGACACCTCTCATAATCTTTCAGCCCGGCGGTCGCTGTACAAACTCGACCCAACTGGTAGACAAGAGGCGTCAGGCCGAACCCGCCCTGATACACAGCCGGAATCAACGACCCGAACCAACCGGAGAGCACCGTGTCATTTCCTACCGACCTTGAGATTGCCAAAGCTGCCAACCTCAAACCGCTGACCGAGATCGCCAGCGGTTCCGGCATCCCGACTGAGATGCTTGAGCCCTACGGTTCCGGTGCGGCCAAGGTGAAACTTGACGCCATCGAAGCCATGAAAGATCGGCCTCGAGCCAAATATGTGGTGGTGTCGGCCATCACGCCCACGCCGCTGGGCGAAGGCAAAACCACAACAACGGTCGGGCTGGGTCAGGCGTTCCAACACATTGGCTCTTCGGCCACCATCGCCATCCGTCAGCCCTCGATGGGCCCGACGTTCGGCATCAAGGGCGGGGCCGCCGGTGGCGGCTACTCGCAGGTTGTACCCATGGAGCTGTTCAACCTGCACCTGACCGGTGACATGCACGCCGTGACCGCAGCCCACAACCTTTGTTCGGCCATGCTGGACGCCCACCTGTACCACGGCAATGACGCCGGGTTCGACATGAACAACATCACCTGGCGTCGGGTGCTGGACGTCAACGACCGAGCGCTTCGCAACACCGTTATCGGCCTCGGTGGGCGCCTCGACGGCGTCCCCCGCGAGACAGGCTTCGACATCACCGCCGCGTCGGAAGTCATGGCCGCCCTGGCTCTGGCCACCTCATTGCAAGACCTGCGAGCCCGCATGGGTCGCATCGTTCTCGGCTACTCCAAGGAGGGGACACCCATCACGGCGGAAGAGATTGGGGCCGCCGGATCCATGACAGTGATCCTCAAAGAGGCCATCAAACCCAACCTGATGCAGACGCTGGAAAACACCGCCGCACTGGTCCACACCGGGCCCTTCGGCAACATCGCCACCGGCAACTCCTCCATCGTGGCCGACCAGATCGGCATCCACATGAACGAGTTCCTCCTGACCGAGGCCGGCTTCGGAGCCGACATGGGCGCCGAGCGATTCTTCAACATTAAATGCCGCTACTCCGGAATCGCCCCCGACGCCGCCGTGCTGGTGGCCACCGTGCGAGGACTCAAAGCTCACTCCGGAAACCACAAAATCGTGGCCGGCAAGCCGTTGCCCGAAGCTCTCCTGGCTGAGAACCCGGACGAGGTCCATCAGGGCGGCGACAACCTGCGCAAGCAGCTCGAGAACATGAAGGTCCACGGCGTCACGCCGGTCGTGGCCATCAACGTCTTCCCCGGCGACCACGAAGGCGACATCAACGCCATCAAGGAAATCGCCGCCGAATACGGCGCCCGGGCTGCGGTGTCCACCCACTTCGCCGACGGTGGCAAAGGCGCCGCCGAGCTGGCTGAGGCGGTCAAGGAAGGCGCTGAAGAAGAGTCGAACTTCGAGGTTCTGTATCCCGACAACATGGGTCTGCGGGAGAAGATCGAGACTGTGGCCAAGAAGGTGTACGGTGCCGACGGAGTGGAGTTCTCCGCTCCGGCCAACAAGGCCATCGACACCTACGAGGCCGCCGGTTTCGGCAACCTTCCGGTTTGCATCGCCAAGACTCACCTGTCGATCTCGTCCGACCCCAAGCTGAAGGGCGCACCCACCGGTTGGACCCTGCCGGTGCGCGAGGTTCGAGCTTCGGTTGGTGCCGGATTTATCTACCCGCTTTGCGGTGACATGCGCACCATGCCGGGTCTGGGCAAGAATCCGGCCGCTAAATCCATCGACATTGATGCCGACGGCGAAATCGTCGGCCTTAGCTGATCACAGACGCGGAGAAGTAGATATGTCGGAAACCCCTGAAGCGAAGCTGTACCGAACAAAGCTCATTGAAGAGCTGACGTTCGAGGTAATTCCGCTGAAGAGCCTGGACGCAGCGGTCGAAGCTCTACCTGAGCGGGCGACGGTCTCGGTGACCTGCTCACCGGCCAAAGGCATCGACGAAACGATGCGATTGACCGATGAGATCAGAACCAAGGGCCATACGGCCATTCCCCATATTGCCGCCCGGATGATCGAAGGCCCCGAACATGTGGCCAAGATTGCCAACTGGATGCGGACGGAGGAGATCGGCTACCTGTTCCTCGTCGGAGGCGACGCCGAGCCTCCGGCCGGCCCGTACAACAACGCCGCAGACTTTCTTCGGGCGCTGTTGGACGCCGGACCCGAGCTCCACACCATAGGGGTGACTTCCTATCCCGACGGCCACGCCTTGATCCCCACCGAGGCCCTGGATGAGGCCTTGGCGGCCAAACAGGCCATCCTGGCCGAAGCCGGTGTCAACGGCTACGCCAGCACCCAGATGTGCTTCGACGCCGACAAGATCACGGCCTGGCTGAAAGCTCAGCGAGCGGCCGGGATCGAGCTGCCTATCCATCTCGGCATCTCCGGCGTTGTCGACAGAACCAAGCTGCTCACCATGGGCACCAGGTTGGGGATTGGAACCTCGCTCAGCTATCTGAAGAAGAACCGCAAGGCCATCTCCAAGTTGTTGACCCAGTCGGACTACGACCCCAACGACCTACTGATGCCGATGTCGGACGATCTGGCCGCACTCAACGTGACCGGCCTGCATTGTTTTACCTTTAACCAGGTGGCCGCTACTGAGGCCTGGCGGCAGGAAGTCATCAGCGACGGCTAAGGAAAATCTTCAGGCGACCGGGCTGAACGGGGAGTACTCCCCGCCAACCCGGCTGGCGGTTTTCAGTAACGCAGCGGCCGCGTCATGGGCGCTGTTCATCGGAATAGCACTGTTCATGTTGGGCAACGGGCTGCAAGGCTCGCTGATCGGCATCAGGTCGGAGAACTCCGCCTTCTCCGATCTGTCGATCGGGCTCATCATGAGTGCCTACTTCCTTGGAATTCTGGTTGGCAGCCCATCGGCTGGCCGCGCCCTGTCGTCGGTCGGCCACATCCGGGTGTTCGCCGCCTTGGCTTCAATGGCGTCGGCCGCCGCCCTGGCCTATCTGTTGGCCGTGCACCCGGTGACGTGGACGTTGATGCGCTTCGCCACCGGATTCTGCATGGCCGGCCTCTACGTGGTGGCGGAGTCTTGGATTAACGACATGGCCACCAACGCCACTCGGGGCCGCCTACTGGCGTTGTACATGGTGGTGTCGATGGGTGGCTTCGCTGGTGGTCAGCAGCTGCTGAACCTGGCCGACCCGTCGGGCTTCGAGCTGTTTATCCTGGCGTCAATTCTGATCTCCCTCGCTCTGGTGCCGGTCTCGCTGTCGGCTCGCTCCGCTCCCCCGACGCGTATACCGACACCGATGTCGCTGCGAAAGTTGGCGGCCATTGTCCCGACCGGCATCGTGGTTGCCCTGTTGGTGGGAGTTGCCAACGGGGCGGTGGTCGGATTGGGGGCGGTGTACGCCACCAGAGTGGGCCTGAGCCCAAGTCAGGTGGCCTTTTTCGTTGGCGCCCCCTACCTGGGGGGTGTGGCCGGACAGGTCCCGGTTGGCGCCGTAGCCGACCGTGTGCCTCGTCGCGCCCTCATTGTCATTCTGGCCGTTGGAGCGACGGCGGCGGCGGCCGGGTTGTTGACGGTTGCAATCGGTTCGCTGGCCGCCTACGGGCTGATGTTCGCCATCGGATGCTGCACTTTTCCTCTGTATTCGATGGCCATTGCCTACACCAACGACTGGATCGAGCCGGAACAGATTATGGGGGCCAGCGCCGCCCTGGTGACCACCAATGCCATAGGGGCGGTCGTTGGCCCGCTGGTCACCTCATTGCTGATGTCGCTGTACGGACCCAACCAGTACTTCGTTTCCCTGGCCGTCATTCATGCCGTCATCGCCGGCTACACCTTGTTCCGCATGGTGGTGCAGAGCGATGTTCCGGAGACCAGGGACTACGTTTCGTTCCCAAGCCGGGCGACCGTGGCGGCGGTGTCCCTGCTCCGAAACCGCGGCCGTTCCCGGAGATGATCTCTTTGCTTGAGGAGAATCTCCTGAGGAATCTCTTGGCGAGGATTCCGGGATACGGTACAGTTCCACAATGTGGGACAAGTGGTCGGTATGGGCTGCTTGACCTTCGTCATACCTTGGCTTCTCCTGCAGGGGTACGCCATCGGGACTCACGAGAAGTCGGCATCGGCCGATTTCTAGCTAACGTCCCAATATCAATTTTGCTGACAGATTCCTGCTGACGTAACCAACCGTCGGTCGCAACTTCAACGGAGAAAATGCACATGTCGGACGAAACCCTCGGTAGCGAGTCCGGTGACGAAGAGGAAATCGATCTTTCAAGTCTGAACGACGAAGACCTCACGGCTCAGATGCACGACGATCTGTACGACGGCCTGGCCGACGAGATCGCCGAAGGAACCAACATCCTTCTTAGTCGGGGCTGGGGAGCGGACAAGGTACTCAACGACGCCCTGGTCGACGGAATGCGCATCGTCGGTATCGACTTCCGCGATGGCATTCTTTTCGTTCCCGAGGTGCTGCTGGCGGCCAACGCCATGAAAGCCGGCATGGCCATCCTTCGGCCGTTGCTGGCCGAGACCGGGGCCGAACCCATCGGCAAAATGGTGATTGGCACCGTCAAGGGCGACATCCACGACATCGGCAAGAACCTGGTGGCCATGATGCTGGAAGGTGCCGGCTTCGAGGTGGTAGATCTCGGAATCAACACCGACGTCGACGAGTACCTGGCCGCCCTGGACGAGCACAAGCCCGACATCCTCGGGATGTCCGCCTTGTTGACCACGACGATGCCCTACATGAAGGTGGTCATCGACACCATGGTGGAAAAGGGCCTGCGCGAAGACTTCATCGTCCTCGTAGGCGGAGCCCCGCTCAACGAAGAGTTCGGCGAAGCAATCGGGGCCGATGCCTACTGCCGTGACGCCGCCGTGGCCGCCGAAACGGCCACCAAGCTGGTCAGCGAGCGGCGTGCCGCGGCCTAGCCGGGCCCCGTCGACAGCGACAGCAACACTGACAACGAGGCAAGCGTTCAAGTGAGCAGGCGTAGGTCCAAAGCGAACCAGATGGTGGTCATCTACTGGCGGGACATTCCCGCTCAGGTGACGGCCTCCAACGGCGGTCAAACAGTCAAGCGGCTTCTTGAGCCGCGGTTTCAACACGCCATCGACCGTGCCGCCGGAGTTGCCGGCCTCACAGAGACTTCGGCCTACGTCGCTCAGTGGCGCCGTCAGGCCATCGCTCTCGGACCCGACGACGACGCTTCCGAGCACGCCGAGCGCACAGCCGGCGAGCTGGAGCAGGCGTTCGACCGTGACCGCCTGGAAGCCCTGGTAAAAGCAGGCGGGGCGTCCGACACGGACTCCCCCACCCCCGTTGCCGAGTAACCCCGAGTTGCACACGCAACCGTGACGGACTCCCGAAACCAGGCGATGACACGCCAAACGAAACCGGCCAACAACACCGGACAGACAAATCGGACAGAGAGGTCTGAATGACTGACACCATTATCAGCTCGGCCACCAAAGAGGTGGTCATTGGATTCGGACGCCCGTTCGTCATGATCGGCGAAAAGATCAACCCGACCGGGCGCAAGATTTTGGCCGAGGAGATGAAGAACGGCGACTTCTCCCGAGTGGAGAAGGACGCTCTCGACCAAGTGGCCGCCGGGGCCCACATGCTGGACGTCAACGCCGGCATCCCACTGGCCGACGAGCCCGCGTTGCTGACCAAGGCAGTCGAGCTGGTTCAGTCCATCACCGACGCACCGATCTCGATTGATTCATCCATCATCGAGGCGCTTGAGGCGGCTATCGCCGTCTACAAAGGAAAGCCGCTCATCAATTCGGTGACAGGCGAAGAAGAGTCCATGGAGAGAGTGCTGCCGTTTGTAGCCAAGTACGGCGCCGCCGTCGTGGCCATCTCCAACGATGACACCGGTATCTCAGAGGACCCTGACGTCCGCTACGCCGTGGCCGAGAAGATCGTGAACCGGGCGGCCGACTACGGCATTCCCAAGGCCGACGTCGTCGTCGACCCTCTCGTCATGCCCATCGGGGCCATGGGCACCGCCGGTCGCCAGGTGTTCCAACTGGTACATCGACTGCGCACCGACCTGGGGGTTAACACCACCTGCGGCGCCAGCAACGTCAGCTTTGGGCTGCCAAACCGCCACGTCATCACCGGCAACTTCCTGGCCATGGCCATCTCCCACGGCATGACGTCGGCCATCATGAATCCGATGCACACCGACGTTCGCAACTCGGTGATGGCCGCCGACGTTCTCAACAACCAGGACGCCAACTGCGCGGCGTGGATTCAAGCCAACCGCGACCCGGGCGAGAACGGTGACAATGGTGCCCGTGGAGCCGGGGGACGCCGCCGAGGCGGACGTCGGGCCCGCGTACAGTCCTAACCACAGATGGCTGCGGCCTCATCGAACTCCCGGGTTGTCTTCACTCCGTCCGGACTGAAAGGCGAAGTGCCGTCGGGCACCACCGTGCTGGAAGCGGCACGGGAGCTTGGCGTCGACCTGGATTCGGTGTGTGGCGGGCGGGGCATCTGCGGTCGCTGCCAGGTCGACATCACACCCGGCAACCATTCCAAATGGGCCATAACCGTGGACGAGGCCAACGCCTCGCCTCCCGGTGTGCTGGAAACCGACTATCGAGGCAAACGCCCGATCGGCCACGGTGCCAGGCTGGGCTGCGGTGTCCAGATCCTCGGCGACCTTGTGGTCGACGTCCCGGAGGAAAGTCAGATCCACCGGCAGGTGGTACGCAAAGACATCGACTTGGGCGACCTGGTCGTCGACCCGACAATCAGCCTTCACTACCTCGATCTTGAACCCGGCAATGCCGCAGAGCTGACCCTGCAGGAGCAGCTTGACGATGGAGACAGCCTGGCCGGGCGCATCATTGACGGCCTGGCCGATCAGTGGGCCATAGAAGACGCAGCTGTTCCGTTTGACGTATTGGCCGAGCTTCACGCAGCGTTCCCCCGCCTAACGGTGGCGGTGCGCAGGCAAACAACCACACTGAACCCGGCATCATCGGCCGAGCGATCCAGCCCAACAGTGGTGGCGGTCTACCCCGGATTCGTCGACCGGGTGGTCGGGGCAGCGGTGGACATCGGCTCGACAACCGTGGCCGGTCACCTGTGCGACCTTCAAACCGGAGAGGTGCTGGCCTCAGCGGGTCGCATGAACCCCCAGATCCGCTTCGGCGAAGATCTAATGAGCCGCGTGTCGTACGTGATGATGAATCCCGGCGGCGACCAACAACTGACCGGCGCCATTCGTGTTGCCCTGCAAGAACTGCTGGATGAGCTGGTGACCGAGGCTCGGCTGGACTATTCCATGCTTCTCGATGTCGTCCTGGTCGGCAATCCCATCATGGGCCACCTGGTACTGGGTATTGACCCAACCCCGTTGGGACAGGCACCGTTTCCGCTGGCTACCGACAGAGCGGTCGCCGCACCCGCCACCCAATTCGACCTCCGGCCGGGTCCACAGGTCTACTTCGGACCGTGCATCGCCGGCCACGTGGGAGCCGACACTGCAGCCGCCATCCTGGCCGAGAAGCCGCACCGCGGCGACGCCGTGCAGCTCCTGGTGGACGTCGGAACCAACGCCGAGATCGTGCTGGGCAACAGCTCCGGCCTTCTTGCCGCATCCAGCCCTACCGGCCCGGCCTTCGAAGGGGCTCAAATCTCAGCCGGGCAACGGGCTACCGCCGGGGCCATCGAACGGGTTCGCATCGACCGGGCCACGCTCGAGCCGTCATTTCGAATCATCGGCTTCGAGCACTGGTCGGACTCCCCCGAGTTCGCCGCCGAACAGCCGACCGTCACCGGAATCTGTGGATCCGGAATCATCGAAGTCATCAGCGAGATGTACCTTTCCGGCGTGATCGACGCTCAAGGTGTTGTGCAAGGCGACCTGATGGCCAAGTCCAGTCGCATCGAACCCAACGAGCGAACCTTCAGCTATCGACTGTTCGAAAACGTCGCTATCACCCAGGACGATGTTCGAGCCATACAACTGGCCAAGGCGGCGCTGCGAGCCGGCGTCGACCTTCTGCTGGAGCACTCGCCCTACGACAAAGTCGACGAGGTACGCCTGGCCGGAGCGTTCGGCGCCCACATCGACCCCACTCACGCCATGGTTCTCGGTCTCATACCGGACTGTCCGGTTTCCGCCGTTACCGCCGTCGGCAACGCCGCCGGTTCGGGGGCCACCATGGCACTGTTGTCCGCTGCCGAGCGCACCGAGATGGAACAGGTAGTAGCATCGGTGACCAAGATCGAGACCGCCACCGAACCTCGGTTTCAAGAGCTCTTTGTTGCCGCGCTGGCCTTCCCCCACGAGACGGCGGCCAACCCGAATCTTGAGCAGGTGGTTACGTTGCCACCTCGACCGGAACCCGGATCGGACCAGCGGCGCCGGCGGCGACGATCCAGATCAGCCGGCAACCGAACGAGCTGAGTCGAGCCCCATTCGGCTCGAACCAGCGTGGGGCACGCTCGACAAGATGTTGAGACAGAGACTGAACAGGTGACTGAACGCATGAGTGAATCAACAACCAGACGACGCAGCGGAGGACGAGCCGGCCGCCGGGCAGCCCGAGAGTCATCCAAGCAGGACGCCAACTCCAGTCCGTTCGTGACCCGCACGCTAAAGCCGTTTGAGGTGGTAAGCGAGGAGGGCCTGGCCCTCATCGAGGACAACGCCGAGACCATCCTCGAACAGGTCGGCGTCAACTTCACCGAATATCCCTCCGCTCTGAAGCGCCTGGCTGAGGCCGGCGCCGACGTTGACGGCGAACGAGTGCGGTTCCCGCGGGGAATGTGTCGCAAGATCGTCTCCGAGAACGCCCCGGACATCTACACCCAGCACGCTCGCAATCCGGCACGCTCGGTCCAAATCGGGGGCAACGCCACAGTCTTCGCCCCCAACTACGGTTCACCGTTCGCCTTCGACCTGGACAACGGTCGCCGTTACGCCAACATCGAGGACTTTCGAAACATCGTCAAGCTGGCCTACATGGCACCAGCGATTCACCATTCGGGTGGCACGGTATGTGAACCGGTCGACATCCCCACCAACAAGCGCCATCTCGACATGGTCTACTCTCACATTCGCTACAGCGACAAGCCCTTCATGGGTTCGGTCACGGCGGCCGAGCGGGCCCAGGACTCGATCGAGATGGCCCGTATCGCCTTCGGTGGCGACCTCGAAGACCGCACGGTGATGACCAGCCTCATCAACGCCAACTCCCCATTGTCGTGGGACGCCACCATGCTGGGGGCGGCTGAAACCTACGCATCGGCCAACCAGGCCTGCATCATCACCCCGTTCATCCTGGCCGGTGCAATGTCGCCGGTGACGGTGGCCGGAGTGGCCGCCCAAACCCTGGCCGAAGCTCTGGCCGGCATGACCTTCGTCCAGCTCGTTCGGCCGGGTGCACCCGTGGTGTTCGGATCGTTTGCCAGCTCAATGTCGATGCAAACCGGCGCACCCACCTTTGGCACGCCGGAACCGGCGCTGGTGCTCTACACCGTCGCCGCATTGGCCCGACGGCTCGGCGTCCCCTTCCGTTCCGGTGGCTCACTATGCGGTTCGAAGCTGCCCGATGCCCAGGCGGCCTACGAAAGCGCTTCGACGTTGATTCCCACTTTGATGGGCGGCGTCAACTTCGCTCTACATTCAGCCGGATGGCAAGAGGGCGGCTTAGCCGTCGGCTACGAGAAGTTCATTCTCGACGCCGACCAGTGCGGGATGATGGAGGTCATGGCCAAAGGGGTCGATCTCTCACCCAACGGTCAGGCGCTGGATGCCATCATCGAGAACGGCCCAGGACAACACTTCCTGGGAACGGCTCATACTCTGGCCAACTTCGAAACGGCCTTCTACCGCTCGACCACTGCTGACAACTCGAGCTTCGAGCAGTGGACCGAAGAGGGTGGCCTCGACGCCGCCAAGCGGGCCAACGCCACCTGGAAGCAGCAGCTGGCCGACTACGAGGCGCCGCCACTTGACGACGCCATTGACGCCGAGCTGACCGACTTCATGGCCCGCCGCAAAGCGGAGATGGCCGACGAGTTCGGTTAACCCGGGCCATGAAGTAGCAAATCCGCCGCTCGGTGCGACGGCAACGATCTGTCACAGCCACAGGCGGGCCATAAGGACCTACGGTTCGTCGGGGTCTTCCGGTGCCTCAGTTGTCGGAGGGTCGGTTGGCGGAGGTTCCTCGGTGGTGGTCGTCGGCTCCTCGGTGGTCGTCGGCTCCTCGGTCGTAGTGGGCCGTTCGGTGGTAGAGGGCCGTTGAGTCGAGGATGGCCGCCTGGTGGTGGGAGGCTCTTCAGTCGTGGCAGGTTTTTCCGTCGTCGTCGGCTCTTCGGTGGTGGTCGGCGCCTCGGTCGTCGTCGGGGCCTCAGTGGTGGTCGTTGTCGAGCTGGCGGTGGTCGAGCGAACTACCGGTTCGTCATCATCGTCCGGGTCGAGGTCACTGGTGTCGTCATCGAACTCGACGGCCGTCGTCGGCGGCAAGGTCGTCGTGGTGTCAGCCGAAGTCGACGACGGAAAGACCTCTACTCGAGTTCCATCGTCACCGGGCACCAAGCGCGACAGAGCAACAACCGTCAGTGCCACTAAAAGGGCGACAGGCACTACTATTCGAGCCAGATTGGATCTCCCGCCGGTAGACGCCCTCCGATCAAAGGGCGGCAAAAGTAGGATTCCGCGTTTTACTTTCGCAGTATGGACTGTAGTCCGAAGTCAGATCGAAGCGGTGGCAGATGCTGCTGCGGCGACGGGCAATAGCTCGCACAAGGCTGGGCCCTACGGCTCAATCAACCGGGCCGAGTCGACAGTTGAGTGAGGGGCGGTGAAGTCGGGGCCGAGGAGTTGACGGCAGTGAAGTCGGGTGGGGAGACGGGTTGGGACGTAACGGTCAGCCTTGACGGCGTAGCCACGTCAGTACGGTGACAGCCACCGCCCGAGGCTGCTCGGGCAACAAGGCGTGGCCGGCGCCCGGAATCTCCACTATCGAGACTTTGCCGCCCAGTTCGTTGGCCAGCAATCGTGTGCTCTCACTTGACACCAGCCGATCCCGAGCGGGACGGACGATCAACGTGTCGGCGGTACCACCGGAAGCCCAGACCGGCGTGGGAGTACGTTGCTGCGCCTCCATCTGTGCCGTGGCCAGCAGCGGATGCCAGCCGTCAACCCAGGCAACGGGATCGTTACCCTCGGCGAAGAACGCCACCGACACCGCCTCCAGATGTTCTTCCATAGTCAGCTCGGGTACAAAAACACGGCGGTGGGCAATAGCGGGCTCGGGTCTCGGAAGCTCCGGGCCGGGCGTGGCCAGAAGAATATTGTTGCGAACCAAGGAGGGGTACCGAGAGGCCACCGTGCGAGCCACATGGCCACCAAAATCGTGACCCAATATCGATGCAGGCTCATCGGCCAGACGACGAATGACCTGGGCCACGTCGTCAGCCAGATCTTCCAGTGTGATGTCGGCCAGGGCTGACGATGAACCGTGTAGACCTCTCGGTTCGACGGCCAGCGCCTGGAAGCCGGCATCGGCCAACTCCCCCGCCAAGGCGGCAAAGTCGGTGGCCGACCGCCCCAGCGAAGGCAGCATCACGACCGGCTTGCCTTCGCCCTGAACGTGAACGGTCAGTTCACAGTCGGGCCCGGCGATGCGGGCCGTGCTCCGGTACCCGCTGTTCTCTTCAAGACGGCGAATGCGGGTCTCGAAGTTGGAGACAGCCACCATGTCGTCGATTGCAACGTCGGGGTTGTACGTCTTCCAGAGGGTCCGACCCAGATACCGCAACCCTGCGGCCACCCGAGGACCAACCGATGGGCCGACGTGATTGGCCCCTTGAGTGAGGCGATACTCATGGGTGATGCCGACGTCGAACAGGCATCGATGTAGTAGTTCTGCTCCGTACTGAGCGTTGGTTCGGTCATCATCACCGCACTCGATGTAAATGGCCAGATCCTGAGCGGCGATAGCCGTACTGTTGGCCACGGCGATGGCGGTGGGGTGGTTCACTTTCCAAAATGAGTGGTCGAGCGGTTGCCCGAACAGCCGGCGGCGGAGGGACGTGGGCAGGAGCACCTTGTCCCGCTCCGGCACTCGATCCCATCTGAGAGCAGCTTCCAGAGTCGGTTGAAGGGCCACGACGCCATCGAAAAGCTGCGGATACTTGAACGCCATTCGCAAAGCGCCCAGCGCCCCCACCGAGATACCGCCGATATAGATCGGGCCGCTGGTGGAGCCTGTCTGGGCCCGGACGTGCGGGATGAATTCATTGAGGAGGAATGACTCCCAACGCTCAGCCCCATCGTGTCGATCCAGGTAGTAGGACCAACCGGCCGACGGCGTGGCCACCAGCATGGCCGGCAGCGACTTGTCAGCCCAACACTCGACGAACTGAGGGCGGCAGCTCTCAAGGAAGCTCCGAGAACCGCCTCCGCCGTGCAGCCATAGCAGAATCGGACGATCCTCCGGATTCAAAGAATCCGGAGTCAGAATGGCGTACTCGACCGGGCCCGGAACAAGTCCGGAGTCCATCTCTCCCAAGTCGATGCCGCCGTCGGCTCGCTTCCGCTCAATCTTGGCCATGGTTGGGCAACCTGTGTCTCACCAAGAGACTAGCCCCACCGATGTTGCCTATCCCGCCATCGGGTACATTTGCGCAGGCCCGATGGGTAAGCCTTCCACCGGCGCGGTGACGCCGGTGGACAGGCCCGCGAGTTCTCTCAGTCGGCCAGCTGAGCCAACGCCGCATCCGGCGGCACGTACTCGTATCCCAGGGCCTCCGCCACAGCTGCCTCGGTCACTAGACCGGCGGACACATTCAGACCGTTCCGCAGGTGAGCGTCCTGCTCTAGTGCAACCTTGGCTCCCTTGTTGGCCAAGGCCATCGTGAAGGGAAGGGTGGCATTGTTGAGGGCATACGTCGACGTTTTAGGCACTCCGCCCGGCATGTTGGCCACGCAGTAGTGAACAACCTCGTCGACCACGTATGTCGGCTCGGTGTGTGTGGTTGGCCGGGCGGTTTCCATGCATCCACCTTGATCAATGGCGACGTCGACCAGGACAGATCCCGACCGCATGTGCTTCACCATTTCCGCCGTTACGAGCTTTGGGGCCCGGGCGCCCTTCACCAGGACGGCACCGATCACCAGATCAGCGTCCACAACCAGGTCTTCCAGCGCCGCTCGGGTTGAGTACGCCGTCTTGATGCTGGGACCGAATCGGGCGGCCAGATCGTCAAGGACATCAAGTTGTCGGTCCAATACAGTGACGTCGGCTCCAAGACCAACGGCCATCTCGACAGCGTTTACTCCCACTACCCCACCGCCGATGACCACTACTCTGGCCGGTGCCACGCCGGGCACGCCGCCGAGCAACAACCCGGCTCCGCCCTGCGGGCTCTCAAGACTGTGAGCGCCGGCCTGCACGGCCATACGACCCGCAACCTTCGACATCGGGGCCAGGAGAGGAAGACCACCGCTGGCGTCAGTGACGGTCTCGTAGGCGATACAGGTCGCTTCGCTGGCTACCAGCGCCTTGGTCTGTTCGGCGTCGGGAGCCAGGTGCAGGTAGGTGAACAGCACGTGATCGGGCCGAAGCATGTCGGTCTCGGAGGGCTGAGGCTCTTTCACCTTGACCACCATCTTGGCAAAGTCGAAGATCTCCGCTGCATCGGATCCGATGGATGCACCGACGCCTTTGTACACATCGTCGGTAGCACCGATGCCCATGCCGGCCCCCGATTGGACCATCACCTCGTGGCCGTCCTCCACCAACTCACGGACAGAGGATGGAGTAAGACCAACCCTTCGTTCGGCCGTCTTGATCTCCGTTGGTACACCGATGCGCATTTGTTGTCCCCCTTTGGACAGGTCGTGGATGGTGTTCAGCTGGGTGTAAGCATAATGGAGACCGCGCCATTCATGATTGCGAATTGTGCCGCCTTTTGATCAATTTGCGCACGATTAGTAGACATTTAGCAATTGCATCACAATATCCTTCACCATATGGCTGCATATGAGCTGGATTCGATTGATAGAAGCCTGTTGAACCATCTGCAGGATGACAGCCGGCAGACGAACGCCACGCTCGCTGACAAGGTCGGGTTGTCGCCATCAGCGACTTTGCGGCGGGTCAAAGCGCTGGAGGAGGCGGGCGTAATCCAACGCTACGTCACGTTGGTCAATCGGGAGCAGATAGAGCGGGCGACGACCGTGTTCGTCGAGGTGTCGCTGGCAAGCCAGTCCGAACCCGACCTTGATGCCTTTGAAGCAGCGGTAGTGGAATGCCCGGAAGTCATGAGCTGCCATCTCATGGCCGGTAACGCCGACTACCTCGTCCAGGTGGCGTGTGCCGATGTCGAAGACTACGAGCGCATCCACCGCACCTACATCGCCCAGATGCCAGGGGTAGCGCGCATCCGCTCCAGCTTCGCCCTTCGGGCCGTCTGCCAACGAACGGGCTTCGACTTGTAGCCGGGATCGTGTTCTCCACTGGGCCGGACTTGGCCACCGTCCTTTTAGATGTCACACCACCCGGCTACAACGTGAGGTAATGGCTTGGCGCCAGACGAGATCGTGACAGGCCACCCAGCCGATCGTCACCGGGAAACAACAACTCAATGAGGTCCGCTATGACCGCCGTTCCCGTGCCCGACTGGCCCATTCGCCCGGCAGATGCCGTTGGCATCGCCCTGGAGCTCTGTGAGCACCATCTGTTTCTTCAGTCGGCCATCCTGCTCGATGACGACCTGCTGTGCCGAGACATCATCACACTGAGCTCAGTGGCTGATACACCGTGGCACTCCCACCTCGATGCCCGCACGATCACCACCGGCCTGTTGAACGCCGCCTTCAGACCATCGACCCGATCCATGGTGGCTATCACCATCGGTGTGGTCGACACCGATGTGCTGTACGAAGGTGATCTGCAGCACTATCGCGCTACATCGGCTCTGGCCGATGTCTGTGGGGTGCGGTTGCTTGATTGGATCGTGACCGACGGTGATGTCGTCCGCTCTTACGCCGACATCACTGGTATTGGATGGACCGTCGGCCAAATGTGAGAGAGAACCGACCCGTTGGCACTTCGGCTAGTTGAGCGAGTTGCCCACATCACTGTAGATCTGGGTGGTGTTGTTGCCGAAGAGCGACACCGCGCTGAAACAGACCAAAGCCAGTAGGGCGATGAGTAGGGCGTACTCCACCAAAGAGGCACCTCGCTCCGGCCGGGCCTCAACGACGGCGCGTGTGCGCAGATGCAGGTCGGCTAGAAGCTCCGTCAATCGACGGCGATAGGGCGACACAACGTCCATGGAGTATTGATCGGCACGGCCGCTAACGAGATGCATAGGCCTCTCGGCCCAGCACCACGCAAGATTGTCCCTAGTGGTTCACCGGGATACCTCGGTGGCTAATAGGCCGGACCCCACAGACGCAGACATTGGGCCGGGCCTTCGGTGTCAACCGCCCGCCATAACCCGAACGCCCGAGCGAACGACCAAGAAGCCGCCGCGCCCGCATCTGACACCTGAGGTCCGGAAAATGGCTCTTGTCCGGGGGTGACCGGCTCAATCGTCACGTTCACCCAGCCATCGTTCCCGTCACCGTCACCGTCATCACCAGCACCAGCACCAGCACCACCGTCGACAGGATCGAGGCCAGCCTCGTCGTGTTGCAGATACCACGAGAGATTCTGCTCCGGCAAGGCAAGATTCCGATCCTGATAGAAGGCCAGCGGGTCTTGCGGATCTGCGGTGGACACCCGGTATAACTGCGGCGTTCTCAGCTTCGGCCCGACGGGAACAAGCAGATGGTTGCTCTCTTCGCCGACCACCCGAAGGTTGGAGTACATATTGAATGCGGTAGCCGTCTTTAGCTGAACATAGGGGGCCACACCGTTCAATGTGGCCATCGCCAATACGGCCAGAACAGCAGGACTGAAGCTTGGTCGGACTCTTTGGGACG
Source organism: Acidimicrobiales bacterium (assembly GCA_020628065.1). Taxonomy (GTDB): domain Bacteria; phylum Actinomycetota; class Acidimicrobiia; order Acidimicrobiales; family SZUA-35; genus JAHELU01. The sequence continues at coordinate 20,657 of JAHDFR010000081.1, forward strand.
CGTTACCCTCCGGCTGGTTTTCAGACTCACCTTTGCCCCTGATGTCCTTGATGAGATCGGGCACAACGACTCGAAAGATGACAACCAGATACACCAACCAGATACTGAACCCCAACAGCCAAGCCGGTAGACCGACACCAATCACGATGAGGTTGGCAAACAGCAGGACCAGAACACCGGCCATAACCAGCGGAGCCGACAGACCGACCTGTACCCCGGCTACCGTCCTGGCCAATCGACGGTGAACCGACAGCGGAGCAAAGAGCAGGA
>JAHDFR010000082.1:0-3360 GCA_020628065.1 Acidimicrobiales bacterium
GACGGCGACGACAGCGAACTCACCTCGACCGGACTGTCCACCGGGAGCCGGCCGTGAGCGGCATCACCATCTTGTCGTCCAACCGATCGTTGGAGGCCACCTTCGTCTCCATGTACGGGAGGGACCTTGCCATCCGCCGGGTCTGGTCAAGTCAATGGCGAGATCCGAGCGAGATGACTATGGACGCCTGCGCCGCCGATCCCGAGCTGCTGATCATCGGCAGTGACCTTCCGGCCGACATGACCCGGTTTGTGGTGTGGGAGGTCGACCGCCGATTCCGAGGCGTCACCACTGTTGTACTGGTGCACGAGGTCGACGTCGATCACACCATGGATCTGTTGCGCCTCGGCGCCCGAGATGTTCAATTCGAGGATCCATCACTCGACCGGTTCAAGGCCAACCTCGACCCGGTCGTCCAGCTGGCCCGCGACCGCCACACCCAATCAAAGGAACCGGACGCCGGGGAACGTCGCCGCAGAGTAATCACCACCCTCAGCCCCAAGGGCGGGACCGGCAAGACTACCGTCTCCACCAACCTGGCGGTTGGCCTGGCCAAACGAGTTCCCAACCAAGTGCTTCTGCTGGATCTCGACCTGCAATTCGGCGACTGCTCGTCGGCGCTGGGTATGCGGCCCGAACACTCGCTGCTGAACGCCGTCAAGTCAACGTCGTTCGACCGTACGGCACTGAAGGTGTTCCTGGCTCAACACCCGTCCGGTCTGCTGATGCTGGCCCCACCGGATGATCTGGTGGCCGCCGACAACATTTCCCCCGATGACCTGAAGCAGACCATCTCGGCTCTAGCCGAGGAGTACCCCTACGTGATCATCGACACCGCGGCCGGCATCGACGCCGCCGCCATCGCCGCCATGGAGATCGCCACCGACTTCCTGTTCGTGTCCACCACCGACATCCCGTCCATTCGGGCCATCCAGCGCCAGTTGGCGGCCCTTGACACCATCGGTTACACCTCCCAACAACGAAGCCTGGTCATCAATCGGGCCAACGCTCGGGTCGGACTGTCAGCCGCCGATGTCGAGTCGTCACTAGGGCTGGAGGCCAAGTTTCAGATACCAAGCAACCGGATGATCCCGGTCTCAACCAACGAGGGCGTGCCCGCCGTGTTGAAGGACAAAGGCAACGTGGCCCGCAAGTTCGACGACATCGCCCGCCACTATGCACCACCCACCGACGAACCGGGCGGCCGCTCACTGCTTCGCAACCTGAACATCAACCTCAGCCGGGGCGGGAACCGAGCCCAGGCCGCAAGGCAGGACGCATGAAGATCTCCGATCTGCTCCGCACTGCCAACGGCGAACCGGTCGTCGAATCACCAGCCGACCCGGCCGAACAAGCCAAACAGGACGGCATCGAGGTTGTCACCGACGGGTCACGGCAATCACCCGGCCCAACCGGCGGCGGCAGCGCCACGTCGGCTGCTGCTCTCGGCGCTCAAGCCCGCTCGGCCGACAGCTCGCCCACCATCGCCGATCCGCTGGCCGGACTGCGGGCCCGAGCGCAAGCAGCTCTGTTCGAACGGTTGGGCAGCCGCCTGTTCGACCCGAATCTGAGTGAGGAGCAGCTCCACTCCTACGTGGTGCGCGAACTCGATCAGATCCTGGCTGACGAGGCGCAGCAGCTTGAACCGTCCGAACGCCAAAAGCTGGTCGACTCCATCGGAGCCGACATTCTGGGTCTCGGTCCGATCGAACCGCTCCTGGCCGACCCCAACATCACCGAGGTGATGGTCAACGCCGACGACGCCATCTTCGTTGAGCGGGCAGGCAAGCTCTATCAGACCGAAGCCCGTTTCCTGACCGTGCCTCATCTGCGACAGGTCATCGAGAAAATCGTGTCCGGTGTCGGTCGCCGGATTGATGAGTCCTCGCCCATGGTCGACGCCCGACTGCCTGACGGCAGCCGAGTCAACGCCGTCATACCGCCGCTGGCTGTTGACGGCCCCATGCTCACCATTCGCAAGTTCGCCAAGGAGGCCTACACCGCCTCCGATTTGGTCAAGTTCGGCACTTTCAATCATCAGGCCGCCGACTTCATGGACGCCTGTGTGCGAGGCAAGCGAAACATCCTGATCAGTGGCGGCACCGGCACCGGTAAAACCACGCTGCTCAACGTGGTCTCTTCGTTCATCCCCACCGATGAGCGAATCGTGACCATCGAAGACGCAGTGGAGCTGCGACTCCACCAACGCCACGTCATCCGCCTGGAAGCCCGACCGGCCAACGTTGAAGGCAAAGGCCAAATCGCCATCCGTGAGCTGGTCCGCAACTCGCTGCGTATGCGGCCCGACCGCATCGTGGTCGGCGAGGTTCGCGGTGGCGAAGCCCTCGACATGCTGCAAGCCATGAACACCGGCCACGAAGGGTCGATATCAACTCTGCACGCCAACACCCCCCGAGACGCCCTAGCCCGGTTGGAGACCATGGTGATGATGGCCGGGCTGGAGCTACCGGCCAAAGCCATTCGCGAACAAATCGCCTCGGCCCTAGACCTCATCATTCACCTCAGCCGACTTCGCGACGGCACTCGTCGCATCACCGAAATCGCCGAAGTCAACGGCATGGAGGGCGACACCATCACCCTCTCCACTCTGTACCAGTTCGACTGCAGCGCCGGCATGGACGCCAGCGGCAAGTTCGTCGGCCAGATTCAACCCACCGGACTACGACCCATGTTCTCTGAGGAACTCCAGCACATGGGTATTCAGCTGCCGGATGAGATGATGCGCATCGCTCTCGACCCGCTTAGTGATTTGGGGTTCAAATGACCTCCCCTCAACTAGCGGCAGCTCGACGCCGGATCCTCCCGCTGGTGGCCATCGCCGCCACACTACTCATCGTCTGTGTTGCCCTGTTTGCGCTGGCGTCAGGTCGACCGGCACTGGCTCAAAGCCCAACCGACAGCTCGGACAGCGAACGTCCAACCGAGGAAATCCAAGTTCTGGCCGTCACCACCGAAACCAACGACGAGGGTGCGACCCGGTTGGCGGTGGACGTCGCCATACCGCCGGCCATCGGCCAACTGGCTCCGGTCACCGACAACTTCGGTATCAACCTGAACGGCGCGCTGGTCAACAACTTCAGGGTTGCTCCACTCACCGACACCGTCGACGTCATCTTGGCCATCGACACCTCCGGAAGCATGGGCGGACGACCCATCAACGATGCCAAAGCAGCGGCATCCCAATTCGTCGAGCGGCTTCCCGAACGAGCCCGAGTGGGCCTCATCGGATTCGGGCAAACCGTTGAGGTGCTGACACAACCGACCAACGACCGTGTCGTCGTCAACGAAGGCATAGCCTCGCTGAGCGCGTCGGGCGAAACCACCCTGTGGGATGCTCTC
>JAHDFR010000082.1:3460-4580 GCA_020628065.1 Acidimicrobiales bacterium
CGTCGAGTCGCGAGCGCCCGGCCTGCTGGGCTCCCCCCTACTGCTCCCCATCGGTGCCGCGGCCAGCTTCCTGGCGTTGTTGCTGTTGGGCATCATGATGCTCACTCCGGCCGTCGACGTCCGGTTGGAAGCGGCCAGTGGCGCCGACCGGGTCAGCGGCATTGGCAATCGACTCTCAACGGCAGCCGAGCGACTGGTGAAACGGCGTGACAGTAGTGGCCGATTGGACCGGGCGCTTGACGCCGCCGGGATCAACCTTCGCCCCGGTGAGTTTGTGGTCGGAGTGGCCGCCCTCATTGTGGTGATAACGCTACTCACGGTCCTGATGGCAGGTGTCTTCTCCGGACTGTTCGTCGCCCTGGTGGGCGTTGCCGTGGTCGCCGTCTACCTGAATGGCCGGGCCGGGCGACGTCGGGGGAAGTTCGCCGACCAGCTCACCGACACACTCACCATCATGACCGGCAGCCTGCGGGCCGGGCGAGGACTCCCACAAGCCATGGAACTGGTGGCGGCCGAAGCCTCAAGTCCCACATCGGACGAGTTTCGCCGCATCGTCTACGAAACCAGGGTCGGTCGGGACATGACCGACTCCATGAACGAAGTGGCCAAGCGAATGCAGTGCCAGGACTTCGAGTGGGTGGCCCGCGCTGTTGACATCAACCGGGAGCTGGGTGGCGACCTCATCGAAGTCTTGGAGAACGTGGCCGAAACCATCCGATCCCGGCAACGGATCGGCCGCATGGTCAAGTCGCTCTCGGCCGAGGGCCGAGCATCCGGCTGGGTCATGCTGTCACTACCGGTGCTGATGTTTCTGTTCATGCTCTGGCGCACCCCCGATAGTGCCAGGCTGATGCTCAGTCACCCGATGGGACAGATCATGTTGCTCGTGGCCTCCGGAGGCATGGTCGCCGGCTACTTCTGGATCCGCAAACTCGTAGATCTCCGCTACTGATGAACGACCAACGACAGGCGAGGACGGTGCAAACATGCCGATGATCGTTTGGATGGGGGCAGCCGCTCTCGCCAGCTCTCTACCGGTGGCATGGTGGGCGGTAGCCGCCGACCGGTCACTCAACCGCCGGGTCAGTCAGAACCTGGCCGGCTATCAACCGACCATGCG
>JAHDFR010000082.1:4680-20879 GCA_020628065.1 Acidimicrobiales bacterium
ATCTCGGTTGAGGCCGGGCTCGGCTTCGAAGCGGCCCTGTCACGTATCACCGAAACCGAAACCCACCCGCTGGCTGAAGAGTTCGGCCGTATGCTGCAGGACGTTCGCCTCGGCACCTCTCGACGGGACGCGTTGGAAGCCATGGCTAAGCGATCCCAGGTGGACGATCTCAAGTCGGTCGTGCTTACGCTCCGTCAGGCCGAGGCTCTCGGTGTGCCGCTGGCCAAATCGCTTCGCGACGTCGCCTCCGAGATGCGGGAGAAGCGCCGCTTCCGGGCGGAGGAACGGGCCAACAAACTGCCCATCAAAATGATCTTTCCTCTCGGGCTGTGCATTCTGCCCGCTCTGTTCATCGTGATTCTGGGTCCGGCCGTGATTCAGTTCGTCGAGCTGTTCTAGGAGGACGCATGGCAGTCTTCGACCCCGTCAACACCCAAGCGGCAACCGAGGCCCACAGTGTCGCCGGGCTGTTGTTCCAGTTGAAAGAAGGCAAGTTCACCACCGCCGGGATCGAGCCGATCCCTACCGGGTTTGAACCGCTCGACTCGGTCCTCAACGGCGGCTTCCTGCCCGGCGAGGTGGTCCTTCTGGGCGGCCAGCCCGGTCAGGGTAAAACAATCTGCGCCCTCCAGTGGGCGCGAAACATGGCCATGGCCGGACGCCGAGCCACCTACGCCTGCTTCGAACACGACGAGGCCACTCTGCTCAACCGGCTGTTCGTGCAGGAGATGGCCTACGTCCTGGGGCAGCCGGAGTCCGAAGCTCATTTCAGTGACCGGGTACAAGCCCGGACTGCCATCAGAGATCTGATGTTGGGCATGATCGATCTGCGAGACGCCGTGATCGGCTCCCCCATCGTCGAGTCAGCCCTTCGCTCGGTGGCCAAGTACGCCCACAACCTGCAGTTCCTTCGGGCATCGTCTCAGCGGACCACAGCCGAAGAGATCGAGCTGCAGAGCCTGCCTCATCTGGAAGCCGGGGGTCTGCTGGTGATCGACTATCTGCAGAAGCTTCCGGTGCCCGGCGTTCCCAGTGTTGAGGAGCGGGTGTACAGGGCAGTGGAGATCATGAAGGAGTTCGCCATCACCCATCAGGTGTCGGTGGTGGCCATTTCAGCCGCCTCCGGTCGGGGCATCGGAGTGGATCGTCTCCGACTCGAGCATCTGCGTGGCTCCGACGCGTTGGCCCACGAGTGCGATGTGGCGATTTTGATGAACCCCAAGGTCACGGCAACCTCGGAACGTCACTTGAAGTTCGATTTGACCCAGATGGATGACGCCCGGCGTCGCACCATCTTCTCGGTGGAGAAGAATCGGCGGGGGGAGGTGGACGTGCATCTTGAATTCGAAAAGGATTTCGCCAACTTCCGATTTGATCCTCGTGGCGCATTTGTCACCGAGGCCCTCGAGGGTGACTGACTCATACAGTTCCCGCCGATTCGGCCCGATACCAAGGTTCATGGGTCTGCCCCGACCAACCGTTCTGCTTGCCGGCCTGCTGCTCGCCGCCGGTCTGGTGGCTGTTCCCTGGTCGACGCCGGAGGCCGGAGCCAACGTGGAATGCCGCATCGAAGCGCCCTCGGCTGAATTCGCCGATGAAGTTGGACAGAGCGCCGCAGCAGCCCAAGTGTGGCGGCTCTACCAGTCGATCTATCTCCGACAGCCGCAGCGCTCAGGTTTTGACTACTGGGTCAGTGTCCGGGAGTCCGGAGCCACCATGGCCACCATCGCCAAATCGTTCATGGCCGACAGTCAGGAGTTCACCAACCGCTACGGCGATGTCAACAACCAACAGTTCGTCCGCCTGGTTTTCAACAACGTTCTGTGCCGCGACCCGGCTGACACCGGCCTCGACTACTGGTCGGGTCAGCTTCGAGCCGGCGGCTCGCGGACCGATCTGTTGTTGAACTTCACCGAGCTACATGAATATATGAGGACGACCGGCACGTGCTTCAGCGCAACCGGCGTGTCCCAGGACGACTTGGACCACTGCGAGGCCGGCTACCAGGATCGGCTGTTCGAACAACAAGTCATCGACCTCACCAACGAAGCCCGAGCAGCGGGCGGTTGCGGTCCGCTCTCGAATGATCCGCTGTTACACAAAGCAGCGTTGGCTCACAGCGTCGACATGTCGGAGAACGAATACTTCGATCACTTCAGCCTGGACGGTTCCAACCCGGGCGACCGGATCGCCCGTGCCGGCTACGACTACAGGGGTTGGGCGGAAAACATCGCCTGGGGCTACCCAACGGCCGAGGCGGTGGTGAACGGCTGGATGAACAGCCCTGGCCACCGGTCCAACATCTTGAACTGCAGCTTCACCGAAGTAGGGATTGGCTTCTACGACCGGTTCTGGACACAGAACTTCGGTATTCCCCGATGAAAACGCCTACGGTGCAGGGCGTTGGACCTGGGCTTGGGTCAAACGGATTCCCTTATGGGGAATCGTCTCCCCCACTGTCTGGGTAAATGCGGAAACTTCACGTCGCTGCAACCCTGCCGAAGCTACTAGCTGCTTGAATTGTCAGCATGAACAGTGCACGTTTAGGGCGTAAACGTGTTGCTGCTGCCGTCATTTCGGTGACGTTGGCCGGGGCTGGTGGCGCGATTTTGAGTGGCACCTCCCTTGTTGGAGCGGCGGCAAACGGTGATGCCCACATCCATGACCATGAGGTGGACCCGGAACACGGGAACCACTACCACGCAGCCGATCTCAACGGCGAGGGGCGCTTCTCCGGACAGGGTGAAGTCTGGCCGCCCCGGCCGGACGGGGCGGGCGCCCCAACCGAGATCCGACAAGCAGCTCTGGGCTACAAGTCAGACCCGCTGGCCGCTCGCGCCGCCACGCAGTCCGACGTGGCCGCGCAGTTGGGCGATCGGTGGGACGTTCTTGAAGTGGCCGACGGTGTAAGTGAAGGCAAAGGCAACTCCGGCCGCAGCCGTCAGGTTGTCACCTTCTTCTCCTACGATCTGAATCACAGCGTTCAGGTGGAGATGCGGGGCGCCAACGTCACCGATATGAAGACGATCGCCCCGACGGTCGCTCAGCTTCCGCTGAACCCGGCCGAGAAGGCCCGTGCCGTCGAGGTCGCTCGCTCCTACTGGAACGAGCAGGGCGAGTCAGCGGTGAACGATCTCGAAGGCTTCAGTATCCAGGCGTTCCAACCGAGCGGCGCCTTTTATGACGTGCGGATGGTGTACGTCAGCTTCCACGAGAATGCCGACACCCGACCTGACTACCTGACCTGGGTTGATCTCAGCAACGAAACAGTCGCCGACTCCAAGCGGGACGAGGGCTGATCATGAGCAACGTAACCAAGTCGATCAAACTGATGCTCGCCGGCCTGGTCATGGTGGCCACCGGCATTGCGATGGCCTTCGTAGCCGCACCGGCTTCCGGCCAGGTGGAGAACGGCACCGTTAACTGGAACGGCTGGACACTGACCTACGGTGTCGAGGACGGTTTCGACGGCCTTCGCCTGAACGACGTCCGCTACAACGGCGACCTGATGGCCTACCGGATGTCGCTTCCGACCATGAACGTCTACTACCAGGACGACGTCTGTGGACCGTACGCCGACCGTCTGGGCGGCACCATTGTTGGGCTCTACACCAACGAGTTCACCCAGAACGGCGAACGCTGGCTGGAGATCTCCATCGAGGACCACATCGGTGCCTACGTGATCTACCAGAGCTTCTACTTCAGTGAGAACGGCGTCGTTGATGCCCACATGTTCTCCAAGGGGCTCCAGTGCAACATCTACCACGAGCATCTGCCGTTCTGGCGCTTCGATTTCGACGTCGACGGCTCAGCCAACGATCAGATTCTTCGTCGGGCCGGCAACGGCTCACTGGTGGCCGAAACCACCGAGTTCAATCGGGCCGCAACCTCAGCGGTCGATCACGAGTGGTATGTACGTGACACCGTCAACGGCAAGACCGTGCGGCTGAACTTCGACGACGGAACGTACAACCAGGTTGGAACCGTGGTTCCGCGAACCTCCTACGCTGAGAACAACGTCTACGGCCGTCAGTACAAGAGCGGTGAGGCCACCTGGTCCGGCGGACCGAGCAAGTCGCTCGGCTTCAACGAAGGCGAAGCAATCAGCGACGTGGTGCTCTGGTACACCGGTTACATGCCACACTCGGCGGCGGAAGGCCCAGACCTGTGGCACTCCACCGGCGTGCGCATGCAGTTTGTGGACGACCCCACCAACACCACGACCACGACGACCTCAACCACCACAACGACGACGACTACAACCACAACGACCACCACCACGCCTCCCCCACCGCAGTGCGCCAGCGGCCTGACACGTCAGGCCGAAGACGGCGAGCTGAGCGGGGCGATGACCGTGGCCAATGATGGCGCCGCCTCCGGTGGGCAGTACGTCCACGTACCTGACGGAACCGGTAACGCCTGGTCGTTCGGCAGCCCCAACCAGGCCGAGTACTGCTTCGACATCACCCAGGCCGGGCGGTACCGAATCGAAAGCCAGGTACAGGGCATTGACAGTCTGTCGGACTCGTTCTTCGTAACCGTCGACGGGCAGCCCGGTGACGGCTACCTGTGGGACACCGGTGTTACCACCGGCTATCAGACCGACAACGTCTCCGACCGAGGTGGTGACAATCCGGTCATCGTCGATCTAACCACTGGTGAACACACCGTCACCTTCCACCAGAGGGAGGACGGTAGCCGACTCGACAGCATCCGCCTGGTTCGCATCGGCGACAGCGGTGGCGGAGGTGGAGGCGGCGAATGCTCCTCCAGCCTGAGCGTTGAAGCCGAAACCGGCTCGTTCAGCGGTGTCATGTCCGTCGGTAGCGACGGTGCAGCCTCCGGTGGTCAGTACGTGGCCGTGCCCGAAGGCACTGGCAACGCCTGGAGCATCGGCAGCAACAACCGGGCCGAGTACTGTTTCAACATCACGCAGGCCGGCAACTACCGAATCGAGACCCAGGTACGAGGCGTTGACAGCCTGTCCGACTCCTTCTTCGTGACCGTTGACGGCCAACCGGCCGACGGCTATCTGTGGGACTCAGGAGTGTCAGCCGGGTACCGAACCGACAACGTGTCGGATCGAGGTGGCGCCAACCCGGTCATCGTCAATCTGGCGGCCGGCGAGCGCACCATCACCTTCCATCACCGGGAGGACGGGACTCGACTGGATACCGTGAAGCTGGTTAGGACCAGCTGATAAGAGGCTAGATCTCGACGCTGTTGCGGCGGCCCTTCGGGGTCGCCGCAACTGTTTTTGCTCTAGATGTCCTACACAACCGGCTAGTCCAAGACTTCTTCAAGCACGTCACCAAGGAGCTCGCCCCACGACTTCTTCTTCGGCGGTCGCTTCTTCGATTTCGACTTTGACTTGGGTTTGGACTTGGACTTCTTCGACTTCCGATAGTCCCGCTCGTCGTCGTGGTCGTCGTCATCATCGTCATCGTCGTCCCATCGGCCGGATGGCTCGGAACGGCTCTCTGATCGCGAGGCGTCGAAAGGTTTACGCTCCTCCAAGTCAGGCCGTTCCATGAACGGGCTGGGAGCCGCCCCCTGAACCAGTCGGTCCAACTCGCCTCGATCAAGCCACACACCACGACACTGAGGGCAGACGTCAATCTCGATCCCGGCCCGATGATGGGGTTCAAGTATCTGGTCACGGCAAAGAGGACAGTTCATGATGGCCTTTCGATCTTCTGTCCCAGCGCTACAAGTGCTCAAGTTCGCGGTGAGCGGCAACCAGAGCTTCGGTGTCGGTTCGTAGCTGTTGGAGATGCCGGTCAACGGTGTGATCCGCCCTGTTGGAAACCGCGGTGGCCGCTTCGGCCACGGTGGTGTCCAGGTCCACCAGCGCGGTGGCGATGGACTGCTCCACCTCATCCAGTTTGTTCTGCAGGTGGCTGATGCTCTCGTACCGGCTCCGGAGGGAAGCGATAAGCGTGGTGTCCGGAGCGGTTGGGTCCGGCCGGTTTCGAAGCGCTTGTTTCAACTCGTCACCGACTCGGTCCGGGTTGAGCTCGACAATCAGCGCCCGAAGACGTTCGCGATCCCCCAGCGAATCGGCAACCGCTACACGAAGATCGCCCAACAACGCATCGGTGGTGGCTGGAGCGAATCGGTTCAGACGGCCTCGGGCGGCATCAATCCGCAACAGCTCAGGCGGCTCCGGAGGAGGAGGCTGAGAGGATGAAGACGACCGACGCCGAAGCACTACTCCATGATATCGACCATGGCCCCGGCGATTCCGTCAGTCCCTGGCAGCGACGATGTACTCGGTGATGTTGGTGGTGGACTCATAGCGAATCGCTTTAAACGGCGCATATTCCTCATCATCGGCCCACGCCTTTGCCGCTTCGGCGTCTGGAAACTTGATGCCGACAATTGTGTGCTCCATGGCACCGGCCAACACTTCGGGTGGTCCGGACATCACCACCTCACCACCGTGTTTGGCCAGCGTGGGCATAATGCCCGCAAGACTTGCCGGGTTGTAGTCGGCGTAGCGCTCCGGATCGGAGACGTCGTAGGTGATCATGAGGAAAACGGACATTGCCTAAACCTAGTAGCCGACGGCCGAAGCCGCCCGGTCGACCTTGGGCCGCAGTGGACCGTCACAGCATGAGTCTCCGGTTTCACTAAACTGGTCTGATCATGCGAAGTACAGCGGGCGACAGGAACGACGACAAGCCGGAGAGCCGACGATGAGTGGTGGATTGGTAGCACTCCTTGATGATGTGGCCGCGCTGGCCAAAGTGGCGGCCGCCTCCATTGACGATGTCGGTGCCGCCGCCGGTAGAGCGTCGGCCAAAGCCGCCGGCCTCGTCGTCGACGACGCGGCGGTAACCCCTCGGTACGTCCAGGACTTGGCGGCCAAACGCGAACTCCCCATCATCCGCCGTATCGCCACCGGGTCGCTCAAGAACAAGATTCTGTTCATCCTGCCGCTGGCCCTCATCCTCAGCGCCTTTGTCCCCTGGATCCTCACACCGATACTCATGTTGGGTGGCACCTACCTGTGCTTTGAGGGAGCCGAAAAAATCTGGGAGTACATCAGCGGCGAACAGCACGGCCACCACGGCAAAGCCGTAGCCGCCACCAAGGGTCCGGAGCACGAAGACAAGATGGTGCAGGGCGCTGTTCGCACCGACTTCATTCTTTCGGCCGAAATCATGGTGATCGCCCTCAACGAGGTGCTGGACGAGCCGTTCATCTCCCGGGCGGTGACACTACTCATCGTCGCCATCGGCATGACCATCGTGGTCTACGGCGCCGTGGCCCTCATCGTGAAAGGTGACGACTTCGGTCTGTACCTGGCTTCGGGCGAGTCCGAGGTCGGCCAGAAGGTTGGACGTGGCCTGGTGAAGGGCATGCCCATCTTTATGAAGGTGCTGTCCACTGTGGGCGTGGCCGCCATGTTGTGGGTCGGCGGACACATCATCCTGGTCGGCTTGAAGGATCTCGGCTGGACGCTGCCGTACGATTTGGTGCACGATCTCGAAGTGGCGGTCCACGACGGATTGGGCGCCGTTGGCGGCTTCGGTGGCTGGCTGGTCAACACGATTGCCTCGGCCATCGTCGGCGCCATCTGGGGCGGCATCATCGCCGCCGTCATGCACAAGGTCAAGCCTCACGAACACGATGAGGCCCACGAGATCTCAACCGCCCACTAGAGGACCGGGCACCCTACCAACGATGGGTGCGATAGCCGTATTTGGCAGCCATCGGTGTTGCCAACAGACCGGCGGATTTGACCATCCGATCGGCCTGGTGACGCCACGCCTCGTCGAATCGAAGCTTGACCTGCCCTGACCGTCGCAGACGATTGCCACCAACCCCGTGGCCGGCGTCTATACCTGAGTCACTGTTAAGAGCGGTCAACATCGGCTCGGCCGCGACGCCGACAAAGTCGGCGATCTCCGTCAGACTCTGTGCCGGATCGGTCACCAGGTCCTCATAGCGAACCCGTTTCACCGGAACACCAGGCAGCATCCAGCCCCGATAGACCTCGACCGCGCTATTGGCCATCAGCCAACCGGTGACAGGACGCAACACCCCACCGAGCCCGTTGCCGCCCACTCCGCTTTCGAGGCGGGCGTTGTTGCCCCGCCGACGTTCGGAGTAGATAACGGCCCGAGGGTCACGGACCAGATGAATGATTCGGACGTCGAGACCGGCGTCGACAGCAAGACGTAGCGGGCGACGAACGCAGAACCGGGCGGTCTTTGATGAGTCGACGATGATGCTACAGCCCGAGGCGTGAGCCAGCTCCGTGTAGAACGTCCGCCACAACCGCCCGGCCTCGCGATTGCGGGCTCGACGTTCGGCGGCGTTGACCGCCACTCCCGAGGCCGCCTCGGCGGCATACATCGCCGCAATCAGTTCTGGTGACCCGAATCCGTCAACATCTGCTTTCAACCGGTCGATGACCTGCTGCCAGATCACGCACTGTCTAAGAGACTCACCACAGCTGCACGACCCTCCGGCCGCTTCCTCCGCCAGAAACGTGTTGACCTCGCCAACGCCGAATACCTCGGGGTGGCCGGACAACAGCATGTCAAGCAGCGTCGAGCCACTCCGCCCGTAGCCGGCTACGTACACGAGGCGAGGGGTCGACGATGCAGCCACCCTCTCCCTACGGCAGCGACCACCCCCTTGTTAGGCGACCGGCACCGACCGACGCCGCCAACTCCGCCCCGCTAGCGTAAGTCAATGCGAAGGATGCTGTTAGTCATCCTGTTGGTGGTCTCGACTGGACCGGCACTGGCCTTCGGGGCCGTGGTTGCCACAACCGCCAACCGGTCTTCCCCCCATGTCGACGCGTTTCGGGCTGAGGCCGATCGACTCGGACTCGAGGTAATGCCCGACGTGTTGTACGCCGTGGACGAGATGCCCGACCCTTCGCCTGAGGCTGTTGCCCAAGACGAGCTCGTCACCCGGGGTCGGCAAACCTTCGACGGAGATCCGGCCGACGGTGGACTACTGTTCTGGCCACTGCTGGTCGCCTCGGTCACCGCTCTCTCCGCCTGGACGGTACTTGGAGCACTGACCGTCATCGTGATGAGTCAACGGTGGCTGCGAGTAGTGGCCGCCGTCGCACTGCCCGCCGCGCTTGTTGCCCTGTGGCTTCCGCCGATCTACTTCAGCGACACGATCGACGTGGTTTCGTACTACGTGGATTGATGAACCCAAACGCGAGCGGTCCCGGGAACCAACCAAAGTCGGTTCCCGGGACCGCTGTACGTCACCCGGAAATGTCAGATCCCGGGAATCACGGCTCCTTGTGTCAGACTCGCGCTACTAGACGTCGTAGCGGTCCAGGTCCATGACCTTCGACCAGGCGGCGGCGAAGTCGGCCACGAACTTGGCCTCACCATCGCTTGAGCCGTAGACCTCGGCCAGAGCTCGCAGCTGCGAGTTGGAACCGAAGACCAGGTCAGCGGCCGTGGCCGTGTACTTGGCGTCACCGGAGTCCCGGTTGACACCGTCGTACACGCCGGCGTCGTTGGTCGAGACCTTCCACTCGGTGTCCATGCTGAGCAGGTTGACGAAGAAGTCATTGGTCAGCTGACCGGGACGGTCGGTGAGTACGCCATGCTTGGCGCCACCGACGTTGGCGTCCAGGGCCCGCATACCGCCGACCAGCGCCGTCATTTCCGGAGCGGTCAGGTTCAGCAGGAAAGCCTTGTCCACCAGCAGTTCCTCGGCTCCACGCTTGTGGAACGAGGCCCGGTAGTTGCGGAAACCGTCAGAGGTGGGCTCCAGGTAGGCGAACGAGTCAACCTCGGTCATCTCCTGGGAGGCGTCACCACGACCGGAGGTGAAGGCAACGCTCACGCTGTGTCCAGCGTCGGCGGCAGCCTTTTCAATGGCGGCGCAACCGCCGAGGACGATCAGGTCGGCCAGCGACACACCGGTGTCGGAGGCGTCCTTGATTTCGCTCAGCTTGGCTACAACCTCGGCCACACCGGCCTCTTGGTTGACAGCCCAGTCCTTCTGAGGAGCCAACGCGATGCGGGCACCGTTGGCGCCGCCTCGCAGATCGGTTCCCCGGAAGGTGGAGGCCGAAGCCCAGGCGGTGGCCACCAGCTGAGACACCGACAGGCCGGAGCCCATGATGGCGTCCTTCAGGGCTGACACCTGAGCATCCGACAGCTGGGTACCGGCCGGAACCGGATCCTGCCAGATGAGATTCTCGTCCGGAACCTCAGGGCCGAGGTAGCGGGCCTTGGGGCCCATGTCACGGTGGAGAAGCTTGAACCAGGCCCGAGCGAACGCATCGGCGAACGCATCGGGATCCTCGTAGAACCGACGAGAGATCTTCTCGTACTCCGGATCGAAGCGCAGCGCCAGATCGGTGGTGAGGAAGGTCGGCACGTGACGCTTGTCCGGGTCGTGGGCATCCGGCACGGTGTCCACAGCCTCAGGGTTGGTCGGCACCCACTGGTTAGCGCCGGCCGGGCTCTGGGTCAGCTCCCAGTCGTACTCGAACAGGTGCTTGAAGAAGTCGTGGCTCCACTGGGCCGGAGTGGTGGTCCAGATGCCTTCGAGACCGGAGGTGATGGCGTCGCCACCCATACCGGTGCCGTGCACGTTCTTCCAACCGAAGCCCTGCTGCTCGATCTCAGCACCCTCGGGCTCGCGGCCGACGTTGGTGTCGGGGGCGGCACCGTGGGTCTTGCCGAAGGTGTGACCACCGGCGATGAGGGCAACCGTCTCTTCGTCGTTCATGGCCATGCGGCCGAAGGTCTCGCGGATGTCGATGCCGGCAGCAACCGGATCGGGGTTGGCGTTGGGGCCTTCCGGGTTCACATAGATGAGGCCCATCTGGACTGCGCCCAGGGGGGTCTCCAGGTCACGCTCGCCGGTGTAGCGCTCGTCGTCGAGCCAACCGGACTCCGAACCCCAGTAGGTGTCCTCTTCCGGACCCCAGATGTCTTCACGACCGCCACCGAAGCCGAAGGTCTTGAAGCCCATCGATTCGAGAGCGACGTTGCCGGCCAGAATCAGCAGGTCGGCCCAGGAGATGGCCTGGCCGTACTTGGCCTTTACCGGCCACAGCAGGCGGCGGGCCTTGTCCAGGTTGCCGTTGTCGGGCCAGCTGTTCAGCGGAGCGAACCGCTGAGCGCCGGTGCCGCCGCCACCACGACCGTCGCCGGTGCGGTAGGTTCCGGCGGCGTGCCA
Organism: Acidimicrobiales bacterium; assembly: GCA_020628065.1. GTDB lineage: Bacteria > Actinomycetota > Acidimicrobiia > Acidimicrobiales > SZUA-35 > JAHELU01. The sequence continues at coordinate 15,859 of JAHDFR010000082.1, forward strand.
GGTCAGACGAATCATGAACGGGCCGTAATGCCCGAAGTCGGCCGGCCACCACTCCTTGGAGTCGGTCATGACAGCAGCGATGTCGGCCTTCAGAGCGGCGTAGTCGAGGCTGTTGAAGGCGGCGGCGTAGTCGAAGTCGTCGTCAAGTGGGTTGGCCTTGGCCGAGTGCTGATGAAGAATCTTCAGATTCAGCTGCTCGGGCCACCATTGCTCGGTGGCCGAGTCCCTAATGGTGGTGTTCGCACCCGTAAATGGGCACTCACTGGCGTCTGTCATGATGCTCCTTGATTGTTTCTGTATTCCCCGTACAAGATTTGGTGGCTACGGCGGATCGAAGTGGGTCCGATCCTAGCCCGGTGGAGGACTGCCGCTGGCTGTCGCCGCCGGTGAATTCGTTGATTCGCCGGACGTTTGTCGACAGTTGGGACAGACCCCCCAGTAGATGACTTCAGCCTCGTCGATGTCGTAGCCGTGAGCGTCCTCTGCCTCCAGGCAGGGGCGCTTTCCGACTGCGCAATCGACGTCGACCACATCGCCGCAACTACGGCAGATCAGGTGGTGATGGTTGTCGCCCACTCGATCCTCGTACCGGGCCGGAGATCCAGCCGGTTCGATACGACGAACAAGGCCTTTGTCGACCAGGATCGACAGGGCGTCGTAGACGGCCTGTCGGGAGATCGAACCAAGAACCGAGCGGGCGTGATCAGCCACCTCATCAGCCGTGGCGTGCGGACTGCCGGACACCGCCTGCAGCACCGCCACCCGTTGTGTCGTCACCTGAAGGCCGCGCTCGCGCAGCAGCGCCTTGGCCTTGTCGGACGAGGCCTGCTCGGGCTCGGTGATGGTTGATCGGCGTGAAGTCACCGTCGATCATCCCAGCACACATTCTGGACAGAGTCAAGAATATTCTGGACTAGATCCAAATGTTGACCCGACGACAGGAGCCGACTCCAACCGGCGTCAACAGTTCCAACAGCCGCCCGAAGCAACCTGCGAGGATCGGGGCGACGGCTAGGCTGGCGAAGTCGCAGGAGCCCCGTTCTGGCGTTTGACGATTCTTGCCACTGCCACCAGGGCCGCAATCTCGATCACGACGATCACGACGTGGATCAGAAAGTCGACCATTGGCGAGGCCGGAGCGTCGGCCACTGGGAACAACGGGTCGATCCAGCCCTCCATCGATTCCCGCACCACATTCATGATCAGCACCACCAGGTACTGCACCGGATTCTGGGTGATCATCACGTAGACCGAAGCCACAACCATGACCAGCAGCCTCGAACCCATCTCATAGATCAGATTGAGAGACGGATCGCCTTCGGTCGGCCAGCCCATGGCCCTGATGGCGTCGTGATTGAAGAAGTGCTCGATGACCTGCGCAACCATGATCAGGATCAGGACCGCCTGCATGATGTTGACCCAGATCGGAATCGGGCTCTGCCGCAGCTTGTTCATTCGTCTACTCCTCAGAAAACACGTCGCAACATTAGTTGCGTGCGCACGCATATACTAGATGGTCAGGATGGACTCGTCAACATGCCTAAGACGATTGACAATCGTCGCCTCGCAGGCGACCCTCATAGGCTGTGAGTGAATTCTTCACGCCGGTCGAAGCCGCGGCCTGGGGCGGTTTCCTCAGCACCCAGGGCCGGCTGTTAAAGCTGCTCGAAGAGAACCTGCGACGAAACGCCGGCCTCAGTCATGCCGAGTACGAGGTCCTCCTCCGGCTGCGTATAGCCGAAGACAACCGGTTGCGAATTCAAGAGCTGGCTGCCGACAGCATTCTCACCCACAGCGGAACCAGCCGACTGGTAGATCGACTGCAGGGTGCCGGGCTGGTGGAGCGGGCCGAGGCCGAAGACGACAAGCGCGGGTCGTATGCCGTCCTGACCAGCAAGGGCCGCGCCCACTTCGAGGACGCCGCCCGCCAACACACGGCGTTTGTGCGCCAGCAGTTTCTAGATCACTTCTCCGCCGAAGAGCTGAAGGTGATGGGATCGTTCTGGAACCGCCTGCCAGACGAGTAGGGTCTAGCCGGCCGCCATCTCGCCTAGCTCCGACCAGTCGTCACCATCGATCTTGAAGTTCACGATCTTGGGTGTTGCCGACAGGTGTGGTGGCAGGTCGGCCTGAGCCTTCTTGAAGTGATCGGAGTTGACGTGCACCACCGCAGCGTCGTCATCTCGAAACGCTTCGACCAGCACGTATTCGTTGGCGTCGTCCAGGCTTCGGGACCAATCGAACCACAGGCAACCCTCTTCGGCTCTAGTGGCCGCGGTGAACTCAGCCGCTATCGACGGCCAGTCGTCGGCGTACTCGGGTTTGATAGGGAACTTGGCGGTGATGAAAATCATGAAGCTGGTCTTTCTCTCAATCTCTTTCCGAGTTGCACGGCGGTTGCATTTGCTGATTCACGGGAACTGCGGGTGGCGAACATGGTGCGACACATCACGCTGTTGCCATCCAGGCTGATACGCAACGAGCGCGAGCTGCGTCGGAATTCCTCCAAGTCATCGGTGACCGGGTTTCCGTCGATGTCGAGGATGGTCGGGCTGTCCGGGGACATGTCGAATCCAAGCCGAGCCCGGCCCTCAAGGTAACGGTGACACTTGTCGGTATCGGGCAGATCCTCCAACCGGACCGGGACGTCGTCCCCCAAGGCATCGAGCATTCGCTCCTGTCGAGAGATGAACGCCTTGCGGTAGAAGTCGAGCCGCAAGTCATGCAGTTCGGGATCAACGTCGGTTTCGAATACATCTCCGAAGACACGATCCTGGTTGACCCCGTCGGAGATCTTCTCGGCGTCGTGATGGCCCAGCAGCCTAACGGAGGCCCCCTCGACTCCGGGCACGGCCAGCACCACTGCCCGGGCGTCGGAGGCCATCAACCAGGAGAAGTTGGGCGAACACCAGTAGGTGGGCAGCTGAAGTTCGATCTCTATTTGGCCGCCGTTGATGGCAACATCGGTGACGAAGCCGACGTCGACCAACGACTCGTCCAACTCGGGATCCACCACCGTGCCGAGGGCGGCCCACACCGCCTCGGCCAGTGTTGTGGTTGTAGGGACGGACATGTCTCGCCTACGCAGCCACCGGGACTGGGATGTCGTACAGCTTGGCCGCATTGAGACCGAGAATCTTACGCTTGGCCTCCTCGGTGATCTGATCCAGGCCCGTCTTGTCCAGGATCTCTTGGGGTAGCTGGTAATCCCAGAACTTCTCAATCAGCCAGCCCGGTTCCCACAACGCATAATCGGAGGCCCACATCATGCGATCCTCCCCCACCCACCAAAGCACTTCCGAGAGAACTTCGGCGAAGTAGTAGGGCTTGGCATGGATGAACGGTGCCACTACCGACAGCCCGGCGTACACATTGGGCTCCTGGGTGGCGATCCAGCAGAAGTCCTCGATGCGGGGCAGACCACAATGCTCGACGATGAAGTTGAGCTCGTCGCGGTACTCGGTTGCCACCACGTCGACGTCGGTGACGTCAAAGGCGTCGAGGGTGAGCGGCCAGATGGTCGGCCCCTTGTGCAAGTGGATGTTCTTGACCCCCCGCTCGACGCACAGATCGAAGAACGGCCGGGCTTCGGGATCGCTGAGCTTCCAACCTTTGGAGTCGCCTCGCCACTCGGCGGTGTAGAGCTTGGCCCCCTGGAATTGGTACTGGTCGATCTCGTCCCGGAACCGGGCCAGCCCTTCCGCCCCGTCCCGGGGGTCGAAGCGGCCGTTGAGGATGAACTTGCCCGGGTACTTCTCCAGCAGGTAGGCCTGCTGCTCAACGGTGTTGAAACCCTTGTGGTAGAACTCCTTCAGGTAGGTGGGTTGAAGGACGGCCTTGTCCACGTGGCCGGTTTCGAACAGGTCGGCCACCATGCGTTCGTCGGTGGGGTTGCGATATTCCTCAAGGGTCCAGGTGTGTTCGTCGGGACTGAGGTTGGCGTGGTAGTCGTAGAAGCAGTTGATCCACCCTTCGGCGTGCTTCTCGTCTTTCCAGTTCTCCGGACTGGCATCCCAAAAGTGGATGTGACTGTCGACGATGAAAACATCGTCGCCTGACTCGGTGCGGTACATGGCGCGGCTTCCTTCCTCGGCTCACGCGATGCCCGCTGTCGCTTTCCGCCTGAGAGCAATCTTAATTGTGAGCTCGGCCGCCAGCCAGTTGAGCCGTCTTGTGTCCGAAACAACCGGCGGCGTTGTCGTAGAGTTGGTTTGTGAGGTTGGACGGTGACCACAATCGAGTCGAGTCGGATCAGCCGTCCCGAAAACGTCTGCGGGCCGCCATCGCCGGAACCGTGGCATTGGCTTCGGTGGCTTTCGTGGGGGCAACAGTGTGGGCCATTGCCTCGCTGGCCGAGGAGGCGCTACTTGACCTTCCGGTGAGCGAAGGCCCGGAGCTCGCCTGGAGCGAGGTTGGCGAACTCCCGGTACGGGAACTGCGTGATGCGGTCTGGACCGGCGACCGATTCATTGTCACCGGCTCAAACAATCAACGGGACGCCAAGACTGAGGCCTGGAGCTCGGTTGACGGGTCCGAGTGGCAGTCGATTTCAGCGCTGGATGCGCTGTCCAATCAGCACGGTCAATTCGAGCTTTGGGCCAACGACGGTACGGTGCTGGCCTGGGCCTGGAGCGGCGCGGACCACCGGTTTTTCGATGGTGAACTGCTGCGATCCGATGATGACGGCCAGACCTTCCGGCCGGTACCCGGCATGGCCGATGGCGTCCGACAACTACCCGACGTTCCCGGCCAACTCTTGGAGGTCCACGGGGCGTTGTCAGTCGGTGACACAGTGCTCCTCCCGGTAATGCGTAACGTTGGTTCAGCCGCAGATATCAACGAAGAACCCGTCGGCGATGGCCTCGACGAAGAGCGACGCGCTCTGCTGGCGACTTCAGGCTTGTCCTCGGTCATCGTTTCCCGCAGTGGCGGGGCATTTGAGGTAGTGGACCTCGGAGCCTTCCTTCTGGACTGGGAGCAGCCGCCGACCATCACACCCGACGGCCGTTTCGCCATCACCG
>JAHDFR010000278.1 GCA_020628065.1 Acidimicrobiales bacterium
GTTTGGCCATGCATGTCGCCCGGCTCAGCGTCCGGTTGCGGCATGGTCTGCCGGTTCACAACCCACTGTTAGCCGAGGTGGTGGAGCGTTATCCGGACGTGCACGTTGTGGCCCAGGAGTTGTGTGCCAATTTGGCTGAGACATTTGGCAGCACCATCAGCTCCGACGAAGTGGGTTTCGTGACCATGTACTTGTCGGGGGCGATGGAGCGTCTGCAGCTCCAGCCCCAGCAGCGGGCCCTTGTTGTATGCCCCAGCGGGATGGCCACCGCCTGGGTGTTGGTTTCCCGCATTCAGGCTGAGTTCCCGGAGTTGTCGGTTGTCGATGTTCGCAGTGCCCGACGGGTGAATACGGCTGGTGGTTCTGCCGCTTCGGCGTCGTCGTCGGAGGAGGACCCGGAGGTCTATGACATGATCGTGTCGACCGTTCCATTGACTGACGCCACTGTTCCGGTGGTGGTTGTGACCCCGCTGCTGAGTGCTACTGACATCCAGTCTGTCAGGTCGCTTCTGGTCGATGGAGCGACGCCCCGCGACGAGGCTTAGCGAACCGCTTCGCTCGGTTCAGGTAGCGTTAATGTAACGGAAATGTGACAGTGACGTTTCGGTAACACCCGTTCACATTTGTCACATGGGGTCTGCGACCTATTGCCACTGGCGACAGGCGTCACTGCGCGCCATTCTGGTACAACCAACACAACTCCGTAGGGGGAAGGTGCGTATCTAATGCTTCAACGAATACAGAAATTCGGTGGCTTTGTCGCAGGCATGGTGATTCCCAATATTGGTGCATTCATCGCTTGGGGCTTGATCACCGCTCTCGTCATCCCACCAGGGTGGCTGGCAAAAACCGGTCTCGATTGGGACTGGGGAGTACTCACCAGTGGTGAGGAAGGAACGCTTGGTGCGGGTGGCCTCGTTGTCCCCATGATCAAGTTCCTGCTTCCCATTCTGGTTGCGTACACCGGTGGTAAGTTGATCCACGGTCATCGTGGTGGTGTGCTAGGCGCCATCGCTGTGATGGGTGTGATCGCCGGCGCCAGCTTCTCGCTTGATTCCGGTGCCGCCGGCGACCCGCCCCAGTTCTTGGGTGCCATGGTCATCGGTCCGCTCGCCGGTTGGCTCATGAAGAAGATTGACGACTTCCTCGAGGACCGCACCCCTGCGGGCTTCGAGATGTTGTTCAACAACTTCAGCCAGGGCATCGCCGGTGTCGTACTGGTGGCTCTCGGCTACATCGCCATTGGCCCGATCATGGCCGCCATCGCTTCGGCGTTCGGCAACATGGTGGAGGGAATCGCCAGTGCCGGTCTGCTTCCGCTGGCCGACATTCCGATCGAGGTTGGAAAGGTGCTGTTCCTCAACAACGCCATCAACCACGGTGTGCTGACACCTCTCGGTACCGAGCAGGTGGCCGAGAACGGTCGCTCGATCTACTACATGCTCGAGTCCAACCCCGGTCCGGGTCTTGGCCTGCTGGGTGCCTACTGGCTGGCCGGCAAGGGCTTGGCCAAGCTGAGCGCCCCCGGCGCCATCATCATCCACTTCTTTGGTGGTATCCACGAGGTGTACTTCCCGTACGTTCTCATGAACCCGGTCATGATCGGTGCCATGTGGGCCGGCGGTATCTCCGCCGACATCGTGTTCGTCGCCACCGACGCCGGTCTGACGGCTCCGCCGTCTCCGGGAAGTATCTTCGCCTACCTGGCGGCGCTTCCGCCATCAGGTGGAGCGGCCTTCGGCGTGCTCCTCGGCGTAGCCGTGGGTGCAATAGCGTCATTCTTCGCCGGTGCGGTCCTCTTGCGACTGTTCCCGGTGGCTGACATGACCGACAACGTCGACGAAGTCGGTGTCGCCGATGCCATGCCGGACATTCCCGGCATGACCACGGCCACCAGCTAACACGTAAAACCAACCCATCAGTTGAATGGGCGCATCCCGGGGGCGGGCGGAAGTCCAGCCCCCGCCCCCGGGCAGCCCAGACCACCATTACCACCACCCAATCGATCCCACCCAGAATCGAGGAGCGCACATGTCTGATCCTGTAGTGAAAGCTGCGTCCGATGTACGTCTGATCGTCTTTGCCTGCGAGGCCGGTATGGGTAGCAGTCTGATGGGGGCGAACCAGCTTCGGAAGCTCTGCAAGAAGGCCAAGTTGAATGTGACTGTCGTCCATTCGCCGGTTCAGCAGATCCCCGACGAAGTCGACGTCATCGTGACTCACCAGTCCATGGCGGCGACGGCTAAAGAAAAGGCCCCCGACGCGGCAATTGTTCCATTCATGATGTTCTTCGGCGATCCGGCGGTGAAAGGCCTGGTCGAGACACTGAAGAACGATCAGCCTGTGGTTTCCGCGGTCTAGACGCCGGATAGAAGTCAGATGGAAAACACAGCGGTAGAAGATGTTGTCACGGTGAACGACGTGTACGTCGGTCAGCAGGCGGCAACCATGGACGACGCAATCGATTTCGTCGGCCAGAAGATGATCGAGCGTGGCCTTGCCCCGATGTCGTACGTCGAGAGCATGAAGGTCCGCGAGCGGTCGGCGTCCACGTTCCTCGGCAATGGTGTGGCAATGCCACACGGAACGTTGGAGGAGAAGGACAGTGTCATGCGCACCGGTGTCGTGGTGGCTCAGTACCCGGAAGGGGTCGACTGGGGTCCCGGCACGGCCCATTTGGTTATCGGCTTGGCCGCCAATGGAGATGAGCATGTCCAACTGCTGGCTCAAATGGCCGAGGTGCTGCAGGATGAGGAGCTGTGTGAGCAGTTGTGGGTGACCCCTGACGCTGCATGGCTGCACGGTGTCTTGAGTGGAAGCGTCGAAGTCGACACCGATTCTGATGACGACGACGGCCAGGTGACCTTGGAGATTGCCAATCCGGCTGGGTTGCATGCCCGTCCTGCCACCAAGGTGGTGGAGTTGGCCAAGGCATCGTCCAGCGATGTGCTTATCATCAAGGACGGCAAGTCGGCCAAAGGCGACAGCATCATGAGCGTGCTTGCGCTGGGCGCCACTCAGGGTGATACCGTGACAGTGGAAGTTTCCGGGCCCGATTCGGAACAGACCATGGCCGCCGTCGTTGAGATCCTGTCCGCTACCGAGGAAATCGAATAGATGTCTGCTCGTTACAACCACGACCAGCTGGTCGAAGGGGCCAAAGCCACCTTCGACGCAACCGAGGATCCCAGCGGCGCCGCCGATCTGGTGTGCGAGAAGGGTTCGATTGTGGTGGCCGCTGATCCTGCGGATATGAAGGCCGCCTTTAAGCGGGCCAAAAAAGTCGACGGCTATCGGTGGGTTCTTATCAACGAGGGCGACCTGTTCGCCGCCAATACCTTGTCGCTCGGATCAAAAGCCG
>JAHDFR010000279.1 GCA_020628065.1 Acidimicrobiales bacterium
GATCTAGCCAACTTCTTCTAGACGAAGGCGGTCCGGTGCTCAGGCACCGGGCCGCTTTCGCTTTTTGACCAACCGGCCCGATCGTTGAAGCGAGCGTCGGCCAACGGTGGGAGCTCCGGCGGCACAGCCAGGTGCGGTGCCACAACCACCACATCGGTGATGGCTTGACCAAGCCATCCGATGACCGGCAACCGGAGGCCCCACCCCAACATGGCCCAACCAAGGTTGATGTGCTCAACGGCGGCGGCAAAAGCGGCGACTCCGGTCGCCTCGAACGTGATCCGACCTTCGGCATCCACCCAGCGGTACGACAATCGATCCATCAGCGGGCCGGGGGCATAGCGAGCATCGGCCACCTGCAGCTCCAGCGGCGACTGCTGAACCAACCACTCCCCCACACCCCGACAGACCTCGCACCCACCATCGATGTAGACCACGGCCCGCCCCTCACCGGTGAACACCGGCTTCCAGGTCGGCACCCAGTTCCGGTGCTCACCCACATAGCGACGCCAGTCGATGGCCCATCGACGGCCGAGAACAGACTGCTCGTGAGGCTCGGCCACCGAGATGGAGAACGTCAAGGCGGTGAGGGCCCCGACGGCCAATGGCCAGTACCACAAAGCCAACGCCGCCATAAACATGAGTGCTGTCATGGCCAGCTGCATGGGATTCCGCACGTAGGCATAGGGGCCGGTGGTGACCACTCGGGCAGGAGGGTCCCACGGGTACGGTGTACCGCCGCCTCGCTGATAGAGCTCCCGTACCGCAGCCAACCCCGGCAAACCGACAATCACCGCCGCCTGAGCCAACGCCATCATCCATTGCCGCCCTGGTAGCGACAGGGCCACACCACTGGCCTGCTGGGCCACCAACGGCACCAACCCCAGGAACAACGCCGAGAACAGCCCGGCCAACATGACGGTTCGAAGAGCCAGGCGGCGATCGGTCCTCATAAAGTTCACCAGCAGCAAACCGGGAAACGCCACCGCTCCCAGCAGCACCAGCTCGCCAACCCACCACCAGGGCCCGAGCTCGACCACCATGTCCAACTGCGGCATGAGGACGAGGTCAATCAACCCGAAACCGAGTGTCAACAGGACCGGGCGAGGCGCCGACCAGAAGACCAGCGGCAACATCCCCCAGGCCAGCGCCCACGGAATCAGTAGATCAATCGGCGTCGCCGCCAACCTGGGAGCATCACCGATGTAACTCCACCACCCAAGTGACCCGCCGGCCATCGACTCAGCCCCGGTCGAAAGAGTGGTCGGGACCAGGTCGACGATGACAATCCCCATCAGCATGTACAGCGCGCCGACCAGGCCCACGGCGAAACGCTGTCCGGCATCACGGTGACGGGCGATGCCGATCACCGTCCAGGCAACGATCGACAGGCCGACCAGCGGGCGAAGCAACTCGGCGGCAGTAGCCACATTGTCAGCGCCAAGGTCGTACGGGGAGATCCAGTCGGGACTCATGACTCGGCACCGGGATTGTTCAGCAGGTGGTGAAGCAGGTGCTCGGAGGCCTGGTTCATTCCGGCGTTCACAATCGGCCCGAAGTACCAACCGGGTTCAAGCAACCGCCGGTAGTACACATCGAGGGTTACCTCGGTGGTACCGTCGCTGTTCTCGTCCCAGCTAACCGTGGTCTGTCGCCACCGGACCCAGTTGGCGATTGCCGTCGTGTCGGAGACGGGAACGAAGCTGACCCGCCCCGGTTCCGACTCGGTGATCTCCAAGGTCAACCGTCCCCCGTCGGTGAAGTCAATGGTTCGTTGATCGCCGACCTCGAGTCCCTCTCCCCCGAACGTGGTGGGCTGAGGGAAGGATGCACCGGGAAGACCGCCAAGCAGACCGTTGTCGATCACCGGGATATCCGGGGTGGCGGACAGTCGCTGCGCAACGGTTGCGCTGGAGAGCTCTACGGTTTCCACTGCCGATACCTGTTGAATGTCGGCCGGCTGGAGCCCCGATGCCAGCGAAGCGCCGAAGATCACCGGCGCCAACACCATGGTCCGTCGGCTTCCCTGACCGGAATAGGCGGCGATGGCAACAAAGAGATAGATGAACGGGGCGGCGATCAGAATGCAGATGGCCCCCTCGCCGGCCGCTGTTCCCGCCATCAGCAGCGCAATGGTCGTGCCGATGAAGAGGCGATCGGCCAACGTTCCCCTCGGGCCGAGAGCCACCAGAACGATTCCCAATACTGCCGAGACTCCATGGAAGAACAGCGACCACGGCATCAGGTTGCCGAGAATGAAGTACCGGTAGAGGGCCGAGGCGCCGAACAGAGCAACGATGACGCCGATCAGGATGACCTGGGTCGACGGCGAATAGCCTCGCCCCGTCTCGGCGACCTGCGGGATCGCATCCTCGGAGCGTGGCGGTCCCGGCACCACAGGTTGAACGTGTGGGTACGGCGGGAGCGGTTCGTGATTGTCGTTTGGCGCCATCTCTCTCCGTATCAATTTGTAGAAGTCGATTAATTAAACGTTCGTTCAAATTTCAGGATACGACAAGTTAAACGATCGTTCAAGATGAACCTCGTCACACCGGTGGACACCCCGGCAAACACACCGGTCGGGGCCGCTGCTTGGCCGTAGGATGAAGCAATGGCCACCCTTGTCTGCTTCCACGCCCACCCCGACGACGAGGCCATCGCCACCGGCGGACTAATGCTTCGGGCATCACGGGCCGGTCATCGAGTGATCCTGGTGTGCGCCACTCGGGGCGAAGTGGGCGAGCCACAGGAAGGCGTGCTCAACGAGGGTGAGACCCTGGCCGAACGACGGGTGATCGAGCTGGCCAAGGCCTGCGAACTGTTGGGAGCGGAACCTCCACACTTTCTCGGCTACGAAGACTCGGGCATGATCGGCGAGCCGACCAACGACAACCCGTCCTGCTTCTGGCAAGCCGACTTCGACGAGGCCACCGACCGCTTCGCCGCCATCCTCTCCGAAGTCAACGCCGACGTGGTCACCATCTACGACCCCAAAGGCGGCTACGGCCACCCGGATCACATTCAGGTTCACCAGGTGGGACTGGCCGCCTGCCAAAGGCTCGGCATCAAGCACGTCTACGAGTCGACCATCAACCGGACCCGGGCGCTGGAGCAAATCGCAATGGCGCGCGAAGCCGGCATGTTCACCAGCGAAGACGGCGAAGACAACGGCCCCACCATCGAAGACAACCCCGACTTCGGGACCGACGAACACCACCTGCGCTACCAGATCAACGTCAGCGACCTCGCCGCCGAAAAGAAGGCGGCCATCGCCGTCCATCGCAGCCAGGTCGGCCCCGACAGCTTCTTCCTAGCCATGCCGGACGAAGCCTTCGCCCAGTTCTTCGGTT
>JAHDFR010000280.1 GCA_020628065.1 Acidimicrobiales bacterium
ATGCCACGGACTGTCTTTCGCTGGTCGGTCTGGCCGGGTGGATCCATGGAGATGAAGGCGTTGCTGGCCAGGCGGTCGATGTTGTGTCGACGTTCGGTGCCCACCGGCCATGACAGCGTCACCCCACCGGCCGAGGAGAATCTGCGCCAGTCGCTTTCCACGGTGCGAATGTCGTCCCACTTGGTCACCGACCAGTAGCGGCCCGAGGAACCCAGCTCGTTGAAATGCACCGGGTCTTCCCGTCGAAGACGGCCGAAGTGGTCGTGCCACCGGTGCTGGTGGAACAGGTGAGGGTTGAACGGGTTGATCTCATCGAGGCTGATGTCGGCGGCCTCCGGGATATCGCCCCCGAACTTGGCCTGCTCCATCTCCGGGCTGCGGTACGGAGCGGCTGCCAGCCACTCCTGGCGAGACGTGTAGGTACTCGTCATCGCTCAGTCCTCCTTGGCGGTCAGCGATCAACTTCTGTGTAAGCCCCACTGTATGTCCGGTGGATGCAGTCAGGCCAGACACGGTTGGCATCGGCCTGTCCTATAGATGCGTTGACGCCTTCGCGGTGGTCGCCGCCGACGTTGGCGGCAACTGCCTGCTGTGTCAGGATCTCATTACCACCCGGCCCGACGCTTCGTGAATCGGGCGAGGCGACGGCCACTAGCCTCTGCCCTACAATTGTCGGGATCGACGAGCAAACGACTTCCGTTTACTCCCCGGACAATCCGCCGACCGAGCAGTTGGCGTCGGCGGAGCAGGCCGGTTCCCGTTCAGCGGGGATTACCGGACTGGGCATTGCCGGGCTGGGTAACTACGTCGAGATAGGGCGAGGTGGTTTCGCCACCGTCTATTCGGCCGAAGATGAAGCGCTCGGTCGAACGGTGGCGGTCAAGGTGCTACGCCATCTTGATGACGACGGAGTGCGTCGTTTCCAGCGAGAGGCCCGCATCCTGGCCGATCTGGGCAGCCACGAGAACCTGGCCGCCATCTACCGGTTTGACCAGACCAAAAACGGCAACCCGTGTTTTGTTATGGAGTATGTGCCCGGCGGTTCACTGGGTGACGTGCTGGCCCGCCGGGGCACCATCGAAACCAAAGTGGCCGTCTCCTACGCCGCCCAGGTGGCTCGGGCTTTAGTTCACACTCATGCCCGGGGCATCGTCCATCGGGACATCAAGCCACGCAACATCTTGCTGGCCAGCGACGGTCGAGTGAAACTGTCCGACTTCGGTATCGCCGTGATCCGCAGCACATCGGCCACTCTGAACGCCGCCACCTTCGAACACGCCGCCCCCGAGGTGTTCCTCAACGGCGCAGCCAAGAACGACGCCCGGTCCGACCTGTACTCGCTGGCGTCCACCCTGTTCAACCTGATCGACGGGTCGGCCCCGTACACCATCGCCGGTGAGCGTTCGCACGAAGCCCTGCTGCACCGAGTGGTGAACGCCGCCATCCCCACCACCGATTTGGCTCCCCAGCTTGACGGCTTCTGGCAGCAGGCGTTGGCCAAAGACCCCGACCGTCGGTTTCAGACTGCTGGTGAATTGCTGGCGGTGCTGACGGCGCTCGGTCGGGACACGCCACCTTCACTCAAGTCGCGGCCGGCCCCGACAGCGGCGTCATCGGTCTCGAAACCACCACCGGCTGTATCACCAACACCGTCACCATCACCGTCGCCAACACCTTCGATGCCTCCGCCTCCCGGCCCCGGCGCAACACTCGGCATCGCCACTTCGAGCGACGGCCAGCCGTTGTCTCCTCAGGAAATGGCAGTGGTCGACAGCTTCGCCGCCAGCACGTCGGCCGCCCAACGTCGCGACGTTGCCGCCCTCACCACCACCCAGTCCGTGCTGTTCAAGCTGGCTCAGGACGGCGACGCCTCGGTGGTGTCAGCCGCAATCCCTCGCATTAGCGATCACGGCTTGCTCGGCCAGCTGGTGGAGCCGGAGCGGCCGAAACAGACTCGAGTGCTGGCCGCTGGACGTATCACCCAAGGTCCGCTGGTGGCCCGGCTGGCCGCTGATCCCGACGATGATGTGCGGGCCGCCCTGGCGTCAGGCGTGACCGACCCGGCCATTATTCAGCAACTCATCACCGACAGGTCGGAGAAGGTTCGTTCGGCTGTCATCGTGCAGATCCGCAACCCCAAAGTGCTGCAGTTGGTGGCGCAGTCGCCGGATCCGGAGACCCGTCGAGCCATCGCCCGCCACGCAGACTCCAATGAGCTGCTTTCGACTCTGGCCCAGGACGGTGAACGTTCGGTTCGCGATGTGGCCATGTCCCGGCTGGAACCTGCGACCGTGGCCGAACTGGCCGAACACACCAACGCCGCCGTCAGCGAAACCGCCATCAACCACATTGATGACCCCAAAGTGCTGTACCGGTTGAGTCGCCATGAACGCTCCGACATCCAGCAGCGAGCGGTGGCCCGCATGAGTGACAACGCCTCACTGGCCCGAGTGGCCGGCGACGCCAAGCACCCTCAACGACAGGTCGCGTTGGACCGGGTCAACGACGACGCCACGTTGGCCCAGCTCGCCCGCAACGTTGATGACGACATCGCCCGCGAAGCCTTGAGCCGCATTCGGTCTCTGCCGGTCCTGCAGGGTCTTGCCGCCAGCGCCGACTATCGCTTTCGTGTGCTGGCCACCGAACGCATCTCCGATCCGGCCGCACTGCACACCCTGGCCGCCAACAACGCCGACCCGCAAGTAGCGTCGAAGGCACAAGAGGTGTTGGCCGCCGTCAACGAGCGCAGCGACCGACTTCAGACCATTCGAATCTTCGCCGCCGCCATTGTGATCACCGCTATCGCCGCCATGTTGGTGGCGTCATCAGTCTGGCCGTACTCGCTGCTGGTGATCGCCGTTGTGGTGCTCGGCTACTGGTCGTACGTCAACGCCGACTGAGGCCAGCGAGAGCTAGGCCCGGGTGAGCAGTGCCTGCTCCCGCTGCCGGTTGGCGACCGCTGCCGCTTCCCACCGTTGTGCCGCTACTCGGCTGTGATAGAGCGGGTTCTTGGTTTCGAAGAAGTTGAGCATGGCCAACCTGGTGGTGCGCCACATCGAGTGTTCGTCCACCGCCAGCTCGGCCCGGATATTGGCCACGTCGATCATGTAGAAGTCCCACGGTTTGGCCAGAGTGGCCAGGTCGGCGTCGCACATCATGGCCTGCAGATGGGTGGCCGGGGTAATTGTGTGCGAGCTGACCCTCACCAGCTCTGCCACCCGTTCGACGCGTTCGGAGCTCATGCCCAGTTGTCGAGCCGCATCTCGGGCCAGGTCGGCTGAGCGGTCCTCATTGTCGTCGGCGTGGCGGTGGTAGTGGGAGTCGTGAGTCCAGGCGGCCAGAGCCA
>JAHDFR010000281.1 GCA_020628065.1 Acidimicrobiales bacterium
GCCACTGTTCGCCGACACCGCCGTGATCCTGGGTGTTGTGGCCATTGCCCGCAGTGGCATCGAGCCGGTTGATGAGATACGTCGACGGTTGGAGGAGGCGGCCGAGCTGGCTCCGGCTGGTCTGATCGCCGCACCCGATTGCGGTCTTGGCTACCTCAGTTTGGACCAGGCGGTGGCCAAGCTAACCAATCTGTGCGAGGCAGCGCGAGCGTTGTAGAAATGTATCGAACATATGTTCTTTTTTGTTCGTCGGGGCGCTACACTAGCTTTCACAGTTCGAGACGGGTGCCTTTCTTCCCCACTGCAATTCTTGCGGGCACCTAGCTGGTCTGACCTGAAGGGTCAGCCGATTGACGTTGTAAGGCGGCGCAGTGGGCGCATACGCAAGTACCGATGTTCATATGTCGTCCGAAGAGGCGGTTGAGTGGTTGCTCGGGTTGCCTGCTGCGTTGGGCTCGATTGAACTCCTTGGCACCGGTGGTGTTCGTGAGCTGCAACCGTTGATTGACGCCGCTCGGATCGCCCAGTCGGCATTGGGTGGCTTCATCACCCGCGTCGGTCTTGCCGGTCGTCAGATCGAGCCGGGATCATGCCGGGAGTTGTTGCAGGGCCGGGCTCGGTCAGTGCGGTCAGGCACCGCTAGTAGGGAGGCCGCTCGAGTGGAGGCGGCTGCGCAGTTTGGCGAGTTCACCGAGGGTGCCCGGTCCGGGGCCATCGGTGGTGATCAGCTGGACTCATTGTCCCGAGCGGTCAAGCGTCTTAGCGATGATGAGCGGCGTGAGTTGAACACCGCAGAGTTGGCCCGAGCCGCCGTTGAGCTGCCGGCTGACGAGTTCGACCGTCGAATCAGGGCGGCGGCCGAGCGGGCCCGAAACGATCATGGGCTGGCCAAGGCGGTCGCCGACCGGGCGCGCAGCGAGTTCCGTCACTGGTTCGACCCGGTTGCCGGAATGGGCAAGTTCTCGGGCCAACTGGATCCGGAACGCTACGAGATCGTGCACACGGCCATAGACCGAACGGTCGCAGCATTGGCGGCCAAAGCCGACGGTCCGACAAAGCAGGACGAAGCACTGGCCGCTGACGCTTTTGTAACGTTGCTGAGCGGTGCTGGTCCGTCGGGCAGATCAGGTCCGCCCGAGATTCTTGTCGTTGTCGATGAGCAGACCATGTGGCAGGGACCGCACGAGGACGCCATACGCCAGACGGGCAACGGCCACAGCGTGCCGCCCGAGACAATTGAACGGCTGGCTTGCGACGCCACACTGCGGCGAGTTGTGCTGGACGGTCGAGGTGTTCCTCTGGACGTAGGTCGCCGCTATCGGACGGCCACCGATGCCCAGTGGGCTGCCATCAAAGCGATCCATTCGAGCTGCGCATGGGATGGTTGTGACAGACCGATCACCTGGTGCCAGCTGCACCATATTCACGAATGGGAGCACGGCGGGCCGACCGATCTTGCCAATCTGATTCCTCTGTGTTCCCGGCACCACCACCAGGTTCATGAAGGAAAGTGGAGTGTCCGCCTGCGGCCTGACCGGTCGCTTGCCATCCATCAGCCCGATGGGTCGCGGTGGGTGGTGGTGCCAACGCCGACCCGGAGGCCACCGCCGGGCGGTCTTTAGATGACGGCGGCGATGGCGGCGGCCATGTCGGCTGCTTCGCCGTCGTCGGGGGTGAAGCGGAACTCCGGGTCATCCGGTGCTTCGTAGGGATCGTCGATGCCGGTCATGCCGGTGATCTCCCCGTCGCGGGCCCGGCGGTAGAGGCCCTTGGGGTCACGCTGCTCGCAGATCTCCAGCGGGGTGTCGACAAACACCTCATAGAAGGGGACGGTGGCGGCGGCGTGGACTTCGCGGGCGAAGTCTCGTGCTGCCCGGTAGGGGCTGATGAGTGGAACCACAGCCACAATGCCGGCATCGGCCATCAGGCGGGCCACGTGGGCCACCCGCCGCACGTTCTCATCGCGGTCCTCGGCGGCAAAGCCGAGGTCACCGTTGAGGCCGTGCCGGATATTGTCGCCGTCCAGCAGGTATGCCGGTCGGCCGGCGGCCACCAGCTGTTTCTCCAGCTCGACGGCCACCGTCGACTTGCCGGACCCCGACAGGCCGGTGAGCCAAATCGTGGCCCCCCGGCCGGTCAGCGACCAGCGATCATGGCGGTCAACCGCACTGGCGTGCCAGACGGTGTTCTCGGTCTTCATGGATGACATGCTAGACGGCTTACCGCTTCGCCTAGTTGTCTTGGGCTCACTGAGTTCGCCTAATCATGCCGGCGCCAACAGTCACGTTGGTCGACTCATCAACCAGGATGAAGCTGCCGGTGGCGCGGTTGGCTGAGTACTCGTCGGCGAAGATCGGCTGAGTGGTCCGCAGGCGGACACGGCCGATCTCGTTGAGCCGCAGCTCGGTGGCCGACTGATCGCGGGACAGCGTGTTGATGTCCAGGCGGTAGCGCATGTCTTTCACCATGGCCCGACCCCACTTGCTGGTGTGCTTGATGGCGAACTTCTTGCCCTCGGTGAGGGTGGTGTCGTCCGACATCCAGCAGATCATGGCCTCGAACTCCTGGGTGGCGTCCGGCTGGTTGTTGACACGACAGATCATGTCACCCCGGCTGACATCCAGTTCGTCTTCGAGCTGAACCACAACCGACATCGGCGACGAAGCTTCATCCACCTCGCCGTGTGGGCCACGAATGGCTTTGATGCGGGAGGTGAAACCGGAAGGCAACACGGCCACTTTGTCGCCGGGCTTCAACACACCACCGGCCACGGCACCGCCGTAGCCACGGAAGTCGTGGTGCTCGGTGCTCTGCGGACGGATCACGTACTGAACCGGGAACCGGACGTCAACCATGTTGCGGTCCGAACCGGTGTAGACCTCTTCCAGGTGATGTAGCAAGGTAGCCCCGCCGTACCAGTCCATGTTGGCCGAGCGGTCAACCACGTTGTCACCGTGCAGGGCCGACATGGGGATGAACGACAGATCGGGTACATCCAGGCGGGAGGCGAAGTCGATGTATTCGGCCCGAATCTTCTCGTACACCTCCTGGTCGTAGTCGACCAGATCCATCTTGTTGACCGCCAACACCAGGTGGGGGATGCGCAGCAGCGAGGCAATGAACGAGTGCCTACGGGACTGCTCGGAGATGCCTTTGCGGGCGTCGATCAAGATGATGGCAAGATCGGCGGTGGAGGCCCCGGTGACCATGTTGCGGGTGTACTGGGTGTGGCCCGGCGTGTCGGCAATGATGAACTTGCGCCGCGGCGTGGTGAAGTAGCGGTAGGCCACGTCAATGGTGATGCCCTGTTCCCGCTCGGCCCGCAGGCCGTCGGTCAGCAG
>JAHDFR010000282.1 GCA_020628065.1 Acidimicrobiales bacterium
GTTCCGGCTGCCGAGGATCACCTCCTCGCCGTCGCGGAAGACGATGCAGCGGAACCCGTCCCACTTCGGCTCGAAGCTCATGTCGTCCCGCTCGGGGATCCCGTCCACCGCCTTCGCCAGCATCGGCTTGACGGGCGGCATGACGGGGAGATCCACGAAAAACAGACTAGGTGCCAGGAGGCTGCATTAGTCCTGGCCGAGGCCGGGAAATGCCAAGTATCCGGCGAGAAGCTCATTAGTCAGGAGGTGCTGGGACAGAGGAGCGAGCATGTTCTTCCAGTCCCGAGTTAGGCCCTCTCGATGTATCTGATAGTCGGCGAGCCGGCTCAAGTTAAGTACGTAGAAGTCGCCGTCTACCGAGATAACGCTGTCGTCGAGAAGTGCCTTCATGACTGCCGAGGTGAGGTCGTTGCCCGCTACCAGGCGATTATCCAACAACTCCCTATACACATTAGGCGGATTGCCGCCGCCGGAGAACCGTCGGAGTATTCTGCGACACTCCGGCGCAACCAGGGAACCGAGTAGCTCGGTTAGAAAGCTCGATGTGCGACCGGACGACTGCAGATACCTGTGCCACGGAAAGGCGTTGACGGCCCCTCTCACGAGAAGGTCGTCCGCTCGTGCATCGATCTCCAGGCTCTTCGGTCGAACACTGTCGGAGCCCGCCAGAACCACCGGGCCCTGAGCGGCAATTGGGCCGACTCTGAGAATGCCCCCTTGGATCTCGATCTCCTTAGCGACAATCGTTGCGTTGGGGCCAAGGTCGCTGACGCCGTTGCGTTGGCCGATCTCGACGCTGCTAGTGCTAGTTACTAGGAGGTTTGATGTCCCGCTTGGAACAGACAGGATTCCAGTTGGCGAATCGACTCTGAAGGTCAGCGAGGGAGCGTCAGTGTCGGGTTCAATCGTGAGGCTGGCAGTTGAGCGAATGTGTGTGTAGGTGGCGAGCGGTGCTGTGCGGGAACCCAGCCGATTTGAGCTGAGCAGGTCGGCGACGGTCTCTTCAGTAGGTATATGGGAGAGCCCGTTCTCGTCGCGAGTTAACTCGGCGTAGAAGAGGGCGTAGAATGGGCCGACGGCAGGAAGGTGAGATGGATCGCTCTCAATCCCCGGAAGAGCTGCGGTGGCGGGAGCGGAGGTTTGCGCGAACGCCCTCACGTAGTCCGAGAATACCGCAGAGGCAAACTCTCCTTCGAACCGAAACGGGTGATCGGAGGAGAAGTCTCCAACCCGATCTTCGTACACCTGCCGATAGCTATCGTCTAGTTTCGCTGGGATTAGTACAGCCGGACTGCTCCCAACTGTGTTTGCCAACAGTCGAATAACCTGCTCGGTTCGGTTGTAGGCGTCCAGCTCTTGGAGGTGGGCTCCCGGAATGGCGGTATCAAGGCTCTGCTGCACCTTCAGTTGGTCACGGTCCAGGATCGACTCGACGATTCTCAGTAGCATTGCGCCTCGTTCCTTCGCCGTCTCGCCGAGCCCGAGCGACTGAAGTCTTGACAGCTCGGCCTGGGGATTCTCAACGTCTAGAAGCGCAGCAATCGATGCAGACACAGGTGTGTAGCCGAGGAATGCCTGAGGGTCTACCTCGGCGCTGAGTGCAGACTCAAGAGCCTCGATCTGGTAGTCCCGGAGGTTCTCGAATGGAGCCCTGTGATTCCGATGTGCTCCGGTAGCTCTGGGTGTGTTGTCCAGTCGCTTATCGATGAAGGATCGAAGCTGATTGGAGTTGAGGGGGATCAGTTCGGCGCGGGTGACTTGTCCTTGGCTCAGTACCGTCTCAGCCAGGAGCGCCGACTCGGGGCGACCGAACCCTATTACGGCGCCAGGTTTGCACTGCCCGACCAAGCGCCCCAGATCGTCGAGGAATGCTTGGTAGTTGACTGCTCCAGATCGGAGCAGCGCCTCGTCGAAGCCATCTATGACCAAGCAGCGGTCGCCGGAAGTCAGGGCTGTCATCAGTCTGCTGTAACCAGCGTGTCCGAGCGCACTGACGAGTAGCCCCGTCAGAGTGTGCGCCCCGACATGCAGGCCTCCGACATTCAGGAGGGGCGCAGAGATCTGACGTGCAAGCATCGCTGCGGCAGCCGACTTGCCCATCGCTCCCGGAGAGTCCACAAGCACGAGCGGGTTAAGCGTTTCTCCATCGAGTCGGAGCGTCGGCCACTCGTAGCCGAGGACCTCCGAAGGGTTGCGGCGGTAGGCGTCTTGCGGTGCAAGAAGAGCTGGTGGATCGCTAGCTGGGGTAGGAAGCCGGTTCGCTAGCTCGAGAAGGTTGATCGTTGTGCCATCCACGACGCCGAAGCTAGGCGAAGGCATCGGTCCTTAGCCTCAACACCCATACTTCCACGTCAGGATTCGGGAAACGTGTCTGGCTCATCGGCCGTAGGTCTAGGGCTGCTTAACTCGTAGAAGTTAGACTTTCTCAGTCCCGCCACTTGGGCGCGTAGCGGACCTCGGTCGCCGCCAGCCGATCGAGGAGGTCGGCGGGGTCGGTCCCGTCGAGGCAGACGACCCGGTTCTTCTGCTTCAACACGCCGTCGTCGACGGCCCGGTCCATCCAGGCGACGAGCGGCGCCCAGAATCCGTCGACGTCGAGGAGTCCGACCGCCAGTTCGTGCAGTCCGAGCTGGGTCCACGTCAGTGCTTCGGCGAGCTCCTCGAGCGTGCCGAAGCCACCCGGGAGTGCGATGACGGCGTCAGCAGCTGCGTACATCGCGGCCTTGCGCTCGTGCATCGAGTCGACGACCCGCAGCTCGGTGATGTCGACATGGGCGACCTCGGTCGAGATGTGCTCGGGGATGATGCCGAGTACCTCGCCGCCGCCGGCCATGACCGTCGTGGCGATCCGGCCCATCAGTCCGGCGTTGCCGCCGCCGTAGACGAGACGGATCCCCCGCTCGACCAACTGCTCTCCGAGCGCCACTGCGGCCTCTTCGAGCAGGGGGTTCGTTCCCGTCGAGGAGGCGCAGAAGACGGCGATGGAGCGGAGTTCGGGCATCACGGGACCGTAGACGCGGAACCGGCCGACCCGAGCCGGGAATTCTGGGCGCACGGTGGCGCCAGCTACCCTCGCCGACGTGAGCGACTCCCCCTTGCAACCCAAGATCGACGATCTCGCCCGTCGGAAAGAGGAGGCCCGCAATGCCGGGCCCGAACGTTCGGTCCAGCGGCAGCGTGACAAGGGCAAGATGCTCGCCCGAGAACGGATCGACTATCTGCTCGACGACGGGTCGTTCCACGAGCTCGACATGCTCGCCCGGACCCGGCACCCCGACGCCACCGACCGGCCGTACACCGACGGCATCATCACCGGCTGGGGCACGGTCGACGGG
>JAHDFR010000006.1:0-1986 GCA_020628065.1 Acidimicrobiales bacterium
ACTCGAGTTTCGGGGCAACCCTGGGGGTTGCCTGCCGAAACGTCGGGTGTTTGTATAGCTCCCGTTTGGGGAGTTGCCGTTCGTACTGTGCCGCCAGAGGCGGCAAACTCGAGTTTCGGGGCAACCCTGGGGGTTGCCTGCCGAAACGTCGGGTGTTTGTATAGCTCCCGTTTGGGGAGTTGCCGTTCGTACTGTGCCGCCAGAGGCGGCAAACTCGAGTTTCGGGGCAACCCTGGGGGTTGCCTGCCGAAACGTCGGGTGTTTGTACAGATCCCGTTTGGGGAGTTGCTTGCAGTTTTGGGCAAACCCCCTGGGTCGCTGGCGTCTGGCCGACCGGAGCGGCATGGCGGGTTCCACTAAGCTTGAAGTCAACAACCGCAACGCCCCAACGGGTGTTGCCTGAGGGACAACGGAGATCGGCGCCATGAACCTTCTTTTGCGCTTCCTGCTGAACGCTGTCGGCTTGTGGCTGGCGGCCAGATTTGTCGACGGCATCACGCTTGGTAGCGAACTAACGTCGATTCTGTTTGTCGCTCTGGTGTTCGGCCTGATCAACGCAGTGGTAAGGCCAATAGCGTTGTTCCTGTCCCTGCCGGCCCTGCTGCTTTCACTGGGTCTGTTCATCTTGGTGGTTAACGCCGCCATGCTCGGATTGACAGCCTGGCTGACGGACTCGCTAACCGTTGACGGATTTGTACCGGCGGTTCTCGGCGCACTGATCATCAGTGTCATCAGCTGGGTCGGTTCCAACCTGTTGACCGACGGTAACGAAGACTGAGCAATCCCGTCGGCTTCGATCGGGCCGCATGGTTCTGTTCCAGTGACGAGGTCTTGACCGATTGGATGGTCAACTGCCACGATAGTCGCCATGTCAATTTCCTCTCTGGCCGGTGGAGCTCCAACCCCGTGGCTCAACAACGACTTTTGGGCCGGAACCAGAGCCCCCCTGGCCGCCAGCACCGGCCTACATCCTGCGTGCTACACGAGTAGTTCGTATCTGAGTGACGAGCAGCAGCGGCTGTTCGAGCGAGCCTGGGTGTGTGTTGGTGTTGCCGCTGACGTCGCCCGTCCGGGACGAATGATTGTTCGACAGTTGGGGACCAAGTCGATTGTCATCACCAGAGACAACGAAGGCCAACTGCAGGGCTTCCTCAATGCCTGCCGGCACCGTGGGACCGAGCTGGCCGACAAGGACTGCGAGATCCAGGGAACCATTCGTTGCCCCTACCATCGCTGGGGCTACAGCCTGCAAGGATCGCTGATAGCCACGCCTCAGTTCGAGGCTGTACCCCGTGACGCGTTCGACAAAGCCGACTATGGATTGATACCGGTCCGAGTCGAAACCTGGGGTGTTCTGCTCTTCGCCTGCCTCGATTCCGAGACCCCGCCGCTACTCGAATGGTTGGGCGACCTCCCCGAACGCATGGCCGGCTACAACCTCGACGCCTGGTGCAAACGGGAAGAACAGACGCTTGAGATCAACGCCAACTGGAAACTGATCAGCGAGAACTTTCAGGAGTACTATCACCTGAAATGGGTTCATCCCGAGCTGTCGAAGGTTTCCCGGGTGGCCGATCACTACCGGTATCAGGGCGCCGGTATGTACTGCGGCCAAACCACCACCCCGGTTTCGGGAGATGAGCGAGACGACTGGCTGCGACTTCCCCCCATGGAAGGTTTGGATGAGTCGGATGAATGCAGCGGACGCTTCGTGGCCATCTTCCCCAACGTGTTGCTGTCGGTGCTGCCCAACCACGTCTTCGTCATGCGGCTGGATCCGACGGCGCCGGGACTCACCACCGAAACGTGTACATTCCTGCTTCCGCCGGAGACGATTGACGTGGATGAAGCGGCGTTCGCCCCGACCCGCAAGTTCTGGTTGGAGGTAAACGCCGAGGACATCGACATTGTGGAGCGAGGTCAACGGGGACTCACCGCAGGGGCATTGCCCGCCGGCCCGCTGTCGCCAAGGTTCGAAGAACCGCT
>JAHDFR010000006.1:2086-5645 GCA_020628065.1 Acidimicrobiales bacterium
GATCGGCCGTAGCCGTAGACCGGTCCGTCCTAGGATTGGGTCATGACCAACAGCGACATTCCTGCAGCCGACGGTGTAACGCCGGAAACGGTCAACGCCTTTGTGGCCCAGGAGTGGGCCGCTCGGCCGACCAGCTCGCGTTGTCTGGAGGTGTCCGGTCGCCACGCCTTGGCGGCTATCGACGTGGGCGAGAGCCAGATTCGGCCCGGAGGGTTCGTGTCCGGGCCTACGCAGTTCGCCGCAGCCGACCTGGCTCTGTGGTACGCCTGCTTCGGGGCCATTGGGCTTGAGGCAATGGCGCTTACCAGTGAGCTATCCATCCGGTTCGTCCGTCCGGCCATCGGCCGTCAGCTCTACGCCAGGGCCGACCTGAACAGCGTCGGTAGCCGCAACATTGTGGGTTCGGTCACCATCTGGACCGATGATCCCGATCGCCCGACCGCCATTTGCCAGGGAACCTACGTGGCCCCTAAGTCAACTGAGTCCGCCGGTTGACCTTCGCTTCGCTCGACAGTTAAATAGCGGCTAATAGCGGCTGGCGAAGCGCAACTGATCGTTGCGGATCTCCCGGTACACCTCGGGAACCTTCTCCTGGTAGAGGTTCCACGGGTACTCAGTGGGCCGATCGTCGATTCGCTCGAAGACCTCGGTGAGCAGCGTGGCCGTTTCCGAACTGTCGGCGCTCAACGCCAAAGCGTAGGCGTTTAACACCGGAAGCTCTTCGGTCCTGGCCGGAGAGCCGGTGGCTCGTAGAAATGACGACAGCGCCGGAATCAGATCGACCACCACCTCATCATTGTTCAAGTACTGGGCTAAAGCAGCGCCACCGCCCTGGGCCAGCCCACACTCAATGTGGGCGATCGGTAGGGCCACGCGGGCCGGGGCATCGGGTGGCGCTTGCGTTTCCACCCACCGTGCGAAGTCCATGCTGGCTTCCAGCGATCCGCCCCATTTGTCGGTCAAGCATTCGAGGTATTCCCGGCAGGCATCGGGGCGGAAGGGCACTCGGGAATGGGCGTTGTCGAACCGTTGACGCAATTCCTCAAGGTCGACGGCCAGGCCTCGTCCGGTCTGCAGCAGAAAGACCCACGGGTCAGGGTAGGTCACGTTGGAACCGATGATCGAGAACAGCTGGTTCTCGGCGTCCTGCAACGCTTTCTCAAACACGGCGATTGTGCCGTCCACATCGGAACGTGGGGGAGGTTCGGGTGACGATGCCATGGCTTGCTCGAACCGTCGCCGCCGGGAGTAGGCGTCACGAACGGTAGCGGCCGCCAGCAGTGTGCGGGCCCGGGGGGAGTTGCTGTAATCGACCCATCGTTCGAACGTGACTGTTTCGACCCCGACCGTGTCACCGGTGGCGATCGAAGCGAACATCCAGGCCACCGGGGAGGTGTCGAGATAGTGCTCAAGGGAACGCCAGTCACCTTCGACCAAGTGCCGATACGCCTTGCGCATCGTGCCGTCGCCCATGAATGGATCGAAGTGGTCGAGGCGACGCCCCGAGTTGGGTCCCGGCATGCTCAACTTGGCAATAGCCCTTTCAAGACGATCTACTCGGTGCTTGGACGACCGCCCGAAACGTCACACCACCGTGTTAACAGTTTATCGCCACGTGGTGGGCACGGTATAGGCGCGGTATAGGCGCGGTATAGGC
Source organism: Acidimicrobiales bacterium (assembly GCA_020628065.1). Lineage (GTDB taxonomy): Bacteria > Actinomycetota > Acidimicrobiia > Acidimicrobiales > SZUA-35 > JAHELU01. The sequence goes on from JAHDFR010000006.1 coordinate 3,744, forward strand.
ACTGTCATGGCTCCGGCCCGATTCCGCCCGAGGGTATCTAGCCTGGAACGTAATGATGGCTATGCATATGATCTGGCCCCGTGATCCTGATTCGGTCAAAGGGGCGAAGATCGAGCGGGGGTCCGCTCGTCGAGTTTGGCGGTTCGCCCGCCCCTACCGTCAACAGATTGTCGGCTTCCTTGTCGCCGTGATCCTGGGTTCGGTGTTTGGGCTGGTCCCGGCCATCTTGTTTGGTTCAATAATCGACCGGGCCATTCCCAACCAGGACCGTGGTTTGTTGGCCGTCTACGCCGTCGCCATTGTGTTGGCCGCCTTGTTCCAGGGGATCGTCGGGTTGGGGGAACGGTACTGGTCGTCTCGAATCGGTGAGGGTGTCATCTACGACTTGCGGGTGGCGCTGTTCGACCACGTCCAGCGGTTGCCCATGGCCTTCTTCACCCGCACGCAAACCGGCACGTTGACCAACCGTCTCAACAATGACGTGATTGGTGCGCAACGGGCTCTCACCACCACATTGGGAACCGTGGTGTCCAACGTGATCACGCTCGTGACCACCTTGATCGCCATGTTCATCCTTGAGTGGCGGCTCACCCTTCTGGCTCTCATTCTCACCCCGTTCTTTGTTCTGCCGTACCGACGGATAGGCCGCATCCAGCAGTCCATCACCCGCGAAGGTATGGAGCTCAATGCTTCCATGAACTCGACCATGACCGAACGGTTCAACGTGGCCGGCGCATTGTTGGTCAAGCTGTTCGGGCGGGGCGGCGACGAGCTTGACCTGTTCTCCGACCGGGCGTCCAGGGTGCGTGACATCGGCATCCGGTCGGCTCTGTTCACTCGGGGTTTCATGACCGTGCTGACCTTGCTGGGGGCCATTGGTACCGCCTTGGTCTACGGTCTCGGTGGCCTGTTCGCCATCAACGGGACCTTCACCGTCGGTGAGTTGGCGGCCATGGGCCTTCTGGTGGGTCGCATCTACATGCCGCTCACCGGGTTGACCAACGCCCGCATCGACGTGCTCACGGCGCTGGTGTCGTTCGACCGGGTGTTTGAAGTGCTGGACGCCGACTCCCCTCTTCAGGACGATCCCGACGCCCGTCCCATCAACGACGTGGCCGGGCGCATCGAGTTCGACAACGTCTCGTTCCGCTACCCCCGGTCCGACGAGCTGATCGTGCCCGGTTTGGAAACGCCCTCGTCGAGTGGCGGTGAGAACGTCGGGCAGGACGACATGATCCTCACCAACCTCAGCTTCACCATCGAGCCCGGACAACTTGTCGCCGTCGTCGGGCCGTCCGGTGCAGGAAAGACGACGTTGACCTCGCTTATCCCTCGGTTGTACGACGTCACTGAAGGCGTTGTTTCGATCGACGGGCAAAACGTTCGCTCCGTAACCCAAGAGTCTCTGCGGGAAGCCATCGGAGTTGTTGTGCAGGATCCCCACCTGTTCCACGAATCGATAGGTGACAACCTCCGCTACGCCAAACCGTCGGCTACCGACGATGAACTTATCGAGGTGTGCAAGGCGGCCCAGGTGTGGGAGGTGATCGACTCGCTACCCGCCGGCTTCGACACCGTGGTGGGGGAGCGGGGATATCGCATGTCGGGCGGAGAGAAGCAGCGATTGTCGATTGCCCGCATGCTGTTGAAGAACCCGTCGGTGGTGATCCTCGATGAGGCCACCAGTCATCTGGACTCCGAGAACGAGGCGTTGGTGCAGGAGGCGTTGTCCAAGGCTCTGGCGGGACGAACCTCGGTGGTGATCGCCCACCGCTTGTCGACCATCACTCAGGCTGATCAGATCTTGGTTTTGGACGACGGCGGCCTGGTTGAGCAGGGCGTTCACAATGACCTGCTGGCTTCCCAAGGACTGTATGCCGAGCTGTACCATCTGCTGGTGCG
>JAHDFR010000006.1:5745-14819 GCA_020628065.1 Acidimicrobiales bacterium
CTGCCGGCCACCCGGCAACGAGCGATGCTGGCCGCTAAGGAGATTTCGGCCCGCGAGCTGTTGGCCGCCCATATGGCCCGCATCGATGAACGCAACCCGGCCCACAACGCGGTGGTGGCCTACGACCCGAGCGTGGCCGAGCCGAAAGCTGCCGCCATCGATGAGGCGGTAGCCGCTGGTGAAGAGGTCGGGCCCCTGGCCGGTTTGGTGACGGCCTACAAAGATCTGGTCGAGACCAGCGAGTTCGTCACCACCTTTGGGGTTGGTCCTCTGGCCGACAATCGACCGAAGTCCGATGCCTTGATCGTCCAGGCCATCGAAGCCGCCGGGGCTCTGGCTGTGGGCAAAACCAATGTGCCTCAGCTGGGTGCCGGTTCGCACACCTTCAACCCGGTGTACGGAACCACGCTCAACGCCTACGACACCACCCGTACCGCCGGCGGGTCCTCGGGGGGAGCGGCGGTGGCGTTGGCCACCGGCATGGTGGCGGTGGCCGACGGTAGTGACTTCGGCGGTTCGCTTCGCAACCCGGCGGCATGGGGCAACGTCATTGGTTTCCGTCCCTCGGCCGGGGTGGTTCCGGTCGGTGGTGCCGGCAACGCATGGAACCCGATGCCCGTCTTCGGGCCGATGGCCCGCAGCATGGACGACTTGTTGCTGTTGCTGTCGGTCATGGCCAAACCCAATCCGGCTGACCCGGTGAGCAAAGGCTTGGATGTCCCGTCTTCTCTGCCGGTCATCGACCGTCCGCTTCGGGTTGCGTGGTCGGACGACCTCGGTGGTCTGCCGGTCGAGGATGAGGTGGCCGACACCTTGGCCGGGATGCGGGCCCGGGTCGAGTCGCTGGGATGGGAGATTACTGAGGCGGAGCCGGACTTCTCCGGGGCCGACGAGGTGTTTCACACCATCCGCAGCTTCAACTACCTGAGTCGAGCCGACGCCTTCGCTCCGTTCATCGACGATCTCAAAGAAACGATCCAAGGCGAGATCGCCATGGGTAACTCGCTTTCGGTAACCGAGGTGGCCAAGGCCTGGGGGCACTTGAAGGTGCTGTGGGATCGAGCCAACGCCTTCTTTGCCGACTACGACCTGCTGATTGCCCCTGTCACTCAGGTCATGCCGTTCTCGGCTGATATCGAGTACCCCATGGAGGTGGCCGGACAGCAGATGTCGGTCTACACCGAGTGGATGTATTCATGTTGCCGCATCACCTCGTTGGGCGTTCCGGCCTTGTCGCTGCCAGCGGGCTTCGGCCCGTCCGGATTGCCTGTCGGTGCTCAGCTTGTCGGCCGCCCCCATGGCGACATTGACCTGCTGGCTGCAGCCAAGGCGTTGGAGGACGTGGCCTAGCAGCGCTGGACCCGGCCAGTTGACGTGTCCGCGGACGCGTCAACCGCAAATACTGTCGACGTGGGGTGATGGCGGGAGGCAGCGTTCGACCTCGTAGCGAATCGCCAGGCCAGGATCGCCCAACAGGTTGTGAATCACCGCCGAGCCCCTGCTTGGCGGGTTGGCTGTGCCAGAGATCAGACCTACGGGTCGCCGTCGCTGATCTCTTCTTTGCGCCGAGCCACGTAGGCGTCCAGGGCTTGTCGGCGATCGTCGGGGAGCGGCGGTTCGGTGTAGTCCTCCAACGCCGCCTGCCACAGCCCGGTAGCCCGTTGGGTTGCGTTTAGGCTGCCCGCTTCCTCCCAGGCACCGTTGTTTTTCCAGTCGCTCAACATGGGGGAGTAGAAGGCGTTCTCGTAGCGGTCGAGCGTGTGAGGATCGCCGAAGAAGTGGCCGCCGGTCGGCACCCGCTCCATGGCATCGAAAGCCAGTGCCTCGTCGCTCAGGTCGATCGGGGTGAGGAATTCCATCATGTGCTGCAACATTTCCACATCGAGGACCAGCTTCTCGTAGCTGGCCTGGAGCCCACCCTCCATCCACCCGGCAGCGTGGTAGATCAGGTTGGTTCCGCCCAGCACACAGCCCCACAACGACATCTGCGTCTCATACGCCGCCTGGGCGTCCACCACGTTTGAGGCGCTGGAGTTCGAGCTTCGGTACGGCAGTCGGTAACGCCGGGCTAACTGGCCGGAAACGATGTTGGCCTTGGCGTGCTCGGGGGTGCCGAACGCCGGCGCGCCGGAACGCATGTCGACATTCGAGGTGAACGAGCCGTACACCACCGGGGCGCCGGGCCGGACCAGTTGGGTGAGGGTTATACCAAACAACGCCTCGGCGTTCTGTTGGGTGAGGCCGGCGGCCAGCGTCACCGGAGTCATGGCCCCCATCAGTGTGAACGGGGTAACCGATACTGCCTGACCCAGCGAGGACATTTCCATGAGACCGCTGGCCATCTCCTCATCGAACCGGCGGGGGGAGTTGACGTTGATGACTGTGATCACCCCCGGAGAGTCGATCATGTCGTCCAGTTCGATCCCACGGCTGATGGCCATCATCTCGACGCCGTCCCGAGCACGGGCCCGGCCGATGGCGGTGCAGTGGAAACTCAAGTCCGACAGCGTGAGGTTGGCCAGGTAGGTGTCGAGGTGGCGGTTGTTGGCCGGCAGCTCCAGCGGCGCCGCCACCTGGTTACCGAGAATGTGGATGGCGTTGAAGAAATGGGCCAGACGGATGAAGTTCTCGTAGTCCTCCATGTTGGAGGACCGCCGGCCCCGAATCTCGTCGTGAACAGCCGGCGGTCCGGCCACCAGGCCGAAGGCGATGTTGCGACCGCCAATCGTCAACTGCTTGTCTGGGTTGCGGCTGGTCAGATTGAACGACGAGGGGGCGCTGGCCAGGGCGGCATCAACCATGTCCCGGCCGATGCGTACCACTTCGCCGTCCACGATGGCTCCGGCATCAGCCATGAGCTTGCGGGCCTCGGCGCTCCACAGCTCAATACCAAGGTCCTCCAGGACCCGTAGCGAGGCGTTGTGAATGCGCTCGATGCCTTCGTCGTCCAGCAATGGCAGTGGGCCGTGCGCCAGTTCAACCTGGCGCCACGGCAGCTGCGCTATTCGGGGGGCGGTGGCGGTCCGGGAGCGGCGTCGTCTGGCCATGGCCCGCCAGGTTACTACTTGTCCTGTTGGTCGCCAGTTCCGGCTGAAGAAGCGCTGCCGGCGGAAACCGCTACGTCCGGCTCGGTGACCGGCGGTGGGGGCGGTTGATTGAACCGCTCATAGCGTCTACGTCGCACCACCAGCGGACCCACTCGACGGTTGAGAGCGACCAGAAGCATGCCGACAACGGCCAGCGGAATCAGCAACGGCAGGATGAATCCGACGGTGACTCGCAGGAACGTCCAGATCCCACTCAGCACCGAGACTCCGGCGGTGAAGCCTTCACCGAAGCCGGGGTCACCTTCGGGTTCGAACACGTCGATGAAGCCATTTGAGCGAACGTCGATGGGCGGTCCGATCGGCTCAAGCGACCCGGAGTCGCCCACTGTTACCGGCCGGGCCGTCACCTTGGGGCGCAGGCGGACAGTGCGATCGGCGGTGAACTCGTGGGCCACCATGACGCTTTGGCCGGCTTCGAGGCGGCTCAGGTCGCCGAAGACGGTGGTAATGTCGCCGGGTTCGGTGATGCCGAGCGCGGTGTCTATCACCGTTAGGTCGATAAGTGGCTCGTCGCCGGTGTTGACGATCTCCAGGCACAGGGTGGTTTCGGTTCCGAGTTCCGCTGACCCTTCAGATCCGAAGTCGCCGGGGCACGAGGCGCCGTCGTCATGGGTTTCATACCGCGTCACCTGCAAGGCCATCGAATGGTTCACCGCATCTTGAATGAGGGTGACGGTGATGGTGGCCAGATCAATGCGATCCTCCAGGGTTCGCAGCGAACCTCGCATGACCTCCAGTTCGCTTTCCCGGTCCAGCAGAAGGCGCTCAAGCTCGGCGTAGTCCTCAAGGTCCTGAGAGTCGGTGAGAGCCTGACGCAGTCGCTCCACCCCGAGTTCAGCCACTTCGATCCGGGTTTGGAGGTCAACCACCCGCTCGGTCACATCATCGGCGCTGACCGACTGGCTCACCAGTTCACCCACTGAGCCGAGAGCCTCGACGGCTGCTTCGAAGTCTTCCGGTAGGACTTTGAACACCAGGGTTGAGCGAGGTTCGGCACCGCCCTGGGTCTGTTGACCGAACACGAAACCACCCAGCTGGGCGATGGCGTTGGTGGCCGCCTCACCGGCGGTGTTCACGTCATCGACCTCAACCACAATGTCAGCGGTGAAGATGATCTTTCGACCCAGATCGGCCGCCGTTTGTTGGGTGGCCGTTAGGGGAGCGGCTCCGACCTCACCGGAGGCGCCTTCGGAAGACACCGGTACGGCTTCGCCGTCGGCCCCACCTCCCGACGTTTCAACGTCGACGTCGTCTTCGAAGACTTCGTCAGCCGCCACGTCGTCTTCCATCTCCTCTTCCATCGCTTCTTCCGTGGCTTCTTCCTCGTCAAAGGTTGCCATGGTGGTTGTTGAGGCGACGGCGTTGGCCGTAAAGCCCGCGTCGTCGGCCAAATCGCTGGCCGGCTCAAAGCTGGCGGCTTCGGTCTCCTCGGCGCTATCGGCGGCCTGGTCGGCCGAGTCGACGGATCCACAGGCGGTCAGGGCGAGAGCTAACAGGCCCGCCATCAGGAAACGGCAAAAACTCAAGTGTCGTCGCATGGTCGATTTCCCTCTTTCCGGCAGTCGGAGCGACTACCAACTCGACCATACGACGACACTTCTGGGCGTCGAGTTCCCTCATGAAGAAAATTACACATGTCCGACATGATCTCGCCATGAGTAAATGTGTGGGATCTGGGCTAACGGCCTTAGCTGTTTGGGTGCCCAACGGCGCGATCCTGGCTATTGGGACGGCCTCGATGGGTCGAACGACCTAGACGGACTATCGAAGATTCTGGGATGAGTCACCCACGCTGAACCGGGCCGAGCGTCCGTCAGAGCCCAGCTCGACCGGGTAGGTCTTGAGAGGGGCCGACACCGGACGTCGTTTCGGCGCACCGGAGCGAATGTCGAACTGCCCGTTGTGTTTGGGGCACTCGATCAACTCACAGTCGAGGACGACACCGTCAGCCAGATGGGCTTGTCCATGGGTGCAGAATCCGTCTGTCACGACGTATTCGTCCTTACCCAGCCTGAACAGGGCAAAGCTGCTGGAGCCGACATCGAGGCGACGGACCCGGCCGACGTCCAGGCCGAGGGTCGAAGCCCACACGACATCACCCTCCCGGGTCACCACCGGGCCGTTGCCGGCGATTGAGATCCGTTGGTGCTCAGCTGTCGGAACCTCGGGAACCGGACGGTTCAGCTCAAACGCCGGATCGGTCCGCTGGGCGCTCATCGCCCCCAACAACTCCCGGTAGGCGGCCATGGTGTTGGGCACGGGCTCTGGGAGGAACGGCTTTACCTCGGCGTGCAGCGCCGGCAGGTTGTAGTACGGAACGGTTGGGAACATGTGGTGCTCGATGTGGTAGTTCATGTTCAGATACAGGAACCGGAAAACCGGATTCATGTACACCGTCCGGGTGTTGAGTCGATGATCGAGGACGTTCTCCTGCAAACCGGCGTGCTGAGTGATGCCGAAGAACACCATCAACCACATGCCATAAACAGTTGGCAACCCGACCAGTAGAAGCGGCAGCGGAGTCCACAGCATAAAGCAGGCGATGATCACCAAACCCTGAATCGCTACGTACTGGCGGGCCTCTCGATGCACCGCCGGCCACTCGGATTCCGGCATGAACGCCGCCACCTCACGATCGCGACCGCCGCCGGCGTGTCGCAGAATGCGGGGCCAGAACGACAGGGCGCCCACGCCGGAAAAGGTCTTGACCAACTGACGTCGAGAAGTTGGGCGTTGGAAGGCGATCTCCATGTCCCGCCCGACGACGATGGTGTCGGTGTGATGCCGATCGTGGGACCAGCGCCAGACGGTGGCCTCACGCCACAACATGAACGATGAAAGACGGTAGACGACGTCATTCACCCATTGAGTCTTGAAGGCTGTGTTGTGGCCCATCTCGTGCCAGCGGGCGTCGGCCGAACCTCCGTACAGGCCGCCGTAAACCAGCAGGGCGGGCAGAGCCAGCGGAGAGGGCCACAGGGCGATGGCCAGCGCGGCGCTGCCGGCCAAAAAGGTCAACCACAGTGCCAACTCGACGGCGGCCCGGCCGTTGGTGCGCTGCTGCAGTGCAGCCAATCGATCGGGGTCGATCGGCGGTCGAAACCACGCTCCCTCGGCAAGGCCTTCTTCGATCGCCGTTCGGCTGCTTGCTCCGGTCAGAGAATAGTCCGTAGCGTCGGTCGCAGTCATGGGCCAATGGTAGTGAGCGGTTGCCTCACGCGGCCAGGCTGGGTTGTAGCGCTAGCGCCCGGCCAGTTCGGCCACGACCGGTGCGAAATCCCCGGCATCCCGACAGGTGTAGTGGTGGATGCCGAACTGGTCGCGTAGTCGAAGTAGTTTCTCGATGATCTGTCCGGTGGAGCCGACCATGACGAACGGCGTGTGGTCTATCACTTCGTCCGGGCATCCCATACGGTCGAACACGTCTTTGCGCTGCGCCGTAGTGTCGTCGCCGATGGCGGTGGCCTGAACCAGGGCGGAGATGTCCATGTCCGGCAGGCGGTCCCCGGCCGACTCGGCCAGCCATGCCACTCGTTGGGAAACGGCATCGGCGCTGAACTCGGTCGCTTGGAGCTTCCCGGTTTCTGCGTGGTGCGACATGCCGGTCAGCTGGAAGCCGTCGGCCAGCCGCCCGGCCATCGATACCACCCGTTGCCCGTTGCCGCCGACCCAGATTGGTAGACGTTGCTGAACGGGCTCCACACCGAGGTTGTCGACGTCAACGGAGATCTCCGAACCGGCGTGGGATGCCGCCCCGTCGTCCAGCAGGCTGCGGAGCACGGTAACGGACTCGGTGAGTCGGGTCACTCGGCGTCCGGGTGGCCGCAGCTCGATGTCGGCGCCGTCGTGTTCGTCTTGGGCGTATCCGGTTCCCATGGCGAGAACTAGTCGACCGTCAGTCAGTCGGTCGAAAGTGGCGGCGGTTCGGGCCAGTAGGACTGGATTGTGAAACTCGTTGTTGATGACCAGCGGGCCGAAGCGGAGTCGGGTTGTTGCTTCGGCCGCGCTGAGCAACGGGAGGAAGGGGTCGACGGCACCAATGTGGTCAAACGACCAGAGTTCGGCGTACCCAAGGTCTTCCAGCTTCCGGGCGAAGTCGGCCAATGGTTTGGGGTCGGTGAAGGGCCCGGTCTGGATCGAGAATCGGAAGGGTCTCATTTGCGCAACTTATCAATTGCGCAAAGGGTGGGCAAGTCGAAGTAAACGGCGAAGGGGCTACTTCTCGGCGAGTAGGGCAGACTGGTGTGGTGGATTTCTTCAATCTGCCCACATCGCTGACCGTGCTGGTGGTGATCGCCATCATCGTGATGGTGGTAGTCGCCGCCGTCTTCGTCATCCGGCTGCTGGCCAAGTTCCGGGTGGTTCACAGCGACCTCATGCCGCTGGGCGGCAAAGTGGCGTTCTGGGCGGCCCTGGCCTACACGCTGCTGCCGATTGATCTTCTGCCCGATCCGCTGCTACTGGACGACATCGGGGCACTCGCTCTGGCCCTGGTCTACATCAACAATTTGATCAACGGCGATGACGATCTGTTGGCCGAGGCCACCGGCGACTGACGTTCATCGATCGCCGGTGCCTCGGTGAGTTGGAGTCGTTTCGGGTCGCCCGTCTTAGGCTGCTGTCGCCTTGGCCGCCCGGAAGCCGTTGTCCAGATCGGCCAGGATGTCGTCGATGGACTCCAACCCGACCGACAAGCGAACCAGGCCAGGCTGGACGCCGGTGGCCGACTGCTCGTCCTCGGTCAACTGGCTGTGGGTGGTGGACGCCGGGTGAATCACCAGCGAGCGAACGTCACCGATGTTGGCCACATGGCTGTGAAGCTCAAGAGCCTCGACGAAGGCTTGGCCGGCTTCCTTGCCGCCCTTGATGATGAACGACGGCACCGAGCCGGCCCCGGCGCCGTGGGTGTACTTCTGCGCGGCGTCAAACCATGGTGAAGATGGGAGCCCGGCGTAATTGACCGACTCGACTTCGTCTCGGGCCGCCAGCCACTCGGCCACAATCTGGGCGTTCTGCACATGACGTTCCATCCGAAGCGACAATGTCTCCAGCCCCTGCAGTAGCAGGAACGCGTTGAACGGGCTGATGGCCGGACCAAGGTCACGTAGTAACTGCACCCGGGCTTTGGCAATGAACGAGCCCGCTCCCAGCATGGGCCAGTAGGTGAGTCCGTGATAGCTGGGGTCGGGCTCGTTGTAGTTGGGGTAGCGGTCGGCGTCGGAGAACTCGAACGAGCCGCCGTCGATGATGGCACCGGCAATGCTGGTGCCGTGGCCGCCAAGGAACTTTGTGGCCGAGTGCACCACGATGTCAGCGCCCCAGTCGAGTGGTCGGATGAGGTACGGGGTGGCCACCGTGTTGTCGATCACCAGCGGCACACCGACGTCGTGGGCCACTCCGGCAACGCCTTCGATGTCCAAGATGTTGTTCTTGGGATTGCCGATGGACTCGCCGTAGAACAGTTTGGTGTTGGGCTGCACGGCTGCGCGCCAGGCGTCGAGGTCGTCGGGATCGTTCACGAAGGTCGTCGTGATGCCGAGCTTCGGCAGCGTGTAGTGCAGCAGGTTGTAGGTCCCGCCGTAGAGCGAGGCGGCGGACACGATGTGGTCACCCGCTTCGGCGATATTCAAGATGGCCATGGTCTCGGCCGCCTGACCGGAGGCGACCACCAGGCCGCCCGGCACGCCGGCTGCCGTTGTGGCCAGTCCGTTTTCCAGCGCGGCAAGGCGGGCCTCGGCCACACCCTGGGTTGGATTCATGATTCGGGTGTAGATGTTGCCCGGCTCGCCCAGAGCGAACAGATTGGCGGCGTGGGCCGAGTCGCGGAACTGGTAGGCCGTTGTCTGGTAGATGGGGACGGCCCGTGATCCGGTGGCGGAGTCAGGCTCCTGCCCGGCGTGGATCTGGCGGGTTTCAAAACCCCAGGATTCGGTCATGTGGGTACTCCCTCGTTTCGGTGGGCTCATT
>JAHDFR010000006.1:14919-17152 GCA_020628065.1 Acidimicrobiales bacterium
TTCAAAACCCCAGGATTCGGTCATGTGGGTACTCCCTCGTTTCGGTGGGCTCATTTTGTTGGGTTTGTCGGTTGGGCTCGTCGGTTGCCCTCAGCGACTTGTTCTGAGCGGCTTGGGCGGCGAATTGACCCAATTTCCGATCAGCTTAGTCAAGAATTGATTCGTTCGGTCGACGAATTTCACCGGTCGTCTACTCCGCCCGTGCGATGACCCGCCCACCTGTGCAACTGTTGAGTCATGGACTCCTTCCTCTCCAACCTGGTCGGCTCGTTCAGCACCGGCGCCGCCGGCAACCCGACCGTGGCGATGATGGAGGCCGCCTTTGCCCACCATCAACTGCCTTGGCGGTATGTCAACTGCGAAGTCGAGGCCGACGATCTAGCTGCGGCGGTGGACGGCGCCCGGGCCATGGGCTGGAGCGGCTTCAACTGTTCGATTCCCCACAAGCAGGCGGTGATTCGGCACCTCGACGGGCTGGGTGAGTCGGCCCGCCTGTGTCAGGCCGTCAACTGTGTGGTCCGAGAGCGGCACGACGACGGAACCGAGCGTTGGGTCGGCCACAACACCGACGGGATCGGATTTCTACGATCTTTTCGCCAGGTGTCCGACCCTGAGGGCCGGAACGTCCTGCTAATCGGTTCTGGCGGTGCGGCGCACGCCATTGCCGTGGAGCTTGCCTTGGCCGGAGCCGCCGGTGTCGCTGTTGCCTCCCGCAACGCCACCACAGCGGCATCGCTGGCTCGTCTGATCAACACCGCTTCACCAGGAGTCGGGACGGTGGCACCTTGGAGCCACGACTCCAGCGAAGCAGGATTGCCCTCCGTTGCCGTTGGTGGTGGCATCGATGTTGTTGTGCAGGCCACGCCGGTAGGGATGGCGCCCGACGTTGAGGACGCAATACACCTCGACTGGTCATCGGCCCGCCAACGGGTGAGCGCCGCCGACGTGGTCATCAACCCACCTCTCACCCGCTTCCTGTCCATCGCCGGTGAGCATGGCGCAGTGCTGTTGGACGGCACCGGCATGTTGGTGAACCAAGCAGCGGAGAACATCAAACACTGGACCGGAGTTGATGCTGATCTCACCGTGCTGCGGGACACTCTGGAGGCCACGTTTTAGCGCCAACGATCATGGGGTGGCCGGTGCCAGTTGCCACCCTGAAGCCAGGCCTCGGCCGATAATCGCTAGCGTGGAGTGGTGGCCGATCAAGCAACGTTTGTTGAAGACACCGAGCCGTTCATGGCATCGCTGTACTCAACCGCGGTCCGGATGACCGGTAACCGGACCGATGCCGAAGATCTGGTGCAGGAGACCTACCTGCGGGCCTACCGGTCCTATGACAAGTTCCAGGCCGGCACCAACCTTCGGGCATGGTTGTTCCGGATTCTCACCAACGCCCACATCAACCGGTATCGGGCCCGTCAGCGTCGGCCTGACGAAACCGAGCTCGACGACGTTGAGGATCTCTACCTGTATCGGCGGATCCGCGACGAAGCCAGAATCTCCATGAGCGCCGAAGACCAGCTGATGCAGTACTTCTCCGAAGCCGAGGTGGTTTCGGCCGTTGAGGCCCTACCGGACGCCTATCGGATGGCCGTTCTTTTGGCCGATGTCGAAGGATTCAGCTACAAAGAAATCGCAGAGATCTTGGAGATTCCGGTGGGAACGGTGATGAGTCGGCTTCACCGTGGAAGAAAAATGCTTGAAAAGGCGTTGTACGAGTTTGCGGTGTCCCGAGGGATCGCCCCGGAAACCGACACCGCAGAAGATCTCGACGACGACCCTGGCGCAACCGCAGACGTCGTGGATACCGCAGAGACAACCGTTTAACCGGTAAACCTTTGACCGGTGCTGTGTGACCTATGAATGAATCGAACTTCTCATCTCCCATAAACATCACGGGCGGGGAACCGCTTTCGGCCAAGCTCCCACCACTTTCGGCCAAAGGGTCTCCCATGGAGCTCAACAGCCAGCCGCTGAGTTGCAACGTGTCCTCTGAGGACGTCTACCGGATGCTCGACGGTTACTTCGAAGGCGTCGAGCAGAGTCGTCGCCAGTCGTTGTCGAGCCATCTTGATAGCTGCGACTGCTGCACCGAAGTGTTGCAGTTCCAGTTGCGACTGCGGTCGGTAATCGGCTCCGGGTGTCGAGAGGAGCTTCCCGACGACGTTCGTCGCCGGGTTCTCGACTCTTTGAACAAACTCCTGTAGACGGACCGGGCGGAACGTCCGCC
>JAHDFR010000006.1:17252-28859 GCA_020628065.1 Acidimicrobiales bacterium
GAAACACCGGGCGGAACGTCCGCCGAAACACCGGGCGGAACGTCCGCCGAAACACCGGGCGGAACGTCCGCCGAAACACTGCGTGGAGCGACCCTCGTCGCCGATGGCTTAACACCGGCCCGAGTCGCGCACCGCAGACCTGAACACCTAGACTGGAAGACATGTTTCAACTCGCTGTTGTATGGCACTGGTGGCTCGGCGTATTTCTCGCCGCCGGCGCAGTGCTGACCATCATCGCTGTCGTCGCCGGGTACCTGGCCAAGGTCGAAAACCCGCGCTATCCGAAGCGCTGAGTTCGATAGCCGAGTAGTCGAGAACGTGAACACCGACGTCGATTGGGACTTCGCCCGGTCCGTAGCCGAGAAGGTTTCGTCCCGGATCCCATCCATCGATAATCCGACGACCCTTGAAGTTCTCAAAGACGACCTCTACCGGCTGACACCGCAGGCTGAAGAGCTGGTGGCGGCCGAAACCGGTTTGGTGTCCAGTGCCGGCGCGGCCAAGGCTCAGGTGACCGATCGGATGGGCTGGGTGGACGCCAACCTGGCCAGCTTCGATCGGTTGCTCAGACCGCTGCTGCGTCGCCTGGCCGAAGAGTCGGCCGACGATTCCGCCGGTGGTGGAGGCCGTTCACTCGACGGATCCGATGACACCCAGACGGCCAGCGACCGCCTTCTCGAGACGGTCACCGAGGCCCTCGGGCCCTGGGGGCCGAAAGTCATGCCCACAGTCACCGCTGTCGGCCAGACCATCGGAACCCAGGCGAAAGACGCCTATACCGGTGCTTCGAACTATCTCAGCCCTAAGGTCGCGGGTGCTGAAGTGGGCGGACTTCTCGGCTGGATGTCGGGTCGGGTACTCGGTCAATACGATTTGTTGATCATCGAGGACGAGCGTCCCGAAGATCAAGACTGGGTCTACTACGTCGGTCCCAACATCGCCGCACTCGAGGAGCGTCACTCCTTCCCGGCCGAAGAGTTCCGGCTATGGATCGCTGTTCACGAGTGCACCCACCGAGCGCAATTCACCGGCGTGCCCTGGCTGCGGGAATACTTCCTGTCGCTGGTCAATGAACTGCTGGACAACGTCGATCCCGACCCCAAGAAGGCTCTCGATACCATTCGCGATGCCATCGCCGACCGTCGCACGGGCAATGCCCCCTCGCTCAAAGACGGTGGCCTGGCCACACTGTTCGCCACACCCGAGCAACGCAAGACGCTCGACAAAGTCACCGGGCTGATGAGCTTGCTCGAGGGTCACGGCGACATAACCATGGACCGGGCGGCCAATCACCTGATCCCCAGCCAGGAGCGGTTCCACAAGGTTCTGAGCGAACGCCGCAAGAACGCCTCCGGTCTCAGCAAAGTCATCCAACGCCTTACCGGCATGGAGGCGAAGCTCGCTCAATACGAGGAAGGCGAGAGCTTCATCCACGCCGTAGAGGCGGCTGGTGGCCGCGATCTGTTCGATGAGGTATGGGCCGGACCGGAGAATCTTCCCACCATTGAAGAGATCCGAACACCGGACCTGTGGATCGCCCGAATGCGGGCCCCGCACGCCGTCTAGACGGCGAACGCACGAAGTAACAGGGCGAGCGAGTGACCTCGGAACCAGGCGACGAGCTGGTCGAGGCTCTGCTGGGCCGATGCCAGTTCCCCGAGGCCGGAACCCCGGTGGTGTGTGCGGTATCCGGTGGTCCGGACTCGCTGGCTCTATTGGTCCTGGCCTGCAAAGCCGGGCTGTCGGTTAAGGCGGTACACGTCGACCATGGCCTAAGGCCCGGGTCGGCTGCCGAAGCCGAAGTGGTGCGTGCCGCTGCCGACCGGTTCGGAGCCCGATTTCGGGCCGAGGAGGTCAAGCTGAAGCCCGGATCAGATCTTGAGCAGCGCGCTCGGCTCGCACGAAAGACGGTGCTTGGTCCCGATGCGATGACCGGCCACACGGCCGACGACCAGGCCGAGACCGTGCTCATCAATCTGCTTCGGGGTACCGGTCCAGCGGGTCTCGGTGCCATGCAGCCCGGGCATCGACACCCGATCCTTGCTCTTCGCCGGGCCGAAACACATCTGCTTTGTCGGATTCTCGGGCTGGTACCGGTTGACGACCCCACCAACAGCGATAAACGTTTCGTCCGGAACCGGATCCGAGCCGAGGTTCTACCGCTGCTGGCCGACATTTCCGGGCGGGACCCGGTGCCGTTGCTGAACCGATCAGCCGACCATTCCCGCAAGGTGGCCACCGATCTGGCCGGGGCGGCCCAGGTGGTTGATCCGCTTGACTGCAAGCAACTGGCAGTGGTGCCTGCGTCCTTGGCTCATCAGGCGCTACGCCACTGGCTTACCAACGACATCGGGCATCCGCCTTCTTCGGCCGACGTTGAGCGAATCATGACCGTCGTTCGCCATGAGGCGGTGGCATGCGAGATCTCCGGCGGCCGCCGGATTGCCAGAACCGACAACCGTCTCCGCTGCGAACCGGCGACGCCGCCAGTCACTGGTGAGCCCGCCCGTGGCGACTCCGACTCTGACGGCTCCGACTCAGGCGACCCGGAAACGGGAGATCCGGTTCCAGCCATAGACTGAGCGTCCTGTGTATACAACTCCTGTTGCCCACCGGGCCGAAGTGGCAAGCCGACCAACCGTCATGGGGATCTTAAACGTAACCCCCGATTCGTTTTCCGACGGTGGCCTCTACCGGGAGACCGATGCCGCCGTGTCCCGGGCACAGGAGATGCTGTCCGAAGGGGCGGACATCATCGACGTCGGAGGCGAGTCAACCAGGCCGGGTGCCGACCCCGTCGGTCTGGACGAGGAAATGAGTCGGGTTATCCCAGTGGTCGAAGCCATTGCCCCCATCGCGGCGGTAGCGGTCGACACCCGCAACGAGCCGGTTGCTCGGGCGGCGGTTGCCGCCGGGGCCACGGTCATCAACGACATCAGCGCCTCGCTCGGTCTTGTGGCCGCGGAGTTGGGTGTCGGTTGGATCGCAATGCACATGCAGGGTGAACCAGGCTCGATGCAGCACAATCCGAGTTACGGCGACGTGGTCAGCGAGGTCAAGGACTACCTGTTGGACCGGGCCCGCCAGGCTCGAGACGGCGGTGCCGGTGACGTCTGGATCGACCCCGGCTTCGGCTTCGGCAAGACCATGGATCACAACCTGCAATTGTTGGCCGGCATAGACCGGTTCGTCACCGGCGAGTTTCCGGTGGCCATCGGTACGAGCCGAAAGTCGACGTTGGGCAATCTGTTGGCGGCCTCCGACGGTGTCGACGACCCAACTCCGTTGGATGACCGATTGGAGGGCTCGGTGACCACAGCCACATTTGCCATGCTTCATGGGGTTGACCTGATCCGGGTTCATGACGTCAAAGCCGCCCGGCAGGCAGCGGTAGTGGTGGCTGGTTCCCAGGACAGAACTACTACCCACCTGTGCTAGAAGTCGAATCGGCCAGCAGCCAGTAGACTCCAGTCAAATGGCCAAAGGTAAATGGGCTCAAGGCATCGTTCCCAAAGGCTTCCAGTGGGTGATTCAAGACCAACTGGCGGTGTGTGAACGCCCCGGAGGGTACGGGTCGAGCCATCGGGCAGTCCGCCGACAAGAAGAGATCATTTGGATTCGGGAGAACGGCTTCGCTTTTGTCGTGTCTCTTATTCCGTCGGAACACAATCTCGCCGCCTACGACGAATTCGCCATGCCGTGGAAACACTGGCCGTTCGCTCCCGGTTTGGACCTCCAGCTTGCTTTACCGCAGATCTATCAGGAGCTTCAGCGCCTGTTGGGCGCCAACAAGAAGCTGCTGCTGCACATGGAGGATGTGGGAGACCGCCTCGCTGGCTTGATGGGTGGTTACATGCGATGGACCGAGATGGTCCCCCAAACCCATGAGGCCATCATTGTGGCCGAGCGAATCTTCGGTCGACAAATGGGACCCGACGGGCGACAACTTGTCGAGGCCGCCGCAACCGCACCCAAGAGTGTGCCCACCGGTCCCGAAGCCATAGGCGGCTCAGCCGCCGAGTCGGTCGAGGCCGGCTGACGGATTCCGAACATAGAGCTGGGTGTGAATCACGTGAGTACTGACGACGTGCCCGTCGTGGTTGATCGAGTAGCGGTTGATCGAATAGAGGTCCGCGGCCTGGAACTCCTGCTGTTTTGCGGGGTGCTGGACGAAGAACAAATTCGACGACAACCGTTCCGCATCGATATCGACATCTACGCCGATCTTGCCGGCGCCGGTGACAGCGACCGGCTGGAACAGACGGTGAACTACGGCGCCGTCATCGACGAAATCGGGGCCAAGCTAACCGACGAGCGGTTCCAGCTGCTGGAACGAGCGGCCACTCGTATCGCCGAGTTGGTTCTGACCTACGAGCTGGTGGACGCCGTCACCGTGACCATGGCCAAGAAGCGACCTCCAGTGGCGGCCAACGTGGAAACCACTGGAGTCACCATCCACCGCAAACGTGGCTGACGCCGAACCAGGAACAGAACCGACAGTCGTGCGGGCATTCCTCGGACTGGGTTCGAACCTGGGCGACCGTCGAGCCACCCTGGTCGAGGCCGTCGGCTCCATCTATGAGCTCGTCGCCGTCTCCCCGTTGTATGAGACCGAGCCGGTGGGCGGCGTCGAACAGGACGCCTTCTACAACATTGTGGTGGAGCTGCAAACAACACGCAGTCCGGCTGAATTGTTGGAGCTATGTCACGAACTCGAACGAGCCCAAGGTCGGGTCCGCGACGTGCGCTGGGGTCCACGCACCCTGGACGTCGACGTCCTGCTCTACGGTGACCAAACCGTGGACGAGCCGAACCTGACGGTTCCCCATCCTCGTATGACCGAGCGAAACTTCGTGATGGTACCGCTGCTGGATCTTGCTCCGGAGTTGGCGGGCGCCCCTCTGCTGGCCGGCTATGACCCGGAGACCGCAATCGGCTCGGTCACGAACATCGGCCCGCTGTAGCCACTACGGACCTACCATCACACCCATGAGGCAACACACCACGAGCCGAGCGCTTCGAGTTCTGGTCACAGGCGCCCACGGACAGGTGGGAGCAGAGCTGGCCAGATGCACCTGGCCAACCTCCGTCGACGTTGTCACCTTTGGATCAGCAGAGTTGGATATCACCGATCGCAGAGCCGTGTTGAACACCACGGCCGAGGTGACACCGGACGTCATCGTCAACGCCGCTGCCTACACCGCCGTGGACAAGGCGGAGTCCGAGCCCGAGCGGGCCCTGGCGGTAAATGCCACCGGGGTTCAACACCTGGCTGATGCAGCCAACACCACCGGCGCCATGTTGGTGCACATCTCCACCGACTACGTATTCGACGGTACGAAAGACGGCTGGTACACCGAAGAGGATCAACGGAACCCGCTTGGCGTTTACGGCGAGACGAAGAGTCTCGGTGAGGACGCAGCCTTATCGGCTGAACGGTCGATAGTGCTCCGAACCGCCTGGGTTTACGGTGCGTTGGGGTCCAACTTTGTCGCCACCATGTTGCGGTTGGCGTCCGAGCGGGAAGAACTCGGAGTGGTGGACGATCAAGTCGGCTGCCCCACGGCGGCGGGAGACATCGCCCGGGCTGTTGTGGCCGTCATCGAGGCCACCGATGGGGGTCGGTCTCTCGATTCGGCCACCGGTCGAAATCGGGTCTTCCACCTGACATCACCCACTGATGTGAGCTGGTTCGAATTCGCCAATCTGATCTTCAAGACGTCGAAGGCCGGGTTCAACGGGCGGTGCCGTCCGCTGTCCACCGACGAGTACCCGACTCCGGCCGCTCGCCCAGCCAACAGTCGACTTGACGCCATGTTGCTTCACGACACGTTCGGGCTTCGCCTACCAGAGCTCACCGAAGCCCTCGGTCCGGTGTTGGCCGAGATGGAGACGGGCCGCTAAGAGCCGGACTTGGGCAGGAAGACAACGGTCCCAGCACCTAACGCCGACACGGCGGCAACGCCGACCAGGGTGGGGGTGTAGCCGAACCGATCAATCAACGCTCCGGCTGCGGGAGGTCCAATGAAGCCTCCGATACCGGCCGCGGTGTACAGGGCACCCAACATGGCGCCCAACCCTACGGTGCCGAACAGGCGAGCGGCGACCACCGGCGACAGGGCGATAAACCCACCGTAGGCCACACCCAACACGATGGCGAACATGACGAGCTGAGCGTAGCGATCAGCGGCGGTCAGCCAGATCAGATAGCTGACGGCCATAACGGACAACGACCCGTAGAACAACCGGATCGAGTCGATGCGATTGGCGGCCGCCCCCAAACCCAACCGGCCGGCCACCGAGCACAAACCGATCAGCCCGACGATGACCGATCCCGAACCGTCAATGTTCCTCTCGGCCACGTAGTCGGGCAGGAAGACGAACGGGACGAACAGCCCCATGGCAATGAACATGATGGCGACGTACAACACCGCGAATGTCGGCGATGAACGAATACGACCAACGAGATGGGACATCGATGGACCGTCGCCGGCCTGTCCCTGCTGAGGTTGCGGAGGTCGTCGAGCTCCGATGGCGGCCAAAGAAAGCAGAACTGCGGCTCCAGCGGCCATGTAGAGATAGGCGCTACGCCAGCCGACCCGGCTGATGAGACGCTCGGCCAGCGGGGCGACCACCAGCGTGCCGGTACCGATACCGGCCACGGCGAAACCAACCGCCGTGCTGCGATGCCGCTCAAACCACGCCCCGACGCAGGCCACCATCGGCACGTAACCACAGGCCACACCAATACCGACCCCCAAACCGTAGGTGATGTACCCGACGACAATAGAGTTCACCTGCGAGGTCACGATCAGCCCGAGGACCAGCGCTGCGCCGCCGACAGCCAGCACAGGACGAGGGCCATAGCGGTCAGCGGCACCACCGGTGAAGACACCCAACCCGAAATAGAGCAGGGTTGTCACGGCAAAGACCACGGCCACGGTGCTGCGATCGGCTCCGAACTCGTCGGCCATCGGGCGAAAGAATGCGCCAAAGCTGTACGCCACCCCGAAGACCGTGAAGGTGGACACAAAGGTGGCAGCGGCCACGATCCACCCGGTCGGCGAGTCAATCCCGTCGGATTCCCCCCGTTGGCCCGCCGAGCCGCCGTCAGTCATCGATGTCAACCACCGCAGTCAGCACCGTTGTCAGTAGTGGCCGTCGCGCCATTCAATCGCGGTTGGGAACGACGTCAAGCCCGATGTCGAGCACCGGTGCCGAATTGGTTATCGAACCGGATGAGACGAGATCTACACCGGTGTCGGCGTAGGCATCCAGCGTGTCCAGCGTGATCCCGCCCGAGGCTTCCAGCAGTGGCCGGCGTCCACCGGTTTGCTCCACCCATACACCGACCTTCGGCACCAGGGTTTTGAGCTCATCCGGGGTGAAGTTGTCCAACAAGATGATGTCGGCTCCGGCTTCCATGGCTTCGAACATCTGCTCTTCACGATCGGCTTCCACATGGACGGTTCGTCCCGGCCAGCGTCGACGGGCCTCTGCTACCGCAGCCGCAATGGTGGTGCCGACAAGGTGGTTGTCTTTCAGCATCAACCAGTCCGACAGGTTGCCTCGATGGTTGGCCGCCCCACCGGCTCGCACGGCCGCTTTCTGCAGCGAGCGGTACCCGGGCGTGGTCTTTCTGGTGTCCCAAACGGTGACTCGGCCAGCGGCGAGGTCGACCCAGCGGGCGGCGTTGCTGGCCACCCCCGACAGGTGGCTAAGGAAGTTGAGCGCTGTTCGCTCAGCCGTCAACAGGGTGGCGTAGGGGCCTTCGGCCACGGCGATAACATCACCGGCCGCTAGGCGATCACCGTCGTGCAGCCGCCATTCGATGGTCAGTGACGGGTCGACGGCGTGGAACGTCTCCTCCACACATCGACACCCGGCGAGGACGCCCGGCTGGCGGGCGTTGAAGTTGGCGGTTGCCATCTTGGCCGGATCGATCAGCGAAGACGTCAGGTCGCCGAACGGAGTTAGATCCTCGGCCAGCGCTCGTTCGACAAGGAATCGAATGTCGGCCACGGGTGGTTGCAGATCTGTTCGCACGACAGTCAATCTACGACCACCGGTCCCCAGGCGCACGCTCAGAGTCGCTGGACGCGGCGGAGAGGCAGCATCGCAGGCAAGACGACACCCGGTCTCGATCGAACGATGAGCTGCCCGTGGGTGGACGGGTCTGTCCGTTGGATCGAGCCGGGGTCGGGTGGTAGTGGTGCCCTAGCGCAGATCTTCGAATGTCTTTCGGTCCGCCTGGTCTCGGAGCGACCGATCCTGGGGTTCAGGCGATAGCCAGCTCGCGAGCCTTGCTGCCTCGTACCACCGAGCGGGATGTAGCCAGGAGTAGGTCGTCGCAGCTGAGCTCTTCGACTTTGCGGCTGACGGCCAGCCCGGAATCGTCCAGCAGCTTGGCAATCTCAAACTGATGGTTGTCCACATGTTCACCATGGGCGGCTTCACGAGGTACCAGCAGGGGGCAGACGCCGGCGCTGAGGCCGGTGAGAGCGATGCCGGTGCCGGCGTGGGCAACCAGAAGGTCAGCGTCGGCAATGCGTGCCTTGAGCTCATGGTCTGGGATCATGCTCTGAGCGTCGATGGGCAGATCGTCGACGTTGGTGAAGCCTGTCTGCCAAGTGACCTCCACGTCGTCGTTGAACATGTCGACCAAGCGCTCCACCAGACGACGAAAGCCGTAGGGTTTGATGGTTCCTAGACTCACCACCGCTTTGCGGACCTGACCGAGGTTGGAGTCGGCTCTGCGGGGGACCGCTTCGAAACCTTCGAATACCGATCCGGCGAATCCCCATCGTCCGTTGGCCCAGCTTTCGTACTGGGTATGAACCCGCACGCCGGGACAGCGCTCGAGCAGGCGACCGGTGAGGGATGGACCCATGACCCTGGTGGCACTCTCGATGTAGTGCGTTGGGATGCCACGCAATCCGCTTTGCGGCAGGTAGGCGAGAGCAACGCCCGAGCCGGTGCTGATCATGGCTTCGGTGTTCTTGTCCACACCGATCCTTGGCGACATTATGGCGTTACGAAACAGATTCTTGTAGTCGCGGGGACCGACGTAGGGAACGTAGTTGACGTCTTCACCACCCAGGAGGGAACGGGTTTGTGGTGTGTCAAAAGTTATCCAACGACGGTGCCCCGTGTACGGCAAACGATCCGCCAGCAGCCTGAGCTGCTGGACGTGCCCGCCACCAGATGCGACCAGAACGACTTCCCTCATGTTCCCTCCGATATCCCACCACAAACTAGACCTTACGGTGCACACATACCGAGCGATCTAGGTTGTAAGCCTCAGTTGTATAGGCGATTGCACCTTCTATTGTAGAAACAGCAGCAATCATCAACAAGACATTGTGGGTAGCGACGGTACTTTTGCCCATCCAATGTTTCTGCGATGTTTCGACGTGCTCTACGAGGTCGGCTTATCCAGCTCGTGGAGCGAGATTTGGATGGTTTCAGTGGCCATCGATGTCATTGATGACTCGGACCGATCGGATTGCACAGAGCTGTGTCCGTTGTTGCCCGAGGATGTCGACCCTGATGGTTGGGGTCGATGGTCCGGCTCGGGATAGATCTCGTCATCAACGTAGTCCCGAAGCTCATCCAGCGAGCCTGACTCCTGCTCGGCTTCCTGGCGGGCCTTCCTCCGTGCCTGATAGCGGCGGTACAGCTGATACAGGCCCTCGAAGAGAAAGGCAGAGGCGATGCTCAACGCCGCACCTACGCCGGCTAAGCCGATCCTGGTTCGATTCCGTCCGCTGAAGTCCGGGTCGCTGACCGAAACCTCGTCGATTGGCTGGGCGGTGATTCGATTGGTCAGCGGGGCGTCGAGTTCGTTTTGTCGCTGCTCGAGATCGTCGCCGATCAGTCCGAGCAGGTATGCCACTGTGTCGGCTGCCAAGTCGGGATCGGAATCGATGGCTTCAGCGTTGATGATCGGGCTTCGCGACTCGTTCCAAACGTTGTAGACAGTGGCCAGACCTTGGTCGTCGAGTTCGTTTGACGTCTCGCTGTCGGTCAGTGACAGAGCGGTGACCTCGGCGACGGTCGATAGCGATCCGCCCAGCAGGCTGAGAGGGTTCACATCTTCAACAAACACTTCACCGGTTTCGAAGTCGATGGTGCGGAGCTCGTTCGGCCCGGTGAGCAACATCGAGGCCTGGGCTGTGTGCTCAGGTTGAATCGATGACGTGAGCGAGATGGCAAAGTAGATTGAAGCTGCGACAAGTGGAAGAACTAGAGGGCTCCACCGCAGAACAATTCGCGTCGCCCCTAAGACGCCCAGGGGTTTGGCCGGAGCGACGGGAGAGCTTAACGTCCAGCCTGATTCATTAGCGGACCCAACAGCTGTCATCCCACGACCATCCCTCACTGACCGAAATCTGTATCTACTCAAGGCGAACTCTCATGATAGATGTTGAAGCCACATCCAGGAAACCTGTCCAGGTAGATGTCTTCATAGTGAACTGGAATACCGCTGATCTCCTTGTGGCGTGTTTGGCGAGTCTCATGGCTACTGACGAGGTGGATGACCTGAACGTCGTAGTGGTTGACAACGGTTCGTCCGATCACTCCGTGAAGTTGGTCAGCGATCGCTTTCCTGAGGTGTCGGTCGTCGAGAATAATGAGAATGCAGGATTTGCCCGGGCTCACAATCAGGCCTTTGATGTCTCCGATGCGCCCTATGTCCTGTTGCTCAATAGCGATGCCGAAGTCCCGTCGGGAACGATCGCCCACTGCCGAGATCTTCTGCGGGACGACGACGGTATTGGCGTCGTCGGGTGCGCCATTTTGCACCCGGACGGGTCACCGCAGAACAGCGTGTTCAGGTTCCCGTCGGTGCGCGGTCTCGTGTCGACATCGCTGATGCTTGCACAGGCGTTTCCCAACAGCGACACGCTCAACTACGACCGGTATGGCTCGGCCCTGCCTGCAACGCTGTCTGACGTTGAGGTCGTCATGGGCAGTTTCTTGATGGTGCGCCGTGATGATCTCAACGGACAGCTGCTCGACGATGGCTACTTCATGTATACCGAGGAGGCGGACTTGTGCCGGCGGATGTCCGCTCAAGGCTTCCGCACCGTTTTTGAGCCGGCGGTTTCGATCACCCACGTAAAGGGTGGGAGTACTCGTTCACCAGCTCAAAAAGCCTGGTCGTACGAAGCCAAGCGTCGTTCCGCTCTGCGCTACCTGCGAAAGTGGAGAGGTCCCCTGGTCGCCTACGGCGCGAATTTGCTGCTGCTAGTCGATCTGCTTCCCAGAACTGTCGGATGGCTTGCCGCTGACCTACGTTCGCTCGCTCTGCGGCGGCAGCCGTCCCACTATCACAAGATCTCGATACTGGGCTTCCACCTTCGAGCCCTGGTTACACCGTCGGCCGTGAGCGACCGCTTCCACGGCCCACCGGTGTCCGAGTAGGCCACAGCCGGTCCCTAAGCCCTTAGAGGTATTTGCTTGTCAGGTACGACTCGACCTGTTGACGCTCGGTTTCAGAGAGCGCCCGGTCGTAGATGATGTAGGCGGCGATGCTCATATTGACGTGGGGGCTGTCGTCGAGTTCGGCGCCGATGGTGATTTTGTCGGCCACGGTCGTCAGTC
>JAHDFR010000006.1:28959-51293 GCA_020628065.1 Acidimicrobiales bacterium
ACAGCGTCACCATTCGCGGCGTCGTCGGCTATCGAGAACGACTGGCCTGGGTCGACCACCGGGTCGGTGGCGTCAGGACCGGTGCTCAGATACTTGTTGGCCAGGTACCCCTCGACGTTCTGCCTCTCGGTCGTTGTCAGAGCTCTGTCGAACACCAAGACCGCCCCCACATCCATATCCAGATGTGGAGATCCATCCAGTTCGGAGCCGAGAACGATTTTACCGCCCGATGCCGTGTTGTAGGAGTGGTTGAACGAATCGATCAGCTGGCCATCTTTGAAGTGCGACATGCTGTTGGCGTCGACAATAGCGGACTGCACCATCCACCCCTGGCCGGTACCCGGAGTCGAAGAAATCTTGTCATTCGACGTGCCCCAGGCTTGGACCATCAGATCGCCGCTGTTGGACACGACTAGACCGAATGCCTGATTTAGGAGAGTCTGACCCCATGCGAATCCGCCATATCCAACGCTGTTGTACTGCGTGACGGCAAAGACAGTTCGATCTCCCGAGCCTGTTGGAAGTCCGGTGACACCGGATAGACGTTCCAGAGCATCGGCTCCCCCTTCGAACGAGATTGCTGGGGTGCCGCTCGGTGAGGTGGTCGTGGTTGGGTCACCGGCTGCAGTGAGGTCGTTGCCGTTGCCAGATTGATCGGCCCAGGCGCTGACCACGCCGCCTGTCTGGACAATCCCGCTGTCGCCCTCAAGTTGTAGGACGAGTCCCGCGGGCAGCGAGCACGTCCCCGTCGTGTTGTAGTTGGCGGTGAGCGACAGTCCTGTTTCAGGGACTGTGATATCGTGCTGTCTCGCCCCGCCGTCCGACCAGCTGGCGAACCCGTATTCGTCTTGGGCAGAGCAGAACGCCTCAGGAGCAATAATCGTGTGCTCGAAGCCGATGGCGGTGTCAATGGTCGCCGGTGCCGTTCTCGGAACGCCATCAACAGTGACAGTTCCACCAAGCGGATCGGTCGTTAGATCGACGTTGACCTTCTCCGGATACACCCTGACACTGTCGGTCGCGGTGAGGCCGGTCGAGTCAGTCACCGTCAGGATGATTTCGAAGCCGGTGCTACCACTGAAGTCATGGCCGTCGGTCTCGACAAACAGCGAACCACTGCTGCCGGTCGTCGGTCCGGCGTATGGATGTTCGTGATTGTCGTGGAACAGCTGGATGGTCCACGAATAGTCTGTTCCGTCCAGCGTTTCGTCCGGATCGGAACCTGTGCCGGTGAAGTTGACAGTGCCGCCGGCTCGGAAGGCGTCCCCGTCGGCCGGTGACGTTATGGAGGCCGTAGGGGGTGATCCGACCGTGATGGTGATGGGGTTGGAGTTGGCGAACTCCGCTCCGTCTGACACAGTGACGATGACGGTGAACTCTCCGTCAGCCGAGTAGGTGTGGGTCGGACTGGCACCGGTGCCCGTGTTGCCGTCCCCGAAGTCCCAGGTGTAACTCAAAGGCAGCCCGCCCGGGCTGAACGCCGTGGCCGAGAACGTAACAGCCAACGGTGCGGGGCCGGAGGTCGGATTGGACACCACATCGGTGATAACCGGTCCGGTGCTGGCGCCGTCAAAGGAGATTCGGTCGATGCGACTGGCGGTCGGATGGTACCGAATCCAGTAGAGCGCACCGTCAGGCCCGACCTCTATGTCGGCGATGTTGGCGGTGAAGTCATCGAACACCAGAGTCTGATCGACGTTGCCCTGAGCATCAAAGGTCAGATAGCGCATCTCGTTCTGCGGGTAGTCGCCGTAGAAGTAGACGCCCTGATACTGGGGCGGAAAGGAAGAAGCGTTGTACACGGTGCCGTCGATGATTGCGGCGTTGTCGCCGTCATGAGGGTAGGAGAAGAACGGCTCGGAAAAATTTGCTGGCTGAGATGACGCTGGATTACAGGCGTCACGATTAGTGAGATTCGGGCCCTCACACATCGGCCAGCCGAAGTTGGCGCCTGCCGACCCGAGATGCAGGTCCTCCCAGGAGTCCGCCAGGTTGCCGCCCACCTCGGCGATGAAAAAGCGACCAGTCGCCAGATCCCACCCGGACCGGAATGGGTTTCGGAGACCCAGAGCCCAGACCTCGGGCATCGCTCCAGGCGTGTTGTAGAAGGGATTGTCCGTCGGAGGAGAACCGTCGGGGTTCATGCGGAGAACCTTGCCAGCTGATAGCGACAGATCCTGGGACCACATCGGGTCATCCCACTTGTCGCCAATAGTCAGGTACAAACGGCCGTCGGGCCCGAAGCTCAGTCCACCGCCAAAGTGGAAAGCTGTGTGGCTTCGGACCGAAACGCTATCTTCCCAAACGACGAATTCAGATGCGAGGGAGGCCACGTCGTTGATGACAGTGAACCGGGAAACACGGGCGACATCGTCGGTGTCACTCGTGTAGTAGATGTAGACGTAGCCATTGGTGTCATAGCTGGGATCGATGGCAAATCCAAGTGTTCCCGACTCACCTGGTGTGTACAGGTCGGTGATCTCCAGAACTGGAGCGATCCCAGGGGCCGGGCCGGCGAGATCTGAAATGAACAACCGCCCCGAGCGCTCCAAGACCATGGCCCTTCCGTCGGGGAGAAACTGGATGTCGAGACCGTTGTTTATGCCCGTCAGCACGGTTGTATCCGTGAAGTCCGGGGGTGGCGCTGCGTCCGCTGGAGCAGCACCGAAGACGGTTAGCAGACCGGTCATCGCAACCGTCAAACCAACCAAACCCTTTACCAACAAACGTCGCAAAAACAAGTATGACGACTTACGCAGCGCTGCCATGGCTTTCCCTTCCCAGCACTAGATCCCTCGGAATCCCTCAAGGTTCAACTATAAGCCAAAGGACATCGATTGATCGACAAGGCAACCTAAGGTGCGACTAGGGAAAAAGACCTACTGGTCTTGTTGGATCAGGTTGGACAAGCGAACTCTGACAACAGGGTTCAGAGCCACTGTCAACGCTCCAGCACCCACGGCGGCGAAGCCGCCACCGACCGTCAGCGCCACCAGAACCGGCTGTCCACCCAAAAGCGAGATAAACCACTCAGCGAGTATGAACGTCGTCAGCCCTACTGCCGTCGGGGCCCACAGCGCCTTGGTAAGCCGCCTGATGGAGAGGTTGGTAAGGATGATCAGGGGTGCGAGAAACATGGCAATAAATGCCAGGTGAACCAACACCCGAGAGACGGCGAGAGCAGATACTTGGGCGGCGAGATCATTGTTGCCAAACAGGTAGCCCACAACTACGAACGCCGCCGTGCCCAACAGGGCAGCGGCCCATGACAGTAAGGCGTGTGCCCCTGGTCGGCCGGTCGATTGAAGGAACGGTCCGGTAAACAGAGTGATTGCCTTGACCGCTCCGGCCACGGCCAACAGACGAATCACGTCGGCCGCTGGCCGCCAGTCGCTTCGGCCAAGTAGCTCAACGATTTCGCCTGATCCCCCCGCGACGAGCGCTAGAAGAGGAAACGCGACCATGGCGCTGGTGGACAACATGGTCGAGAGGCGGAGGGTTTGGTGTTCGACATCGTCCTGGTTGCGTGACAGCTCAGGAAGCGATGCACCTTGGATGGCCGACGACGCGAAGTCGGTGACCATCTGAATGATTCGATTGGCGAAAAAGAAGAGGCCTGCCGCTGTCGGACCGAAGAGAACGCCAATGACTATCGCATCGGATCTCGTACCAAGAAAGACAGCCAGGGTGGCGACGAATGACAACCCCGAGAAAGCCAAGAGATCATTGAAGGCTTGCGAGGAAAATGACATCGATGGTCGCCACCGGCTGCGGGACCAAAGAAGAATTACGCCGATAGTGGCGCTGGTTACCTGTTGGGCCACCAGCGCCCACACTCCTGCTCCGGCGAAGGCGAGCGCGACGGCGAGGACACCGGCGCCGATGACTGCTGTGTTTGTGCGGAGCGCCAGCGTCTTAAAGTCCATGTTTCGGCGGAACAGCGATTCCTGCACGACGGAAAGGGCCTGAATGGGAACGATGGCCGACAGGGCCCAGATAATCGCTCGAAGCTGTGGCTCCTCGTTAACGCCTGCCCACCACCCGGCTAGAACGACGGCCGCAACAGTGAGGGCCGCACTGACGCAGAGAATCGCCCAAAACGCTGATGACAGATGGGCGTCCGTCAACTCTTTGCGCTGGATAAGGGCGGCCGCCATCCCCTGGGTCTGCAGCATCTGAATGATCATGACGAATCCGAGTGCCATGGCGGCCAGGCCTAAAATCTCCGGCCCCAGCAAACTGGCCAGCAGAAACGTAACGGCCGTGGTTGCCAGCTGTCGGCCACCGTCCATGACGTACGACCACTTGACGGCAGTAGCGAAGCTGGGAGTGGCCGAAGAGGCGCTTGTGACTTGGGTGTCAGCCATAACCAGTGTCAGCCATAACCAGTGTCAGCCATAACCAAGGTGGCGAAGCAGCTCACCGGCCTCTTTATCGACCACCTGCATGTCTGCTTGGTCGAGAACGTCACGCCAGCGGCCAACCGACGAGCTTCGCCCGGATCTGGCCCGCTGATGGACCGCTGACCGGCTTTCGCTTGAGGCGTCCAAGAAGTCGCACAGGACGTCGACCGTCTCGGACGGTTTGAGCACCAAGTCCTCGTAGCGAATGTGCAGCTGATTGATGTCATCGGAGTGTCGGACTCGTTCAACCTCCTCTTGGTGCTGCCGCCAGATCCAGATGCAACGGTGAATGTCCGAGGTCTGGATGTATTCGTCGGCACGGTCCGGCTCAATGTAGAAGTGGGGGTAGGGTCCGTTTAGGTACCCGCCGGGCTCTCGCCCCGATCCGATCGCGTCGGCTCGATGCCATGGCTTCTCGCTCAGAGAAACGGCAACATCTCGGCCGTCACGCGTGATGACGACGAACCTGGCGTCGGGAAACACCGACTTCAGATGCTCGACGGCGAACACGTGATTTGGGTTCTTCTCAATGGCTCGTGCACCGTGACCGGGGCCAGCCATAACTAACGATCGCAAACCCAGCCGATAGATGGCGGCAGCGTGCAGCGAAGTGACTTTGGCCTGACGAACGAGTCGGACGTAGTACTTGAGGATCTGCGGTTCGTAGATGTAGGTCGAGTCACGCAGTTCGGACAAAAGGGTGCCGAGGTAGGTGGTTCCGGACCGCGGGCAGCCGAGAACGAAGACCGGTTGCCTCAGCGGCCCCAAGGCCTTTGCCCTGACTTTCAGACGTGAGGTTGAAACGTTAGGGCTGTTCGCATCTATCAGTTTGGCTTGTTGCTGCAGAGACTCGTACCAGAGCTTTGCTCGGCTAAGTGTGTCGCGCTCGAGTAGTACCGGCTGTTCGGCAATGATGTCTGTAGTCATACCTGCTCTTCCGTCACTGCTCGGAGTGGATTGGCTGCAGGCGCCACGGTGACTGTTGGCAAGGTTGGGCATAGAGCATCCTCATAGACAGTACGAACGGCACCGCCCAACAGCCCCCAGTCGAAGTTGCCCAGGTCTGGCGCCGAGTCGGTGGGACTCGTGTTCAGGTATCGGGCCAGATCGGCGCTTCGCAGCCGTTCGTCGTATAGCCGGAGCCAGCCGTGGCTGGTGCGGTCACGTAGCTCAGCAAGTTGCGGCTTCCAGGAGGCGACCACAGGCTTGTCTGCTGAGAGAGCGGCCATAACCGAGCGATAGTCCACGCCGTTCTCCCATGGCACGACGACAAGATCGGCCGCCCGCAAGATCAAGAACAGTTTCTGGAAGGGCAACGGACCGTGAATAAGACGGACCCGTCGACGGGCCACGGCCCTGATGTCCTGTGGGTTCGAGAGATGACGAGTGGCCACAACGATGGAAAGCTTCAGATTCTCGACGTCTTGGAACACTTCAGTTAGTGCGTCGATTTCGCTTCCCGTGATAGGTCCGGCGATAACCACGATGGATCGGTCCGAGGCAAGTCGGAGCTCTTGCCGTGCCCGGCTCTTCGATGGAAGCCAGGCTGTTACGTTACGTAAATGGCCGTACCGGATCAGGTGATGACTGGCTCTTCTCAACGCCGGGCGGCGTTCAAGTACATGTTCGGCATCCTCCTTGCTGCGGAATATGGCAGCATCGACCATCCGATCGAACCATCTGAGATACCAGTTGACGGTCCGGCCGCCGACGACGTCGGCGTGTTCGAAAGCGGCGACCATAACGCTGCCCCGGCGTCGGGCCACGGCGATGGCCGGCAGAAGTAGGACGCCCCTGACGCGGTCCTTCAACTTCCCTGACAGACGTTGCTCCGGGTGGCTTACATGCAAGATGTCGGGCGGGCTGAGCATGGTTACGGCAATGGTCAACTGCTCCGGCTTGATATTGTTGTCTCGAACCGCACTGATGAGTTGGGCCACATTCGGCTCGACGTTGGGATCCTCGGTGAACGGGTAGTAGGAAACCGACAATCTCCGGGTCCAGATTTGATTGACGCCGCCGAAGGCTGCGACCCGGTTGTCCCGCCTCAAAACCCTCCGGAGTTCGGGGTCGAAGCGGTGCCACCACGGAACCGTCGGGTAACCGACTCGATACGACAGCCGCATCAGGTCAGGGGGAGCAAAGAACACCGATCTGCGTCCGCCGGCTTCGGGTAGTGCCAAGGCTGCAAGCATGCCGGTCGACAGGAAGAGAACTGTGGTGACCGTCGGAAAAGAGAAAAAGTCGAACGTGACGGCTGTTGTCAGCCCGACTGCGATGGTCGCTGAACAGGCGATGGCCAAATGGCGGGCAGCATTCGACGGGCTGTTGCGGTAGCACCGACGACCGAATCCGACGGCGGCTAAGAGCAGAACGATCAAGGCCGCCATTCCCACGAACCCCAGGCTGACCGTGCCCAGCAGGTAGGCGTTGTCCAACACGATGTACTTTGCCGGAATGAACGTGTCAGGCCCTCGACCGAAGAACGGGCGCTCGAAGATGTAGCGTCCGACTATGGCGTAGTCGTTGGTGCGTCCTTGAATGCTCGGGTCGGAGTCCCAGGCGCGAAACAGCGAGAGAATTGTGCCGAGCAGGCCAGGAACGGTCCCTCGCAACAAGACCAGGAACACGAGGCCTGCGGCCGCAGCCTTTAGTCTCATGAGGGGCGACCAGGCCCAGAACAGCACCAGGGCGGCAGTGATGGTGGCCAGTACCGCGCTTCGGGACACCGCCATAGCGGACGCGGCGGCGTGTAGGGCCGCCAGCCCGAACCAGATTCGTCGTCGCTCGGTTTCCTGTTCGTGCAATGCGACATGAAGTACGATCGGCAACAACATGCCCATCGCCACGCCGAATTCGATCGGGTGGAGCATCGAACCCTTCACCCTCACCAGCCCACCCGATCCGCGTACTGTCAGGGTGTTCACCTGTGAGTTCAGGGTCAGTCCGGGAAATCGCATCTGGGCGAAGATGTCGAATTTGAACACGAACTGAATCACGGCGGCAGCAACCACCACTGAGCTCATGGCCGAGAGCCTGCGGGCCAGAATAACTACGTGGGACAGGGTCGGTAGTCCTTCGGCGGTGATCAGCACCACCCCGGCCGCTGATACGAGCGAGATTAGTGCCCGGTCGGCAGCCAGGGACTCGGCCGAATCCAGGCCGCGGTCGTAGGCCAAGCTGTACGAGGTCAACACCGCCAGTGCATAAGCGAGCAGAAACCAGCGGACCGGACTTCGTCGCCGGCCAACGTTCGGCAGCACCTTGGCCACCGCCCATAATCCGAAGAGCCCGAGACCGAAGATGTTGGCCGGACGTCCCGCGGCTCCCAGCCCGGGGAATACCCATTGCGAGGGGATGAACAACACCAGGGCCAGGTACATGGTTAGTGCGCCCAGAGCGTCTAGGTGGTCCCCTTCGGCGATGAGGGGACGCATCCAGTGGCGCGCCAGGCGGAGTGGACCGGCATTGGGTACCGACTGCGTTCCCGTTGGTCGGGGTGGGGCGTACGTCACTGCGTCTGTAGTCACGGCCGACCTCCCTCGTAGTCCGATTCCCCGGTGACTGTCACACGTCAGCTGTGGGCTTGGGCAAACACACCCAGCAGCGTCTTATTCACAGATAGTTGGCTCAAAGGTACCTGCAGATGAAAGATTGTCCACATGAGCATCCGAGGGGTAGGCACCGCCCAGCGGACCTGTATCATCGGGCTTGGAGGGCCCCATGTTGAATCATGTCATCGCGCCACATCTGTCCGGATATCAGCGCCGCGACTACGACGTGGTCGATTACCGGATGTCTGAACTTCCCGAAACCGGGCTGCAGTTTCGGGGCCCTTTTCCGGAACGATTTAGCGGTGGCCAAATCGGCGGGACGGAAGAGCCCTACGTCTGTTGCGTGGGTGCTGCGCAAACGTTCGGGTGCTTCACCGAGAGTCCTTTTCCCACGTTGCTAGCCGATCGGCTGAATGTTCCGGTGTTGAATCTCGGATACGGCGGAGCCGGACCCGAGTTCTTCCTCGGCCAGAGCCAGCTGTCGCCCTATCTGAACAGATCCAAGATCGTGGTCCTGCAGGTGATGTCGGGCCGCAGTCAGTCCAACTCCCTCTACGAGTGTGGCGGATTGGAGTACGTAACCCGACGGTCCGATGGCCGCCGGATGGGAGCACAGCAGGCCATAGCTGAAGCTCTGTTTCCGGGGCCCGCTCACATCGGTCCGGTGCGAATCCCAACGCGGCTGCGCGGTCTTGCACCCAACAACCCGCTGCGTGTTCGGAGCCGAATCGGCCCTCTCATCGATGAAATCAGATCGAATTGGGTCGAGTCTTATAGATCGCTGATTCGACGACTCGATGTTCCAGTTGTCTTGTTCTGGTTCTCCAAGAGAGCTCCGAACTACGTTGAGTCGTATGAGTCCGCAGCTGGAATTTTTGGTCAGTTTCCGCAACTGGTCACTGCGGAAATGGTCGAACAGGTCAGATCAATGTGTGATGACTACGTCGAGTGTGCGACTGATCGAGGTAGCCCGCAACCGCTCGTCAGTCGCTTCACCGGCGAACCGGTGGAGGTCAACCCTGCCAACGATCGTCGAGACCTCGGCCACGGCGTTTGGAGCGAAAACCGCTACTATCCCTCGCCGGAAATGCACCAGGATGCCGCCGCGGCTTTGGTTGACGTCCTCGAAAGTCGCCTCGGGCGCGAGGTGGATTCGACATGATTGTTGGGAGCTGGCCGGGCTACGTTTCCACTCAGAATAGCTTTCTTCGGATTTTCCTCGACGGGTTGTCCGAAGCCGGCTGCGGCATCGAGTCGATTGATTCCATCGCCGCCTTGACGGTTGTCCGTGATGTCGACGTGCTGTTGCTGCACTGGCCTCAAAGAGTGTTCTGGGAGGCCGAAAGTCGGACGGGCGCCGCCAAGAACATGGTGGACCTAGTACGTAACTTACGGGTGTTGCCAACGTCCACCAAAGTGGTGTGGCTGGCCCACGATCTCAGGCCACATGATGGGCGGGGTTTACAGAAGGTGCTCTGGGGGCCTTTCATGTCGGCGTTGCTCAGAAGTGTGGACGGCGTTCTGACACTTTCGGACCGAACCTCTGAGTTGGTGCGGAATGAATATCGGCTGCTCGCCGATCGACCGTTCCGATCCGTTCGACACCCTGCGTATCCAGGGCAGTCGCTGGCTGAGGACGAGCGCTTGTCCGCCCGCGCCGAGCTGGGATTCGAGGTCGGGGACGTTGTCGTTGGATATTGCGGTCAGCTCCGTCAAAGTAAGGGCCTTGACCGTCTTGTCGATTCTTTTCAGAGAATGCCCGGTCCTCAATACCGTCTGCTGATCGCCGGGTATGCGCCGGGAACGGCTAAATCGCTGGTCGATCGTTTGGAACAGGCTGCTCGCAATGACCATCGCGTGCGGTTGGAAATCGAGGATCTTTCGGACTCAAGGTACCGTAGGCTGCTCGGCGTCTGCGACTTGGTGGTTGCCCCCTTTCGAGACTACTTGCACTCCGGTTCACTCGTGCACGCTCTCAGCGCCGATCGGCCGGTGTTGACACCCAGGACACCCTTCGCCGAGGGTCTGCTGTCCGATCTAGGTCAGAATTGGGTCAACCTGTACGACGGGCCGCTGACCTCGGAGATACTCGCCGAGGTTGCGTCGGTCACCTTTCCCTCTTCGGTTTGTCCGCTGGAGAAGTATCGATCAAGCCGAATTGGAGCAGAGGTGCTGGCCTGGCTTCGGAGTGAGGTCGTAAACACCGACTCGTCTTCAAGTTCAATCGGAGGTCGGCCGTGAGCTATCGGGTTCTGGTGACCATCGCCAATCATGGCTCCAAAAACAGGGTCCACTGTCAGCATCTCATTGACACCTATCTCTCTATGCCCTACGACGTTGATGTTGTCGTGCTGTCCGACGTGGCGAAGGACTACGGTCCAAGCGTGGAGGTTCAGGTAGGCGCCCCTACTGACGATCCGTGGTCGCTGCCCTTTGCCCACCGCAGGCTGTTCATCGAGCGTCAGGACCGGTATGACCTCTTCATCTACAGCGAGGACGATACCGAGGTGCGCGAGCGCCATGTCGAACTGTTCCTTGAAGCCAGTGAGCTTCTTCCGGCGGACAGAATTCTCGGCTTTCTCCGCTACGAGTTTGGTGACGATGGGGAGGCCTACTACAGCACGGCTCACCACGTCTACCATTGGGATCCTGACTCGCTGATTGAGGCCAACAGCCGTCTGTATGCACGTTATACGAATGACCATGCCGGCTGTTACATTTTGAATCGCCAGCAGTTAAAGACATGCATTGAGTCTGGTGGGTTCACCGTTGACCCTCATAAAACGCATTTCGACATGTTGGTCTCGGCTGCCACCGATCCTTATACCCGCTGCGGTCTCACCCGGCTGGTCTGTATTTCAGAGCTATTCGACTATTCGCTACATCATCTCCCAAATGCCTATGTAAATCGCATCGGGGTTACGAGGTCTGATGTTGAGGCTCAGGTCACCGCGTTGGAAGAGCAGTACCGATCGGGTCAGCCTCCACAGCGACTGTTTCAGCCGACTACAGCGATCAAGAATCAGGACTCGACGTGGGACAAGAGCTACTACGAGCCCCTGAATCACGAAATCATCGACCTTGTATCGAGCTCTGCACGTTCGATGCTGTCAATAGGGTGCGACCGAGGGGCGACCGAACGCAAGCTCTTGGAGGCGGGAATCGACGTTGCTGCCATACCTATTGACTCGATAATCGCCGCATGCCCGGCTAGGTACGGAATCACAACTACGTCCGCCGATCTACAATCCGGGCTTGATGAGCTGTCGGGGCGCCGTTTCGACGCCATCCTGTTCAACCGAAGCCTGGCGTACTTTGCCGACCCCGCGGATGTTCTGGATGAGGTGGTTCCCCTGCTTTCGTCTGAGGGTCGGATAATTGTGGTCTACGACAACCGGGAAGATGTGGCCTACCTACGAACGTTCCGCCGAGTCCATCGAAAGAGGGTTCGCGCTGGTGGATTCGAGGAGGCTGGGGTGCACTGGACCGACCGATCGGTCGTGCACAGGTGGCTGTCCGACGCTGGCCTTATCGTTGGACGCACGACGTACCAGCCTCCGGAACGCCGCCGCCGCCTCGCCGCCCGCACCGGAGGCAGGATGGATCGTTGGATCGGAGCAACTGCTATTACCACGGCGGTCGGGCAGGTAACAGGGGAGCTATCTGTATGAAGACGGTTACTGTGATGGGAGCGGCGCTCGACTCCGGAAATCTCGGTGTCGGGGCGCTCGCTACCTCAATGCTGGAGGCCTTGAGTGAGTACGGCTCAGGGGTGCGGGTTGTAGTGTTCGACAACGGTCTTGGTCATCGTGAAGGCGTGGTGCAGGCTGGCCCCCGGCCCATTACCCACGAGTCGATCGGGATGCGCCTTTCACGTCGTTGGTATCGACCTGAAAGCTTGTTCCAGATGAAGATGTCGGCCAGCCTCGGCCTGCCGTCCAATGCCGGCGTGTCGGCCGTTAAGGAGGCGACGGCCTGTCTAGACATCAGCGGTGGTGACAGCTTCACCGATATGTATGGCCCGCACCGCTTTCAGGCCATCACTCAACCGAAGAAGCTTGTCATTCGGCTCGGCACACCGCTCGTGCTACTTCCACAAACCTTCGGGCCGTACTATGCCGAGGACGCCAGGGTCGAGGCGGCCCGGATTCTGCGGGATGCCTCGTCAGCGTGGGCGCGTGACCAGCGAAGCTATGACGTTCTGTGTGATCTCGTCGGACCGGACTACGACTCAACTCGACATCGACGTGGTGTGGATATTGCTTTTGGGCTGTCTCCCAGCGAGCCCGAAGACAGCAAGCATGATGATTTACGACTATGGATGGTTCAACCGGGCCCGGTCGCAGGGATCAACATCAGCGGGCTGTTGGCAGGCGAGCTGTCGAAGGGGACGGTGAGAGACGAGATAAACATTGACTATCGGACAGCCATGATCTCTCTAATTGATCGGCTATTGGCCCGTTCGGATGCTCGGGTGCTGCTGGTTTCCCATGTGTTGGGCAAACGTCCCGGTTCCGAGTCCGATGAGCTGGCCGTGGCCTCGATTCTGGCCGAGCGAGGGTACGACCCTGCCAGGGTTCGGGCTCTTCCCACCGATGGACTCACTGCCGGCCAGGCCAAATGGTGGATCTCAAAGTGCGACTGGTTCTGTGGTGCCCGCATGCACTCAACCATCGCCGGATTGTCTACCGGCGTGCCGACGGCTGCCGTGGCTTACAGCATCAAGACGGAGCCGGTGTTCGCCACTGTCGGCCAGAGCGCTGAGGTGATTGATGCCACGACGGCTCAAACCGAAGAGGTTGTGGACTTTCTCTTTGAGCGGTGGACTCGTCGCTCCGAAACAAGAGAGTCTCTATCCAAGTGTCTTCCCGATCTCCGTAGGAACCTGCGTCAGCAAATGCGTACCATCGTCGAAGAAGGCCTGGGCGCCCGTGACCGCACCAGTGCTGCTCAAGGATCATGAAGGCCAGAAGCATTGTTGACGTGGCCGAGGGGCATTTGTGCACCGGATGCGGTGTGTGTGCGTACATGGAACCGCAGACCATCACCATGGTTGACATTGTCGACAGAGGTCTGCGGCCCTCTGTGGTCGTAGGTGCCGAAACGGCGTCAGCAACACTGGATTGTTGTCCTGGCGCTGGTCTCCGTCACGACTACGATCGAAACGATCCTTCCATTGATCATAAGCTCCAGGACACATGGGGCCCCGTGCTCGGAGTATGGGAGGGCTACGCTTCTGACGAGGACATCCGCTGGGCGGGATCGAGCGCTGGTGCAGCCACGGTATTGTCTGCTTTTTGCCTCGAACAACGGGGTATGGAAGGCGTCGTCCATATCAAGGCCCAAGACGACGTTCCGTATTTGAACGAGACGACGTTCAGTACCACGGTCGATGAGCTGGTAGCCGCCACCGGTTCCCGGTACGCCCCGGCCAGCCCGTGCACAGGACTTGACAATATCGAGCGGGCTGAGGCCCCTTGCGTCTTCATCGGTAAACCTTGTGATGTGGCCGCAACTCAGCAAGCAAGACGTCATCGGCCCAACCTCGATACCAATCTCGGGCTTGTCATCGGGATCTTCTGCGCTGGCACTCCATCGACCAAGGGCACCCTTGAAATGCTCCGCCAAATGGGAGTCGAGCCCGACCATCTGACTTCGCTACGTTATCGAGGTCGTGGCTGGCCGGGCCTGGCCGAGGCCACGACAGCTGCCGGCGAGAACAGCACCATGACATACGATGAATCGTGGGGCGGTGTGCTTGAGAAGCACCGGCAATGGCGTTGCTACGTCTGTGCTGACCACACCGGTGAGTTCGCCGACATTGCGGTCGGTGACCCCTGGTACCAGGAAGTGGATGGTTCGGATCCGGGGCGATCACTGTTGGTCGCCCGTAGTCGCCGTGGGCAGGAGATCATCGAGGCCGCTATTGCCGCCGGGTACTTGACGGCCTGGCCGGTATCCAATGACCTGTTACCGCAATCGCAGCCCGGTCTCGAAACTTCCAGGGGCTCAGTGTGGGCCCGGGTCCAGATGCTTCGACTCTTTCGAGCGTATGCGCCCGTCTACGAGAATCTCCCGATGGCTCACATTTGGCTACGTGAGCTCTCGCTCCGTCAGAAGACCCAGTCGACAGTCGGGACGGTGCGAAGGATCTTCCGCAAGCAGTTGCGAAAGCGGATCGCCGTCGAACGTGAGGTTGCGGCACAGGATGCCGGAGCGGCCAAAGTAGCTGATGCAACCGGGAAACGGCTGGGGTGATCTCATGGCCACTGTCCTGATCCCTGCCCACAATGAAGAGCACGTAATTGGTCGGTGCCTCCGGAGCTTGCTCGGACAGGCTGAGCAGAGCGAGTTCGAGGTGCTCGTGCTGTCCAACGGCAGTAGCGACGACACCGTTGGAGCGGCCAAGAAGGCAGCGTCAGGTCTGTACGCCGGGCAGAGCGTTTCCGTCATTGACATTCCCGACGCAGGAAAAGCCGCCGCCATCAACCATGGACTTGGAAGTGGAAGCGGGCCGGACTTCATCGTGCTCGACGCCGATGTTGTTGTTGACACCGGTACCGCTCGGCAACTGGTTCGGACACTAGGTGAACCAGGCGTTGTAGCGGCAGCCCCTGCAGTCGACTTCGACTTCAGCGGAGTCTCGTGGGTGTCTCGGTCGTACCACAGATACTGGAGCAAACTACCGTCGATTGCTCATGGGCTAGCCGGTCGTGGCGTCTACGCCCTGAGCGCCGAGGGGCTGAAGCGACTGGGTCGCTTGCCGCTGATTATGGCCGATGACCGTTTCATCGACCTGTCGTTTGGGGTGAGCGAGCGACGCATCGTTCCGGCTTCGTCGATTGTGGTACCGATCGGAAACGTGAGAGGCCTGATTGATCGTAAGGCCAGGGTGTTCCATGGAAACAACAGCCTTGGCGGCGAGACGATTGCTGGATTTGACCCCGATGATCGCCCAAGTGGCGGGTGGATCGATGTGCTTCGGACAGATCGGTCAGCTGCGGTGGATCTGCCGGCATACCTGGGGGTCAATCTGGCAGCAAAGATCAAGGCCCGTCGCCTCGGCCAAGCCTCGCCCATGGTGGCGTGGGACCAGGCTCACTCGTAACGTCGAGTCGATCTCACCCCAGACGTTTGCGAAGCTTGGTCGCCACCAATCGGGGGTTGGTTACTTTGGCCAACACCTCAAGATGGTCGCGGTAGTCGCCGTACTCGTTGATCGGCACGGAAAGTAGTTCTGGCCAGGATTGGCGGATGCCTTCTGTTATGAACGCGCTTGAGCGTTTGTGCTCCGCCGACAAGCCCAGCAGGGCTTCATAGGCCTGGCGATGAACCATCGGGTAGACGTGATTGACGTAGCTGGTGGTGTACTTCTGGGCAAAGGCCCACGGTCCGAGCCGAAGCTCAAGATAGGCAAGGTCAAGAACCAGCAATGGGTCCATGGCGGCCATCGGCTCGAACCACCGCTCGGTTGCATCCACGACGTCGTGATGTTGCGGCATGCCGAAACGGGCTGCGATGGTTGCGGCCGAGAGCTTGGTGGACGTGCTGTCTGTCGGGCGCCAAAAGAAGGCGCGCCCGACCTCACCTCCTAGGCCACCGAGTAGGGCGTCGTAGTTCGACAAGGGAGCAAGCGAAGGATGATTGACCATGTTGTTGCCGGTGATGCAGTGGCCGGCCTTGAACAGCCAGTCGGTCTGCTCTTGGGAGTCAGCTTGGCGCAACTCCAGAAACCGGTGATTAATACCGGTCAGTTCCACTACTCGGCTGGCCAACGTCATATCGCGCTTTGCGGTCGGACCGGCCAACGTGACAAAGCTCAGGTTGTCGGTCAGGGCACGGTTGGCAGCCAACATGAAGCGGGTCTCAGTGCCTCCGGTGAGGCCTTGGAGCGTCAGACCGGACTCAACTATGGCTTGCGATCCTCTGAGCGTAATGTCGGACACGATTTGAGATGCAGCTTCGACGCTCAGGTTGGGTATGGAATCTACCGGCCAGTGGCGATGGGTGGTCCATGTGTCGAGGCTGAGGTAGTGATTCGGCAGCAGTCTGTGAACACCTCGGTGAGCCGTGTAGCCACCGGGGAACCAACCCGCGTCTTCGACCCCGAGGTCTGCGTAGAGGTCGGAGCGAAAGGCGTGCTGATACTCATCATCGTTCAACAGCAGGCCGGTGGTCGCCGCTGCCGTCTGTTGCTCGGGTGAGAACACAACGGAGCGGGAGCCGGTGCAATCGACATAGAGCCGATTGACACCTGCACCAAGGAGAAACAGCCAAGACCCGCCGTAGCGATACGCGAAGTCTTCCACCGCACGATCCAATGCACCGTCGTCGGCCACTCCAGCGGCCGACGAACTCGGAGGGTCAAACGTAAGCTGTCCACTGACCACCTGTCGGGCATCGGTGTCGATGACGTGGCCGACGAACAACCCGACACGATCGTTGGCACTGTCGTGAACCGGCACAATCTCAGCCTCGGGGTAGAGATGAACCGAGAAGTCTCCGACAGTCAGGCATTCAATCCAACCCGGCCTCTTTGGCGTTGATCGTCCAATCGTAAACTGGTGCGTCCAAGAGTGGCTGGACGGAATGGTCGGAAATGTCACGGCCGGTCAACCTCATACGTCGAGATTGACCGACCGGGAGTGGTTGAATCGGCGGTTCCGGACGGCCTGTCGTCAGCTAATAGGTGTTCCGTCCAGATAGCGGTTGCGAGACCACTCGTTACCCGACTTACCCGATGCGAAGTTTGAAGTGCCGCACTTGGACGTTTGAGACTGGCCGAAAATGTTGCCGCGCCAGCGCACGTTGTCCCACTTGTACACCACGCCGCCATGCTCTGCACTCCCTCGATTGACACAGTAGTTGACCGTACGGTCGTTGGAGTAATAGATATCGAAGATGTTCTCTTCGAACAACAGGTTGCGGTGAACCTCTGCACTTCGAGGGTAGAAGCTCATAGCCGATGATGTTCCGTCTACTACGAGGTTCCGGCGGAACACAATGTCTTGTACCGCACGGCCACCCTTGTTGGAACGAAGGGACAGCGAGGTGTTGTGGGAGCCCGGGCTGGTAACGATGCGGTCGACGTAGTTGTATTCCCAAAGCTGATTGTTGCTGGACTCCGATCTGAGCCCGGCGCCATAGCCGTTCATGGTTTGGGTAAAGCGAGCCTGGCCTGGTTGGGAGGCGAATACAGCTCTGTTGCCTCGGTCGTCGTGGTGCTGAGACGAGTCGAATCGGCTGTTCTTGAAGGTGACGTACTCGACCTTCCAGTTTTGAGCTTTGGAATCGGTTGCCTGGACCCCGTAGCTGTAGCTGCCATTGACGTCGATGATCGAACCTCGAATGGTGACGTTCTTGGCCTGGATTCGAATTGAGCCGGTGATGTACTTGCCTTCGATCACGGTGTTGTCTTCGGTTACGGCTA
This sequence comes from Acidimicrobiales bacterium, assembly GCA_020628065.1. Taxonomy (GTDB): domain Bacteria; phylum Actinomycetota; class Acidimicrobiia; order Acidimicrobiales; family SZUA-35; genus JAHELU01. The sequence continues at coordinate 46,347 of JAHDFR010000006.1, forward strand.
GGCCGCGCATCGGTTCAAGATCGTCGGCGGTCAGCTTGCGGCCGAGAGTGGGGGAGTGGAAGGCGGTGAAACCGGTATTCGCCTTGTACCAGGACTTGATGGTCTCAATGTTGTTGCTGCCGACAGCAGTCTCCCACGATCCGGGTGCGACTGGTGGCGGAGCCGTCGTCGGAGCCGTTGTTGGTGCTGTGGATGTGGGTGAGGTCGTGGTGGTGGGCGACTCGGTGGTCGGCGAGGGATCCGTTGGCTCCGGCCCGGAAGTAGACGTTGGTTGAGTAGACGTGACCGTTGACTCGGGGACGGTCGTCTCAACCACCGAACTTGAGCTTGACTCGGTGGTCGTGGTTGACGGATTGTCGGTCGTTGGCGTTGACAGCGATGTGGACGTCTGTCCTGGCGGTACCAATGTCACCACCACGTTGTCGTCGACCGGACGCGGACTTGCGATCTCCGTGCCATCTGAGTGACGATTGTTGCTCCAGATCGAGGGCGACGCTCTGACGTAGGTTGCTGACTGCCCCCACGAGTCCGCCATCCAGAGGTTGTCTGCGAACTGGACGTTCACGGCGTCATGGCGGCGAGCATCGAACTTCAGGGTGTTGCGGCCTCCGTCCAGGTAGTTCCCCTGGACGAGCCAGTGTTCGAGATTCTTACGGTCCGCTCTCAGCTCAATGGCGGCTCCGGATGAACCATCGGCCAACGCAATGTGGTTGCCCCAAATGGTTGAACCGACGCCACCGATTGTCCGGATTCCTACTCCGTTGGACTGCAAATCATGAACCCATGAATCGCGAATGGTGACATTACTTCCAGCCAGAAAGCCATCCCTGGAACTGTGAATGTCGAGGCGGGTGGCATCGTATTCGCCATATGAAATTGCCGCCGATCTGGCTCCATAGATTTCGCTGTCGGCGACCGTTAGGCCTCTCACCCCGGAGGCGATCTTTATGCCGTAGAAAGTCCCTTCGGCATTGATTCGACTATTGGTGATGGTCACGTTGTCGGCGAGCACATGGATACTGCCGGTGACCTCAACTGCATCAATGATCGTGCCGGGCACGTTCGCCTTTATCGATCCGCTCGGGGTCAGGCCAATCCCATCGGGTACACCGGTGCTTGCTTCGCCAGGCGCAGCCGCAAACGCCGGATCGTTGGAGGCCCGAGAGGAGTCGCTGGCGTACACCAGTACTCCGGCGACAAGCGCCATGACGAGTCCAGCGGTGGCAAGAGGTGCCCACCGTGCCCGGCGGGGCCGACGGCCTCCTGCTGGGTCAGGCGTGTCCTCTACGGCGGAACTGGCCGGGTGTTGCACCAGTGTGTTTGACGACAATGTTCTTCCTTCCGGGCCCGCGCGACCTCGGCTATCGATGCGTCAGCCTATATCGGCGTCGGTAAGGGTTAGCGGCCGTACTCGTAAAGAAACGGTAAGGATGTTCATGTCGGGGTGGAGCACAAATATCCACATCAAATCGATCACTATTCGGGGAATTGTGGTTTAGATTTCGATCATTGAAAAGTGGTAAACCGGAGGTCTGTGGTTTCTACCGAAACTATTGATTCGTGCGGCCCTGGTTCCGTCGGCCAACCGGTCTCAATCTCGAATGGCGATCAGTGATTTTGGCGGGAGTCCTTGAACCACGACTTCGGACTCGATGCGTGAGTCAGGGAAGATGGTTGTCATCTCCGCTCGGTCCATCAGCTCGGTGTGTCCGGCTTGAATTCGCCCCGCCGCTACTGATGGGGAGCGGGTGTGAACCAGGGGCCAATAGCGGTGCACGAGCGCCCGGCCCGTCAGCGGAAAAAACTGTTGGAATGGAAACAGGACATGGGGCTCGATTGGGAACCACCTGTTGGGCGTTTGAATCCAGTGCCGAGGCCCCAAGCTTCGGGCGACCTCCGCGAATTTTGCCCGTCTCGGGCGGTCTCCAACGTGCTCAATAGTGGAGTTCGAAAAAACCAGGTCAAACTCTCCGGACAAGACGTGGTCCGGGGGTTCGCAGGCATCGCCAACGACGTGACTGTGCCACTGCTGGGAAGCCTCGACTGCAACGCTGTTGAGGGTGGTGACATGGGTCGGGTTTACAGGTAGGCGTTCCCAGAACGACGCTGTCCCTCCAAGGTCCAGGACTCGCATGTCGGAAAGATCGGGGAAGACCCGCAACAGCCGGTCTGCCCGTTTGGCCCGTGCTCGCTCACCGAATGAGTCCGGTGATTCCACGAAGACTTCGCGAAGCCTCTTCTTAAGCATTCCCTCATTCCCTCAGGTTGTTGCAACCGCTGGCTGCGACGACAACAAGCATGGTACTGATACCACGGGCAAGCTGGCCACCGGGTGGGCAATTCTTGCTACGGCCCGGTCACCAGCTCGGTGAGGTACTGGCCGTAGCCGCCTTTGAGTAGCGGCTGGGCCAGTGCCAGCAGGCGTTCATCGTCGATGTAGCCCAGCCGCCAGGCGATCTCTTCCGGGCTGGCGATCTTTTGGCGCTGGCGCTGCTCGATTACCCGGACGAACTCGGCTGCTTCCACCATGGAGTTGAACGTGCCGGTGTCGAGCCAGGCGAAGCCCCGGCTCAACTGGGCGACCTGTAGCTGACCCTGGTTTAGGTAGATCCGGTTGACGTCGGTGATCTCCAGCTCGCCCCGGGTCGACGGCTCGATCGAACGGGCGATGTCGATCACCTGGTCGTCGTAGAAGTACAAGCCGGTTACCGCCCACGTCGACTTTGGAACCGCCGGCTTCTCTTCAATACTCAACGCCCGACCATGATCATCGACTTCGACGATGCCGTAGCGCTCGGGGTCGGACACCTGCTGGGCGAACACGCACGCCCCGTCGGCTTGAGCCGACACCGACTGAAGCTGGCCGCTGAAACCGCTGCCGTAGAACAGGTTGTCGCCCAGGATGAGACACGACGGTGAGGCGCCGAGGAATCGGGCGCCGATAAGGAACGCTTCGGCCAGCCCTTTCGGTTCGGCCTGGGTGGCGTAGCGAAAGTTGATTCCCCATTTTTGGCCCGACCCCAACAGTCGCACGAATGAGGCTTGGTCTTCCGGTGTGGTGATGATCAGAATCTCAGTGATGCCGGCCAGCATCAAGGTGGAGATGGGGTAGTAGATCATCGGTTTGTCGTACACCGGTAGCAGCTGTTTCGAGACACCGATGGTCACCGGGTGCAGGCGACTTCCCGTGCCTCCGGCCAGGATGATGCCTTTGCGGCCCAGCGGGTTCAGGTCGTTTTGCGGTCGAAGGGTCATGGCTGATCGTCACCTCCACCAACCGTGCCCAATCGCTGGCCGGCGTAGCGTTCGTCCAGCAGCGGTTGCCACCACCATTCGTTGGCCAGAAACCAGTCGACGGTACGTCGAAGACCTTCGGTGAAGTCGACCGACGGCTTCCAGCCGAGTTCGGTCTGCGCTTTAGTGGAGTCGATGGCGTAGCGAAGGTCGTGGCCCGGCCGATCGTCAACGAAGGTGATCAGGTCCCGCCGACCGCCGACCCGGTCGCCGAGAGCCTCGTCCACCAGATCGCAGATGGCTTGCACCACATCGAGGTTCGACTGCTCGGCGCTGCCGCCGATGGCGTAGGTCTCTCCCGGTGCGCCTTGCAGTAGGGCGGTGACGATCGCTCGAGCATGATCCTCCACGTACAGCCAGTCCCTGATGTTTTCTCCTTTGCCGTAAACCGGCAGCGGCTCCCCGGCCTTCGCCTTGATGATCATGAGGGGGATCAGCTTTTCGGGGAAGTGGAACGGCCCGTAGTTGTTTGAGCAATTGGTGATGATGGTCGGCAGTCCGTAGGTTTCATGCCAGGCCCGCACGAAATGGTCGGATGCCGCCTTGGACGCCGAGTACGGCGACCTTGGATCGTAGGCCGTGGTCTCGGTAAACGGAGCGGCGTCCATGGCCAGCGAACCGAAGACCTCATCGGTTGAGACATGGACGAAGCGGAAGTCTTCGAGCATCGATCGTCGCTCGGCTTCCATTCGTGCCGCCTGCAGCAGCTCGAACGTGCCGACGACGTTGGTTCGAATGAACTGGCCCGGTCCGTCGATGGATCGGTCGACGTGTGACTCGGCTGCCAGGTGCACCACGGCGTCCGGTTCGAACTCGATCAGGGCCGCTTGGATTGAAGGGCCGTCGGCGATATCGACGGCTGCGTGCTGGTAGCGGTCGAGGTCGGACACCGACGCCACCGAACCGGTGGTGGCGGCATAGGTGGCTTTGTCGATGTTGAGCACGGTCGGCCCCGGCCCGCCGCCTGGTAGCTCCACGCCGGTGAGTAGGTGGCGTATCACGGCGGACCCGATGAAACCCAGCCCGCCCGTTACCGCGATTCTCATGTGGCTCCTCCGGCGATGACGTTCATGGCTTGATCAAACGGGAGCCCGCGCCGGTCCTTGTCCGACAGAATGGCCGAACCTGATTCAACCGGCCAATCGATGGCCAGGTTCGGGTCGTCCCAGGCCACACACAGCTCAGACTGCGGGGCGTATGGGGCGTCGACTTTATAGAACACTTCGGTGTCGGGTTCGAGGGTGCAGAATCCGTGCCCGAAACCGGCCGGGATCCACAGCGCGGTGTTGTCGCCGCCGTGCAGCTCGACGCTTTCGTAATGGCCGATGTCCGGCGAGCTGGGCCGTAGGTCAACCACCACGTCGTGGACGGCCCCTCGCAGGACCCGAACGAGTTTGCCCTGCTCAAATGGCCTCAGTTGGAGGTGGAGGCCTCGGATGGTTCCCGGTTTGGCCGAGATGGAGTGGTTGTCTTGAACGAACCGTTCCGGAAGCCCAAGCTCAACCGCCGAAGTAGCTTCGTAGGGGACGGCGAAACTTCCCCGATCGTCGCTGAAGCTGTTGAAGCCGACGACGCACGCGCCACCGTGCAGTTGCCTGATGATTTGCAAAGCCGCCTCCCTCTTGCGGTCTGCCTGCCGATTGCTTCAGCTTA